>DATFWO010000035.1:0-2088 GCA_035259205.1 Burkholderiales bacterium | reverse complement strand
CGGTTGCAACCGCGTCGCCCCGCCGCGACGTCCGCATTCTGCGCCGTGATCGTCTCGGCGGTGTCGTTCACGGGTACGAGCTTGTGGCGGCGTAACAGGATTTCCGCACCCTTCAGAGTGTTCGTGGGCGCTTATCGATCGTGCGGGACCGTCCTACTCCTCTCGGAGCACCCACATTGGCTCGACCCTTGCGGCTCGCGCGGCCGGCAGCAGCGACGCGACAATCGATACCACGATCACCAGCACGATGACGCCGGTCAAGGTGATCGGATCCCAGGGCGACACGCCGAACAGCATTCCGGCGAGCACCTTGGTGAAAGCCCCGGCCAGCCCGAGTCCCGCCACACAACCGAGCAACGACACGCGCATGCCTTGCACCAGGAACTGGCAGAGGATCTGCGCCTGCAGTGCTCCTAGCGCCAGCCGCAGCCCGACCTCGCGCCGCCGGATGTTCACCGCGTAGCTCAACGTGCCGTACAGCCCGATACATGCCAGCGAAATCGCGGTCAGCGCAAAGAATGTCAGCAGCACGGTCCGCAGTCGGTTCTGCGCGAACGCGTCGGAGAGGTGCGCGGTCAGCGGTGAGATGTCGAACACCGAGCGGCCTGGGTCGACCTCGTGCAGCTTACCGCGAACACTTTCTCCCAGCGCTATCGGATCGCCATGCGTGCGCGCCAGGAAGTACAGGCCGGGTTGCATGATCAGGCCGCAATAGTAGATGGTCGGCACGGGCTCGTGATCGAGCCCGCGCTCGCGTGCGTCGCCGACGATGCCGCGCACCACGGCGCTGGGAAAGTACGGGCTGCTCGGCTGCCCCAGATGTTTGCCGATCACGCCTTCACCGCCGAAATAGGTATTCGCGAACGAGCGGTTCACCATCATCCCGGGGGTGTTGGATTCTTGCGGGCACATCTCGCCGGCAAGGAGTGGGATGTGGATCGTCGCAAACAATCCGGCGCTGCCGATGCGCGATTCGGCGATGAGTTTCGGGTCGCTGTCCGCCCGCCCCTCGGCCACGTTCAATTCGACCGGGAACGTGCCGGGCACGCCCGGCAAGAGGAAGGTCGCGGCCGAGGATTCCACTCCCGGCACCGCTGCTACCGCTTCAAGGATCCGTTTTACTGTCTGCCCCGACGCCTTCAAATCGCCCGTTTCGCCCCATGACGCGCTGATGCGGAACGTGAGCACGTGATCCGGATCGAACCCTCCGGCGACCCGACCCAATTCCTGGAAGCTGCGAAGCAGTAGTCCGGCCCCTGCGAGCAGCATGACTGCCAACGCTACCTGGCCCCCCACGAGCAGGAACGACGCCGGCCGCCGCCCCGACACCTGCGAGCGCCCGGACGCCGCGAGCGATCCCGCCAGAGTGCGGCGCGTTCCGGCAATCGCCGGCAGGAGCCCGCATGCCAGCGTGGCCGCCACCGCGCAGAGCAATGAATACGCGACGATACGCCAGTCGAGCCCGATCTCGTCCACGCGCGGCAAGTCCCTGGCGAGCACATGAAAAACGCGCGCCGTCGCCGCGGCGAGCCCGAGCCCCAGGCCTGCGCCCGCGAGCGCCAGCAGGAAAACCTCGGTCAGCAACTGCGCGGCCACGGAAGCAGGTGACGCTCCCAGGCTGAAGCGCACTGCAATCTCGTGCTGCCGTCCCGCGGCTCGCGAAGCCAGCAGCGCCGCGATATTGGTACAGGCGATCAGTAGCAGCAGGGTCACGGACCCGAACACCACCCACAGTGACTGCCGCACGCCGCCAACCGTCTGCTCTTTGAGCGGCTGGATTCCAGGGCGGATCTGCGCGTCCGGCTTCGGAAATTCGCGGGCGAGATCGGCCTGCACGGTCTCGAGATCGGCGCGCGCCTGTGGCAGCGTCACGCCTGCTTTCAGCCGTCCGACGCCCAGGAACCAAGTCAGATCGCGACTGCGCGCGAACGGGAAATCAGGTGCACTGACCGACCAGAGATCGACGTTTCGCTGAACGAAGGCCATCGACGCCGGCATCACGCCGATGATCGTGTACGAAAGCTGCCGCGCGTATATCCCCAGGCGTAGGGTCTTGCCGATGACATCGGGACTGGCGCCGAAGCGCCG
>DATFWO010000034.1:0-2016 GCA_035259205.1 Burkholderiales bacterium | reverse complement strand
GACCTCGCCGCGATCGCCGACCTGATCCCGCCGCGCGGCTTTGTGCATGGCGAAAAGCCTGGAAGCATCGACGCCGCCATCTACGGCTTCATCGCCAACATCCACTTTTACGATATCGACACGCCGCTGAAGCGCTTCGTGACCGCGCATGGCAACATCGTGCGGCACTGCAACGCGATCCATGCGGCGGTCAACACGCCAGATCAGTGACTTTTTTGCTGCGATGATTTGACCGATCACGGTTTTCACTTCGACAGAGGCGTGACAACGCAGCCTAACACTGCGATGAAGCCAACGGCCCAGTCCCGAAATGAATCCAGTGTGTTTGCCACGACACCTTGCCAGGGCTCATCTCTATCTCGTTGGGCGGCATCCTAACCAGTAAAGGTACAGGTGCCGTACGATGGAAAGCCGTTCGTTCATCGTTGGCCTGATTGTGGGTATCCTTGCGACCGTTACCATGGACGTCGTGGCCATGATCGCTCTCCGGCTCGGCATCGCGGGCCGGGGGCCGCGCCGAACCGGTCCTGATTTGATCGGACGCTGGATCGGTTACCTCTTGCAGGGCAAGTTGAAGCACACGGACATCCTGCAGACGCCACCCTTGCGAGGAGAACTACTCTTGGGATTAGCCGCGCACTACTCGATCGGCATCGTGCTGACCCTTGGGTACCTTTGCCTATTGGCTGTGGGGCACGCGACGCCGACCGCCCTCACCGCCGTCCTCTACGGAACGGCCACCACGGTCTTCCCGTGGTTTCTCATGTTCCCGTCACAGGGGATGGGCTGGCTGGGACGGGATGCGCCCGGTGATGCTCATCTGGCTCGTATAAGCCTGTTCAATCACATCATGTTTGGCCTAGGTATTGCCCTGTGGATGGCGGTGATCAGGCCAATCTGAAATTCAGCTGCTGGCCAGCCACGATGCCCTGCCGTGGCTTATCTCTGTCTCGTTCGGCCAGACGCGCGCCGCAGCGGGACTCGATCACAGGCTGTGACCGAGCGAGGACGCACCGGGCGCGCACCGGCCGACCACGGCGCTGCGGCACAACGAGCTCGCGGTCGTCACCAGTCCGCCGGCGGACGAGTCGCGCGTGGCCGCGTGGATCGAGGATCTGGCGCGGGAGTGGGTCGTCCCGGCCGCCGCGCTCGACTAGCGCGGGCGCGCGCCAGGCGGGGCCCGACTCACCCGAGCAGCGGGTGCGACTCGGGAACCAGCGCGTCCGGCGCGAGCCCGTGCGGACATGCACCCGCGCACGCCCGCGCCGTGCAGGTGAGGCACGCGCGCGCACCGTCGCCGAGGCGCGCGTACTCCCGCCGCGCGAACGCCAGGTCCTCGTAGTCGCGCGCATACATGCGCGCGCGCAGGACCTCCGCGATCGGGACGCCGCTGGGACAGGCATCCTCGCACGCGGCGCAGCCGTGGCGGCAGTACGCGGTGCCCTGGATGCCCAGGTAGCTGGCGAGCAGCACGAGGTCGCCGGCGTGCAGCGCCGAGGCTCCCGACGCGGCCAGGTACTCGTCGATGCGCTCGCGGCCGGTCATCGAGATGACGACTCCCGTCACCCCCGGATTGGACAGCACCCACCGGAAGGCCGCCTGCGCGAACGTCTTCCCGCCCGTCTCGTACGGCCGCATGTCGTTCAGGCGCGCGCCCATCAACGTCTTCATGGTGAGCACGCCGACGCCCTTGTCCTTCGCCTTGCGGATCACGCGCGGCAGGTCGGGCTGCACCGCGATGGTGTCGAAGCCCCGCAGCAGGCGCTGGTAGAAGGCGGGATCCTGTCCGAAGTTGTAGGCCACGAGCACCGCGTCGACCAGGTCGTGATCGAGGGAATAGTCGAGACACTCGATCAGGTGCCCGGCGTGGCCGGACATGCCGGCGAAGCGGATCTTGCCCTGCTGCTTCGCGTCCGCGACGAAGGCGTGCCACTCCGGGTTCTTCATGCGCGCCACGTCGTTGACCGCATGATTGAAGTAGACGTCCACGTGGTCGGTGCCGAGGCGGCGCAGGCT
>DATFWO010000033.1:0-23212 GCA_035259205.1 Burkholderiales bacterium | reverse complement strand
GTTATCCCGCCGACGCCGCAGCGTGTGGAGCGCATGCTGGCGTACTGCGACCGCGACTTCGACCAGCCGGTGGCGAGGATCCCGCCGCGCTTCGGCGCCGCGACCCCGATACGCCTTGCCGCGAATGCCGTGATGGCGGGCTGCAAGCCCGAGTATTTTCCGCTGGTAATGCTGGCAATCGAGGCGCTAGCCGAGGAGCCGTACAACCTCTATGGCACGCAGGCGACCACCCACCCGTGCACGCCGCTGCTGATCTTCAACGGCCCGGTCGCGAGGGAAGTCGGCATCAACGCGGGGCACAACGCCATGGGCAACTATTTTCGGGCGAACGCCGCGATCGGACGCGCAGTGCGGCTGGCGCTCGTCAACATCGGTGCGGCGATACCCGGAACCGGCGATATGGCTACGGCGGGCACGCCGGCGAAGTTCACGTTCTGCATCGCGGAAAACGAAGCGGCCAGCCCGTGGGAGCCGCTCCACGTCGAGCGGGGGTTCCCCGGACATGCGAGCACGGTAACGGTGGTCGCGGCGGAGGGCCCGCACAACATCAACGATCACGAGAGCATCACGGCCGAGGGCATACTGACGATGATCTCGGGCACCATGACCATCACCGGCTCCAACGACGCTTACTATTCTGGACAGCCGGTGCTCGCGTTCGGACCCGAGCACGCGCAGACGGTCGCGGGCGGCGGGATGAGCAAGGCCGACGTGAAGAGATGGCTGTTCGAGCGCGCGACCTTGCCGCTGGGGCGCTTCTCGAGGGAGGGCATCGAGCGACGCTTCCGCCGCAAGCTCGCCGAGAGCTATGCGGACGCGGAACTCGATGCCCCGGTCCGGATGGTCACCACACCCGAGGACCTCATCGTGATCGTCACCGGCGGCGCGGGCAAGCATTCGCAATACGTGCCGACCTTCGGCAATACGCGATCCGTCACGCGGCCGCTCAGGCGCCTGGACGGTGACCTGGTGAAATCGATCCAGGACCTGAGACGGGGCTAGGTTCTGGTACACGGTGACGTAAAGCGCGGTGCTTGCGTTAAACTAGGGGGTATGGGCGGATAAACACAAGCGAGGGGCAAACCCCGATTGAAACAACAAGAACGAAATCCCGGCGTGGGCCTGCCGGCCATACGGAGGGGGATGAGGTGCACCTGCGATTGAATCCCCGCTCGGGGACGCAATTCCGTGACGGCCTGACCGGCTCGATCTACGGCCCTGTATCGGATTTCTATCGACTCCCGGGACGGGGCGTCGCTGCGCTCCCTGGACTCGACGAAAGGCCGATCCGGATGCAATGGAACGGCGGGGGCACGTGATGCGGCTGGGTCTGGGCGCGAAATTCACCCTTACCGTGCTCGTCATCCTGGCGGCCACCATGGCCGCAAACACGCTTTATTTTCTCAACACCTCGACTCGCTTCCACGAGCAGCAACTCGTTGAACGCGGCCGCGCGCTCGGGCGCCTGATTTCGCTGGTCAGCCCGGAGGCGATACTGGGCTTTGATTTTCTGCTGCTCAACGACTATACCCGCGAGGTGTCTTCACAACCCGACGTCGTCTATGGCGTGATCGTCAGCCCCCAGGGCGCGCCGTTAAGCTCCTACGTCAACGACTCCGACCCTCTGGTGAGGAAACGTCTCGAGGCGGCGAACTCGAACGACATATCGAAGCTGCTGCAAGCACTGGACCACCGGGCCGAATTGATACAGCTGGAGTTTCCGATTACCCACAACGATGTGGTGCTGGGACGGTTTCTGGTCGGTATCAGCCGGCAATCACTGCAAAGCGAATTTCGCCGCCAATTGATAATCCAGGCGCTCGTGCTCGCCGCCATCGTCTTGTTCCTGAGCGCGGCTATCCATGCGGTGTTCCGGTTCAACGTCCTGTTTCCGATCAAAAACCTGATCGCGGCATCCGAGAAGCTCGGCCGCGGCCTGTATGCTCCCGTTAAGGTGAAATCCGCCGACGAGCTGGGACTGCTCGCGCGGGCGTTCAACGCCATGATCGAAGCGGTCAAGGCGGAGCAGGCCAAACTGCACCGCCAGGCCAACTTCGACATCCTGACCGGCCTTCCCAACCGGATGATGGCCTTTGACCGGATCGCTCTGGAAATCAGCCGGGCCAGGCGCTCGCTTCAGCGGTTCGCCATATTTTTCATCGATCTCGACAATTTCAAAAGCGTGAATGATTCGCTGGGCCATGCGGTGGGCGACGAAATGCTGATCGCGACCGGAGGCCGCCTGCGCGCGGTCTTGAGGGATGCCGATACCGTCGCGCGCCTCGGCGGAGACGAGTTCCTGATTCTTGCGCCCAACATTGCCGACGAAGTGCAGGTGGAAGAGATTGCGGAACGGCTGATCAAGGCAATATCCGAGCCGCTGAACTTGAGCGGGCGCAAGGTCGTAGCGCGTTGCAGCATCGGGATCGCGCTCTTCCCGGATAACGGAGAGAACGTGGAAACGCTGATGGCGAACGCGGACAACGCCATGTACCAGGCGAAAGCCACGGGGCACGGCTCCGCGACTTTCTTCACCGAGGAGATGAATACCCGGTTGCGCGAGCGGATGCAGATGGAGCAGGACCTCAACGTGGCGATAGAGTCGGGTCAACTGGCGCTCCACTTCCAGCCGATCTTCGATGCGGCCGGGCACCATCGCGGGGCCGAAGTGCTGTTGCGCTGGCATCATCCCGAGAAGGGCGCCATCAGTCCGGCGGTCTTCATTCCGCTGGCGGAGGCCGTCGGTCAGATCGTCAGCATTGGCGACTGGGTTCTCGAGCAGGCTTGCCGCAAGTGGTCGGCGTGGCACGATGCGGGGATCAACCCCGGATTCCTGGCAGTCAACATTTCGAGAGTCCAATTCAGGAGGCGGTTTTCCAGGAGGCTCGCCGAGCTGATCTCGACGTACGGCGTTCCCCCCCAGGCGCTGGAGCTCGAAATTACCGAGAGCGTGCTTCTGGACGATCACGATGAGGTGGCCGAGGAGCTGCGCAACCTGCGTGCCGTCGGCTTGAAGTTGTCCCTGGATGATTTCGGCACGGGCTATTCGTCGCTGAGCTACCTGAAGCGCTTCCAGTTCGATGTGTTGAAAATCGATCGCAGCTTCGTCGCCGGCCTGCCCAACGATCCGGACGACGTCCTGCTGGTCAAGGCGATACTGGCCATGGCCAAGGGGCTCGACCTCAAGGTGGTCGCAGAGGGAGTGGAGAGCCGCGACCAGTTGAGTTTCCTCACGATGCAGGGTTGCGACCTTGCGCAAGGCTATCTCCTTGCCAGGCCCATGGATGACGAGGCCTATCGAACCTATCTGCAAAAGCTGCAATCCGGTGCCGGATCACCGCCATTGTCCGCGACCATAAATGAGCGCGTGAACAGCACGAGTTGACTAACCGGAAGCCACGTGATTCGTGCTGCGTTCAAAGGAAAATCGCAACTGGAATTCAATTCCATCACGGACAGGCACAGCAAGCGGGGGAGGATTTTTGCCCTGCTGTGGCTGATCGCGACGGCAGCTTTCGCGCCGGTCATTCAAGCGGACGATGTCCTGATCATCGGAGTATTCCCGCGGCTCAGCGCGAGCGAAACCACGCTGCGCTACGCGCCGCTGGCGGACTATCTCGGCGCGCGGCTGGGCCGCAAGGTCACCCTTGTCACATCCAAGGACTTCCAGTCGTTCTGGCAGGGCGTCGAGAAACAGCAGTACGATATCGTGCAGTACAACCAATATCACTACATTCGTTCGGCAAAGACTTATCAGGTCATAGCGCATAACAAGGAATTCGGCAAAAGCACACTCGCCGGGGTGCTCTACGTGCGTAAGGACAGCGGCATTACCAGCCTCGCGCAGCTGCGCGGGCGCACCGTCCTGTTCGGCGGCGGCGAGGACGCGATGATCGGCTATATCGCGCCGGTCTACATGCTGTTGCAGGCCGGGCTGAGAAAGGACGAGTTCAAATCCCAGTTTGCCGTCAACCCGATCAACTCGGTTATCGGGGTCTATCGCAAGCAGGCCGATGCCGCGGGCTCCGGCGACGGCGCCATCGAGCAGCCGGTGCTGAAGAACGCCATCAATACCGATGAGCTGACCGTGCTGGCTGTCTCCGAGGAGCTGCTTCACCTTCCCTGGGCAGTGAAACGTACGATCCCCGCCAAATTGCGCGAATTGGTCCAATCCGCCCTGGTCGACCTCGAAAATACCGAGGAGGGGAGGAAGGTTTTGAAGTCTGCCGTGTTAACCGGTATCGGAAAGGCTGAGGACAAGGACTATGACCCGCACCGCAGGATGGTGCGGGCCGTGATGGGGCCGTTTTGATAATGCGAATGAGCAGGGTCTCCTGATGGACGCTGCGCGACGACGGCGGGTTTGGGCTCCCCTGTCGCTGGGTAACCCGCTTATCGCAGCGGCAGGGATCACCGTCTTCGTGCTTTGGGTGCATCTCGGTTCTCACCTTCCGGTATTTCGCAGCCATGTGTCTTTCGAGCCCGGCTGGAAGGGCTTCCGGGCCGCGTACCACGTGAATGATTTTGGCGAAGACGGCCACTTCGTCCGGGCCGCCCAGAACGGCTACAACGTGTTTTTCCTGACTTACAAGTATGCCGGGCGCTTTACGCGCAAGACCGCCGCGGACCGGATAAACGCCTGCGCCAGCTGCCACACCCCCGAGGACATGGCTTACGGCTTCGTAAATTCGGATCGTTTCGATCCCACGCTCGGACGCAGAGTATCGTTTGAAGAGCGGGTGATGCGGTGCTTTGCCGGGCGCATGGACGGGTTCGTTCCCACGCTCTACGATCCTACGGTGCGCGACCTGCGCATCCTGGCCCGCGTGGTGGCCCACCATCTGCAGCTGAGCGAAGGCGCGCGCAAGGAAGGAGGTTAGGCCCATGGGAGCTTTGCAGGCCAGGGTCCTCAAGGTCGCTCTGATCGTGTCGTTGCTGGGCGGCCTCTATCTGCTGGCGTTGGCCAAGCATGGCGAGCGCGACGCGCTTCGCAAGGCGGCCGTGGAGCTCACGCCGGCCTGCAAGGCAAAGCTGCAAGGCTATGCGTTGCGCGCCGGCGAGCGCTACCGCTCGCCGTACCTCCTGAAGACGACCGGAAACGCAGGCGAGCTGCGCGGCTACACCGAGGAGGATGTCCGCGCCATTGAGCGCGGCTGCAATATCTTCGATGACCTGCAAGGGCATCTGGCGAAGAGCGGGCAGCGCGAGCGCTGGCATGCGAATCGCTTCGTCCGTGGCACGCAGACCACCTGCAATCACTGCCACCAGGGCGTAGGGGACAAACAGGACGCGTCAGGCAATCGCCTGGTGGGTTCGAACAACCTCGGCGCCTCGTGGGTGATGGCGGACATGTACGATCGATTCACCGGCATGTTGCTGCCCCACGAATGGCGCCAGATGCAGTGCTACATCAATTCATCCAACGGCTTCAAGCCGAATGCCGCCGATGATCTGATGCGGGATGTCGTTGCCTACAGCCGGTTTCTTGCTGCCGCGCTGGACATGAAAATCGGCAACCACTATCCAGAGCAGGGGATCGACGAGATTCCCGCCTCCGCGACGCTCAAGCGAGGTGACGACTATATCCGCGGCGCTCATCTGTACCGCCAGAAATGCGCGAACTGTCACGGCCTCCAGGGCTTCGGCGCCGTGGAGCAGGGGCGGGTGCTCTACCCGGCATTGGCGGGCCCCGAGTCCTTCAGCCTCGACTCGCGCATGAATTTCGCGAGGGTCAATACGGTCATGGCCGGGTTCATCTGCCGTAACATGCCGCTGGGAAACGAAGGCAGCCTTGAAAATCAGGACTGCCGGGACATCGCCTACTACATCGGCACCCTGCCGCGGCCGGCCGGCGACCGGCAGGGTCCTCTCGTGGCCGCGTGGGAGCGGCTCATGATGGCCGTCATGCTACCCCTTACGCGGTATGCCGAGTCGCTCGGAAGCAACAGCACGACGGACGCCTCACAGTAGCCGTACCGATGAACGCCATCGCCAGCGCCTTGCCGCGCATCCTGCCGGCCCTGCGCGCCAACCTGCTGGTGGGACTGACGCTGGCGGTAGTGACCCTTCCTCAAGCGATCGCCTTCTCGACCACACTGGCCGGGTTGCCGCCGCATTTCGGCATCTATGCCGCGATCTGGGGCGTGCTGTTCACCGCCATGCTGAACCCGTCGCGGGTGTTCAGCGGCGGCCCCAATACCACCATGTCGGCCGCGATCGGAGTGACCCTGCTGCCGATCGCTCCGCCCTTCGGCGCCGACTACATCGGTTACGCTCTGACGCTCATCCTGCTGGCAGGTCTCATCCAGCTGCTGTTCGTGCTCATCCGTCCGCTCGGCCGGGCGCTCGACCTCATCAACGAGCCGATCATCAACGGGCTCATCTGCGGCATCGGCCTGTTCCTCATCTTCAAGTCCTTCACGGGCTTCGCGGGCCTGCCCATCAATACGGAAGGAGAGTGGCCGCTGTGGATCGCCTGGCAATCGTTCCTGGCGGTCCTGGAGTTCGGCAACCTCTACGCCATCAAGATCGGACTGATCACCTTGATCACCACCCTGGTGGTGCGGCAGATCGGGCTCCTGCGCAACTGGGCGATCCTGGTCGGTGTTGCTGCCGGCACGGCGTATTCCGAGTACTTGAGCGCCACGGTGGGTCTGCAGAATACGCTGATCGAGCAGATCGCCAACCTGTCGTCCGTAGGATTCGTGTTCCCCTCGCTGCCGGTGTTCAACCAGGAGGCCATGTCGGACATCATCTCGATCCTGCCGGGTGCCGTGACCCTGGCGCTGCTCGGCCTGTTTCAAACGGTGGCGGCGATGCGGCGCATGAACCGCAAGATCGGCGACTACACCGACAGCCGCAAGGGGATCTTCGCCGATGCGGTCTCCAACTGCCTTCTGCCTTTCATGTCGTCCTTGCCCACCTGCGCTTCCTTCAACCGCATGTGGCTGGTCTACAGCCTGGGCGGCAACAGCCGCGTGACCTCTGCGATCTCGGCCGTGATCCTGCTGGCGATGGTGCTGTTTCTCGCCCCTCTCATCGCCATCATTCCGATGCCGGCCATGGCGGCCATCATCATGGTGGTCGGGGCCAACATGATCAATTGGGAGGACATCAAGCCGCACCTCAAGGATCGCCGCGAAGCGGTCGTGTTCATGGCGTCCTTCCTCTCAGTGCTCTTCCTCGATCTGTTCGGCGCCGTGATCGTCGGATCCGTTCTCGCCATCGCCTATTCGAAATGGGAGCAGGCCCATCCCAGCATCAGCCTGCGCGGCAACGTGCTGAAGATCAGGGGCAATATCTACTACGGCTCGCTGCCTGTCATCGAAAAGGTGTATCACGAGGGTGTCGCACGCGCGGGCCACCTGGTGATCGATTTGTCCGAGTGCTATTACATCGATCCGGAGGGGATCCGCTGGCTGGCGGCGGCGAAAACCGGGCACAAAGTTGCTTTCGTCGACCGCCGCAAGGGTGAGGATCGCCGGACCGTCGAACGGACCGCGGCGGCGGAGCGACGCGGCAGCGACGAGCGCCGGGAGCGCCCGCGGCGCAACAGGCCGGATCGACGCAGACGACCGCAGTTTTGATTCCGAAGTCGTGAGCGGTAAGCGGGACACCTTTCACCGCGGAAGCGCTGAGGACGCCAAGGAGAGTCAAACACTTACCGCGGAGGACGCCGCGGACGCGGAGGAAGACAAACTCCCACCGTCAGAAAAATCAACCCAGGTGGTCCAAGGCTGGGGGCAAGTTCAAAACCCCCCTGGACTCCTGCTACACCGGCGTTGCCGTTAAATTGAAATTGTCGGCTGTCAATTGCGATTTGGCGACGTGCAGCAGCGTGATGGTGTCATTACCTGCCGCGTCGTAGTGGATAACTGTATTGCCATGGCCGTCGTCAAACGTATTCGCCAGAGCAGTATTGAAATCGGCAACTTGCCCCAGGTCGAACCGGACAACGTCTCCTCCGACGCCGGGACGGAAGTCGGTGACGGTGTCGTGTCCGAAGGTACCCGTGAAGTAGAACGTGTCGTGGCCGGTTCCGCTGTTTCCCCATACGGTGTATGGGGCGAAGCCGTTGCCATTCGAAAGCCACACGTAACCGTTCCCGTTATAGATTTGAAAAAGGTCCGCCTTGCCGTCGCCATTGAAATCGGCGATCTGGTCGGTCGGCTGAAAGCCGGAGCCCCATTGGCTATAGGGCGAAAACCCGCTGCCGTTCGAGACGGCGACATAGGCTCGGCCATTGAAAATTTGCAGCATGTCGAGTTTGCCGTCGCCATTGAAGTCGGCAAACCGGTCCTCGGAGGTGAAGCCGGAGCCCCATTGCTGGAAGGCGTTGAATCCGGTTCCAGTCGAAGTGGCGATGTAGGCGGACCCGTTAAAGATTTGAAGAAGGTCCGCCTGGCCATCGCCATTGAAGTCGCCGAGCCGGTCGCTCGCGGTCGCGCCCGCTCCCCACTGCGTGTAAGCGTTGAACCCGTTCCCGTTGGAGGTCCACACGTACACATTGCCCCCGAAGATTTGCAGCATGTCGGCTTTGCCGTCCCCATTCAGGTCGGCAATCCGGTCATCGGAAGTGAAGCTGCTGCCCCACGCCATGTACTGATTGAAGCTGCTGCCGTTCGACGTCCAAACGTAGCCAATTCCATTATAGATTTGGATGACGTCGGACTGGCCGTCGCCGTTGAAGTCGGCGATTCGGTCGCTCGGCGTAAAGCCCGTCCCCCAGAAAGTACGGTTGTTGAAGCTGCTCCCCGCCGAGGTCCACACGGATCCTGAGCCGTCGTTATTGAACTGGATGACGTCGGTCTTTGCGTCGCCGTTGAAATCGCCGATCTTGTCATCCGGGCGGGCGCCGGTCTGCCAGTAGTTGGCGTTATTGAAGTAGCTGCCCGTCGAGGTCCAAACGTCGAGCTCTCCGTTGGCCTCGATCTGCAGCACGTCGGCCTTTCGGTCTCCCGTAAAATCGGAGAGCGAGTCGTTCGAGCCGGGCGCTCCCCAGGGATAGGCACCGCCTCCGGTCAGGCGGTCATTGCCCGGGCCGCCATTAATCAGGTCGGACCCGGGGCTGCCGATAATCTCGTCGTCGAAAGCGCTGCCGACCACCGACTCGAAATTCGATATCGAGGCGAGCGCAATCGAAGTGCCGCCGGTCGAAGAATGAGTGTTCTGCTGGTTGGAAGATCGCAGGTCCACCAGGGCCGCCGCGGTGAATCCGGCAAACGAGAGCGTATCGTTTACACCCAGCCCACCGTCCAGAATCGAGGTGCCATTTTGATATCCGGCGATAAAAGTATCGGCGCCGTCGCCGCCATAGAAAGCGATCGGATTGGTTGCTGCCCTGGCATCTTCCGTATTGAGGCCGCTATTGCCGAAAAAACGAACGCTCCCGGTCAGGGAGGTCCCGGTGAGGTCGAATAACTCGAACTTGTCGCCGCTCGTGGTCGAGTGCAGATCGAAGCCCTGCACGTGGGTCATCTCGATGAAGCCGCGCGTATCGAGCCCACTGTGAAGCTGAAATTCCGCGGTGCCGCTTACTGCGCTGAGCGTCGTTCGGTTTGGCGATACGAGCGTGCCGATCGCGTCCACCACATTGGTCCCGCCGCCGCCGTCCACGAAAAACTTGGGGTAAGTGCCCGGGTCGGGGCCCAGCTGACTGTACCAAACGAAAAGGTCGTTGCCGGTCCCACCCGTGACGCGATCGAAGGGGTCGGGACCGCTGCCTCTGTTGTCGGCCAGGGGGAAAAAAACGTCACCGCCATTTCCGCCGGTCAGCGTATCTCCGTTGTTTGTGCCACGCACGATTTGAGCATCGTCGGCATTCAGAGCGGAACCGATCCAGATGCGGTAATCGCCGGTGCTGCCCGCACCGGCTCCCGAACCCGAATCGAAAGGATTGGCTAACCGCCCACCGCCTCGGACTGCGACTGTGTACGTGTCGGAAGTGGCTGCTACATACGAAATAAACGGGTCCAGCGGATTACGCTGCGAGCTGGTATTGTCGTCGGAAGCAACCAGGGTACCTGCGCTGTTGTAGATATCGACAGCGGCATCCAGCCCTGCTTTAAAAACTTGCGCCTCGACGTACGCCGTCAAGGTGTATCCGGCGGAAACCTGAACCTGATAGGCGTCGTAGTCTCCCGTGGTTGAGCCAAAAGGGCCATCGCCGATCGTTGCGTTCGCCTGAATGAGCCCTGCATGCCCGAACGTGATGCCGGTGTCGGTTGCTTTGGTAATAGATCCATCATCCTCGGATTGCAGGACATTCGGGATCAGGCTGGCCTCGGTAGGCCGTCCGCTCGGGCCGCTAGACATGGGACGCACTTGTGTGATGTTTGGCCGACCAATCGCGCCTGCTACACCGGCCTTGCCGTTAAATTGAAATTGCCGGCTGTCAATTGCGATTTGGTGACGTGCAGTAGCGTGATGTTGTCGTTACCTGCCGTGATAACCGTATTGCCCTGGCCGTCGTCCAACGTATTCGCCAGAGCGGTATTGAAATCGGCAAATCGCCCCAGGTCGAACTGGATGACGTCTCCTCCGACGCCGGGATGGAAATCGGTGACGGTGTCGTGTCCGAAGGTACCCGTGAAGTAGAAGGTGTCACGGCCGGTTCCGCTGTTTCCCCATACGGTGTAGGGGTCGAAGCCGTTTCCATTCGAAAGCCACACGTAACCGTTCGCGTTAAAGATCTGAAAAAGGTCCGCCCTGCCGTCGCCATTGAGATCGGCGATCTGGTCCGTGGGCTGTAAGCTGGAGCCCCATTGGCTATAGGGCGAAAACGCGCTGCCGTTCGAGACCGCGACATAGGCTCGGCCATTGTAAATTTGCAGCATGTCGAGCTTGCCGTCGCCGTTGAAGTCGGCAAACCGGTCCTCGGAGGTGAAGCCGGAGCCCCATTGCTGGAAGGCGTTGAAGCCGGTTCCAGTCGAAGTGGCGATGTAGGCGGAGCCGTTAAAGATTTGAAGCAGGTCCGCCTTGCCATCGCCATTGAAGTCGCCGAGCCGGTCGCTCGGGGTCGCGCCCGTTCCCCACTGCGTATAGGCGTTGAACCCGTTCCCGTTGGAGGTCCACGCATACACATTGCCCGCGCCGCCGAAGATTTGCAGCATGTCGGCTTTGCCGTCCCCATTCAGATCGGCAATCCGATCATCGGCAGTGAAGCCGCTGCCCCACTGCGCGTACGGATTGAAGCTGCCGCCGCTCGAGGTCCAAACGTAGGCAATTCCATTGTAGATTTGGATCACGTCCGACTTGCCGTCGCCGTTGAAGTCGGCGATTCGGTCGTCCGGCGTGAAGCCCATCCCCCAGAGCGTACGGGCGTTGAAGCTGTTCCCCGCCGAGGTCCACACGGATCCTGAACCGTCGTTATTGAACTGGACGACGTCGGTCTTTGCGTCGCCGTTGAAATCGCCGATCTTGTCATCCGGGCGGGCGCCGGTCTGCCAGTAGTTGGCGTTATTGAAGTAGCGGCCCGTCGAGGTCCAGACGTCGAGTTCGCCGTTGCCCTCGATCTGCAGCACGTCGGCCTTCCCGTCTCCCGTAAAATCGGAGAGCGAGTCGCCCGAACCGGGCGCTCCCCAAGGATAGGCACCGCCTCCGGTCAGACGGTCATGGTCGGTGCCCGGGCCCGGGCCGCCATTGAGCAGGTCGGACCCGGGGCTACCGATAATCTCGTCGTCGAAAATGCTCCCGGTCACCGACTCGAAATTCGATACCGAGGCAAGCGCAATCGAAGTGCCGCCGGTTGAAGAATGCGTGTTCTGCTGGTTGGAAGATCGCAGGTCCAGCAAGGCCCCGGCGGTGAATTCCGCAAACGAGAGCGTGTCGTTTACACCCAGCCCGCCGTCGAGAATCGAGGTGCCATTCTGATAGCCGGCGATGAAAGTATCGGCGCCGTCGCCGCCATAGAAAGCGATCGGATTGGTTGCTGTCCTGGCATCTTCCGTATTGAGGCCGCTATTGCCGAAAAAACGAACGCTCCCGGTCAGGGATGTCCCGGTGAGGTCGAATAACTCGAACTTGTCGCCGCTCGTGGTCGAGTGCAGATCGAAGCCCTGCACGTTGGTCATACTGATGTCGCTGAACGAACCGGTCGTGTTGTGAAGCTCAAAAAACGCGGAGCCGTTGCTTGCGCCGAGCCTCATTGTGCCTAAGGTCTGAAACAAGAAAGTGTGCAATACGATCGTGCCGATCGCCTCGACCACATTGGTCCCGCCGCCGCCGTCCACGACAAACGTGGGGACGCTGGGGATGAAATTCACCTGATCGTACCAAACAAAGAGGTCGTTGCCGGTCCCACCCGTGGCGTGGTCGAAGTCGTGACCGCTGGGGTTTACGTCGTCCAAGGGGAAAAAAACGTCACCGCCATTTCCACCGGTCAGCGTATCTCCGTTGTTTGTGCCACGCACGATTTGAGGATCGTTGGCATTCAGAGCGGAACCGATCATGATGCGGTAATCGCCAGTGCTGCCCACACCGGCTCCCGAACCCGAATCGAAAGGATTGGCGAGCGGCCCACCACCTCGGACTGCGACTGTGTACGTGTCAGAAGCGGGTGCTACATACGAAATAAACGGGTCCAGCGGATTACGATTGGCTAGTGAGCCATTGTTGTTGGAGGCAACCAGGGTACCTGCGCTGTTGTAGACATCGATAGCGGCATCCAGCCCTGTTTTAAAAATTTGCGCCTCGACATACGCCGTCAAGGTGTAGCCGGCAGAAACCTGAACCTGATAGGCGTCGTAGTCTCCCGTGGTCAAGCCATAAGGGCCATCGCCGATCGTTGCGTTCGCCTGAATGAGCCCTGCATGCCCGAACGTGATGCCGGTGTCGGTTGCTTTGGTAATCGATCCATCATCCTCGAATGGCAGAACATTCGGGATCAGGCTGGCCTCGGTAGGCCGCCCGCTCGGGCCGATAGACATGGGATGCCCCCCTGCGATCTTTGACCGCCATTATCTTGCCTGGAACTCATGAAGGCAAACCGCCCGGTCGATGGAACGACGCAGCAGCGAAAATCGCCGAACCGGCCAACGTCGCGGCAAGCCGGATCGGCAACGATCGGAATTCTGACTAGAACCGCGATGAACGCCGATCAACGCAGATGGACAATTCAGAAATCGCTCGAATCGCGAAGGCGAGCGAGCACTCATCACACACCACTCATCACCCATCACGGCGTCAGCGCATGCGCCGCGGTGTTCGCGCGCGCAGGGCGTCGAGCTGCGCTTCGAGGTCGCGGATGCGCTCCAGCAGCGTTACGACCAGCGCCATCCCGTGGGGCTCGAGGTCGAAGCCTGCGCGGATGCGTGATGCGGTGCGCACCGTCCACAGGCATTCTGCGGTGAACACCCACTGCGACGACCCGGGATCGACAGGTGCGATGCAGCCGTAGTCGACGAGCTCGCGCAGCTCCGCCTCGGACAGGCTCGACAGCTCCGTGAGCTCGGCCAGGGAGAACCGATGGTCTTCCGTCAGCCACACGGCTTCGGCGTGCTCAGGTTCCACTGCTCACCTCCTGCTGAAAATGGCCGCGCGGGTTGAAGGTCGAGGCTTGCGCAAGCTGCCTGAACAGCTCGCGTTCTCGCTCACTCGCAGCAGTCGGCACCACGATTTGCACGATGGCGTAGAGATCGCCGGCTTCACCTTTGGGCGTGGGCAGTCCGCGCCTGGATAGCCGCAATTGCTGCCCGGCGCGGGTGTTGGGCGGCACTTTCAGGTTTACGGAGCCGCCCAGTGTCGGCACTTCGACGGTGCCGCCCAGCACCGCTTCCCACGGGGTTATCGGCAAATCCAGGTACAGGTCGTGCCCGCTCACGCGAAACAGGGCATGCGGATGCAACGCGACATTGATGTACAGATCGCCATCGCGGCCGCCGTTGAGTCCCTTGCCGCCTCTCCCGGCGAGCCTCAATCTCTGCCCATCGGTAGCGCCTTTGGGTATGCGCACCCTGAACGTGCGGGGCACACGGCGCAAGAGGCCATTCTCGTCGAGCTCCGGCGCGCTGAGATTCAGCTCGACTTCGGTGCCGCGATAGGCTTCTTCCAGCGAGATATGGGCGGTGACTTCGTAGTCCTGGCCGGGCATGCGGATCTGCCCGCCGGCGTGTCCCGCGCGATGCCGGCCGCCCGCCATGCCCGCGAACAGATCTGCCAGGTCGATGTCGTCGAACGAGAATTGCGTGTCGCCGTACTGCCTGCCCCAGTCGGGCGGCGGCCGGAAGTCCTGCCCCGGCTGGTAGCTGCCGAGTTGATCGTAGGCGGCGCGTTTTTCCGGATCCTTCAAGGTCTCGTACGCTTCGCCGATCTCCTTGAATTTCTCCTCGCCTGCGGGATCCTTGGAGACGTCCGGATGATATTTTTGCGCGAGCTTCCGGTACGCCTTCTTGATGGCCTCGCCGCTGGCGGTGCGATCGACACCCAGGATCTTGTAGTAGTCCTTGTATTTCATCGCGGCGGCTCCGGAATCCTTTCGCTCCGAGAGGTATGTTGCGCCTGCTCGTATCGAAGTCAATAGACCCTCGGGCGACGCGGGCTGGAAGAAAATTGCGCGCGAGGGCGCGGAGCGAATAAAATCCGTCCTTTGCCGCGTGAAGAATCAGGGAGACTTCTCCGCGCGCCCTTGAATGCGTCGACGGTCGGGGCGTTGAGGCGTCGATAGCCTCGTATGGATTTCTCGTCATTCCAACCGGTCGAGGCGGCGATCACTCTGTCCGTGCTCTGGATCGGGCTCGGGCTCGTCGGCGTCCTGTGCATGAGGGCGCCGCGCGTCATCACCGGCATGGTTTTTCCCGCCGGTGCGCTGCTTGCTCTAGGGCTCGCCGCCGCGGGCTTGTGGGCGATGAGTGCGCCGGTCAGCACGGCGGTCCTGCCGGCCGGATTGCCCGACCTGCCGTTTCACGTGCGCGTCGACCCGCTGTCCGGATTCTTCCTGCTGTTGCTGGGCGGCGTCTCGTTCGGTATTTCGCTGTGCTCCGCCGGCTACTTCCGCGGCACCGACGGAAGAGCGCTCGGGATGCTGTGCCTGCAATACCACGTATTCCTCGCCAGCATGGGCTTCGTGCTGATCGCCGACGACGCTTATCTCTTCATGATCACCTGGGAGTCGATGGCGCTGTCCTCGTATTTCCTCGTCACCACCGAGCACCACAGCGAGCAAAACCGCGCAGCGGGCTTCATCTACCTGCTGGTCGCGCACGTCGGCGCGCTCGGCATACTGCTGTGCTTTGGCGTCCTGCACGGGGGCCACGGCGACTACACGTTCGATGCGTTGCGCCAGGCCGACCTCTCCGGATTCTGGGCGACCGTCGCGTTCGTGCTGGCGTTTTTCGGCTTCGGCGCCAAAGCGGGCATGCTGCCGCTGCACGTGTGGCTGCCGGAAGCCCACCCGGCCGCGCCGTCACCGGTATCCGCGCTGATGTCGGGCGTGATGCTCAAGACCGCCATCTACGGCATGCTGCGCGTGATCTACGACCTGATCGGCGAAATACGCTGGGAATGGGGGCTCACCGTGCTGTTGTTTGGCGCGTTCACTTCGCTCTTCGGCGTGCTGTTCGCGCTGATGCAGCATGATCTCAAGCGCCTGCTCGCCTACCACTCGGTCGAGAATATCGGGATCATCCTGATCGGCGTCGGCTTGTCGATGGTGTTCATCGGCAGCGGCCACCCGGTGCCGGGCGCGCTCGCGCTGATCGCCGGGCTGTATCACACGCTCAATCACGCCGTGTTCAAGGGGCTGCTGTTCCTCGGCGCCGGCGCGATCCTGAAATCAACCGGCCTCAGAAACCTGAACGAGATGGGCGGGCTCATCCGCTACATGCCGCACACCGCTCTTTATTTTCTGATCGGAGCGCTGGCGATCTCGGCGCTGCCGCCGTTGAACGGCTTCGTCTCCGAGTGGCTGACCTTCCAGGCGTCGCTGCAGGCGCCCGTGCTCCAGAGCAGCGTGGTGCGCAGCCTCGTGCCGATCGTCGCGGCGGTGCTCGCTCTCTCGGGGGCCCTCACCGGCATGTGCTTCGTCAAGGTCTACGGCATCGCCTTTCTCGGGCAGCACCGGCACGAGCTGGCCGAGCCGCCGCGCGATGCGAGCGGGTGGGAGCGGGCCGGCATGCTGTGGCTGGCGCTCGCCTGCTTCGCGCTCGGGCTGCTGCCGGTGTTCATGATCGGTCAATTGAACAGCGTCAGCCTGGCATTGATCGGGTCCGGCCTGCCCGACTCGGCGAGCGCGGGCTGGTTGTGGCTGGTGCCGATATCCGGCGCGCAGGCCAGCTACAGCCCGATCGTTTTCCTGTCGGGCATCGCCGCAGTGTTCGGAGTGACCTACATCGTGGTGCGCCACATCTATCATGGCAGGCTGCGCCGGTCCGATCCGTGGGACTGCGGGTATCCCGCGCAGACTTCCCGGATGGAGGATACGGCCGACGGGTTCGGGCAGCCGATCCGACACATCTTCGCGCCGTTCTTCCTGATACAGCGCGAGATTCCGCGCCCCGACGACGCCCGGCCCGTCTTTCGACAGGAAGTCGGGGACCGTCACTGGCCCTGGATGTATCTCCCGATCGGGCGCCTCGCCGAATTTCTCTCCGTTCACGTCGGGAAGCTGCAGCAGGGGCGCATCTCGGTGTACCTGCTGTACAGCTTCGTGACGCTTATTGCATTGCTGGTATTCGCACAATGAACCAGGCGAGCGGAATCGTTTTCCAGGTGCTGCAGTCGGTGCTGGTCGTGCTGATCGCGCCGCTCGTGCTGGGCTGGGTGAATCAGTGCCGCGCCTGGCTCCAGAACAAGAGCGGTGCGGGAATCTGGCAGCCGTACAAGGTCTTGAACAAGCTGTTCCACAAGGACGTGGTGATCGCGCACAATGCCTCCCCGCTGTTCCGTTCCACGCCGTACATTCTGTTCGGCTGCATGTGGGTAGCGGTCGGCATCGTGCCGGTGCTCGCGACGTCGCTGCCGTTTGCGCCGGCCGCCGACGTGGTCGCCCTGGTCGGACTCTTTGCCCTGGCGCGCGTATTCGTGTCGCTTGCGGGCATGGATGTCGGCACCTCGTTCGGCACGCTCGGCGCGCGGCGCGAGATGATGATCGGCTTTCTCGCGGAGCCGGCGATGCTGATGACGCTGTTCACCGCCTCGCTCATCAGCCACTCCACTTCGCTGGTGACGATCGTCGAGACCCTCGGCCAGGGCGAGTTCGTGATCTATCCGAGCATGGCGCTGGCGGCGGTCGCATTCGTCACGGTATTGCTGGCGGAGAACGCGCGCATACCGATCGACAACCCGTCCACGCACCTCGAGCTCACGATGATTCACGAGGCGATGATCCTCGAATACTCGGCGCGGCACCTGGCGCTCATCGAATGGGCGTCGAGCCTCAAGCTCACCGCCTACATCACGATCGGAATCGCCCTGTTCGTGCCCTGGGGCATCGCGGAGGCCGGCGACTGGGTCGGGTTGCCGATTGCCCTCGCCGCCCTGGTGGTAAAGCTCGCGCTGGCCGGCGCCGGCCTGGCGCTGCTCGAGACGCTGTCGGCGAAAATGCGCATCTTTCGAGCGCCTGAGTTCCTCGGCACGGCCTTCCTTCTCGCCACACTCGGCATGCTGACCCACTTCGTGCTCGAAACCTGACATGCCGCCACTGCAGCTCTCCGGCCAGCTCATCAACCTGTTTGCAGCGCTGCTGCTCCTCCTTGCATTCGCCATGCTCACGCAGCGGCGAATCCTGTCGCTCATCAACCTCTTCGCTGCGCAGGGGCTGGTGCTGGTCCTCTCGACCGTCGTGGTCGCGTACTCGACGCACCAGGGGCATCTCTATTACTCCGCGCTGGTGACCCTGGCGCTCAAGGTGCTGCTGCTGCCGTGGATCATGCACCGCCTCATCAACGCGCTGAACGTGCGCTGGGATGTCGAGACGCTGATCGACATACCGACGACGATGCTGATCGGCATCGTGCTGGTGATCTTCGCGTTCAATCTCGCCGCCCCGATCTCGCAGATCGCGGGCACGGTCACCAAGAGCACGGTCGGCATCGCCACCGCCTGCATCCTGCTCGCGTTCCTGATGATGATTACGCGGCGCAAGGCGGTATCGCAGGTGATCGGCTTTCTCGCGATGGAAAACGGCCTGTTTTTCGCCGCGACTTCGGCCACCTACGGCATGCCCATGGTGGTCGAGCTCGGCATCGCGCTCGACGTCCTGGTCGGCACCCTGATTTTCGGCGTGTTCTTCTTCCACATACGCGAGCGGTTCGAGAGTCTCGACATCCACCACCTCGAGAAGCTGAAGGAGCGGTGATGGAAGTCCTGCTCGTGCTTGGCATACCTTTCGCCGGCGGCGTCCTGCTGGCGCTCTGGGGCCACCGCGATTTCGCTCCGGAGCTCAACTCGGGGATGAGCCTGCTCACGTTCGTGGCGGCTGCGGCGCTCACCGTGCGCATCATCGGCTACGGACCGGTGCTGCTGTGGGACGAGACGTTCTTCGTCGACTCGTTCAACGTGTTCCTGGTGGCGCTCACGGCGTTCGTCGCGTTCACCACATCCCTGTTCAGCCGGCCCTACATGCGCATCGAGCTGCACCTCGGCAAGCTCTCGCCCAACCGGCTGCGGCTCTACCACAGCATGTTCCAGATGTTCACGTTCGCGATGCTGCTCGTGCTGCTGACCAACAACGTGGGCATTCTGTGGGTGGCAATGGAGGCGGCCACGCTCACCACGGTGCTGCTGGTGAGCCTGTACCGCACGCCGGCGAGCCTCGAGGCCGCGTGGAAATACTTCATCCTGTGCGGCGTGGGGCTTGCCCAGGCGCTGTTCGGAACCATACTGCTCTATTTCGCCGCCGAAAAGGTGCTGGGCGCCGGCGGCACCGCGCTGCTATGGACGCACCTCTACGAGGTCAAGGAACAGCTCGAGCCGACGGTGCTGGGGCTTGCGTTTGTGTTCCTGCTGGTCGGCTACGGTACCAAGGTCGGACTGGCGCCGCTGCACAACTGGCTGCCCGACGCGCATGCCGAAGGCCCGACGCCGGTCTCGGCAGTGCTGTCGGGGTTGCTGCTCAACGTGGCGCTGTACGCGGTAGTGCGCACCAAGGTGCTGGTGGAAGGCGCGCTCGGCACTCACTTTGCCGGAAACCTGATGATGGGGTTCGGACTGCTGTCGGTGTTGGTGGCCGCGTTCCTGCTGTCGCGTCAGAAAGACGCCAAGCGCCTCTTCGCCTATTCCTCGGTCGAGCACATGGGGCTGATGACCTTTGCCTTCGGCATGGGCGGGGCCCTCGCCACCTTCGCCGGATTGCTGCACATGACGGTGCACTCGTTGACCAAGTCAGCGATCTTTTTCGCCGTCGGCCATGCCGCGCAGAAATCCGGCACGCAGGTCATGGCCGACATCCGCGGGTTGATCGAGAGCAATCCGACCATCGGCTGGGGACTGATGCTCGGCAGCCTCGCCATTCTCGGCATGCCGCCGTTCGGTGTGTTCGCGAGCGAATTCATGATACTCACGGTGACGATGCACGAGCAGCCGTGGGCCACGCCGCTCCTGCTTGCCGCGCTGGGTGTGGCTTTTGCCGCGATCTTCGGCAAGGTGCAGCCGATGGTATTCGGCAGCGCGACCGCCGAGCGCCTGCCGCATCCGCCGGCGCTCGTGCCGGTGTTCGTTCACCTGGCGATCGTGCTGCTGCTCGGCCTCTATATTCCGTCCTACCTCGTCGCCTGGTACCGGCAGGCAGCAGCGCTTATTGGATGATGCGTGATGGGTGATGAGTGATGAGTGATGGGTATCCAGCGGTCAACCGCGCCCACGTGTTCGCTCGAGGTTCGCCGGCTCATGGCTTCGTATGAAACTTGAAGACTTCCAGTTCGAGCTGGCCCCGCTGCCGGGCGCGATGCCGGTTTGGCACGGTCGCGTTGACGCGCAGCAATGGCGCACTGCCTGCACGCAGGTGCGCGAGAAGGGGGGACGGCTGGTCGCGTTGTGGGGAGCCGATAACGGCGATCGGGGCGAGGGGTACTTCGTGCACGCGACGCTGACGGTGCGGGCGGGATTGTTGTGGATCACATTGCCGCTCGAGGGTGCCGGCTTTCCGGATGTGTCCGACATATTTCCCGCTGCGAACCGCATGCAGCGCGCGACGCGCGATCTCCTGGGGTTGAGTGCCGAGAACGCTGCCGATCAGCGCAAGTGGCTGCGCCATGCCGCGTGGCCGGCGGACGTCTTTCCACTGCGGAAGGACGCCAGCTTCAAAGTTGAGGCTTCAAGTTCCAAGTCGAAAGAAAACGCCGCGCAAACTGAAACTTCAAACTTGAAACTTGGAACCGAAGAAACAGATGGCTATCCGTTTGTTCGCGTGGAAGGCGAGGGCGTACACGAGATCCCGGTCGGCCCGGTGCACGCCGGCACGATAGAGCCCGGGCATTTCCGTTTTTCCATCGTCGGCGAGGGCGTCCTGCGGCTGGAAGAGCGGCTCGGCTACAAGCACAAGGGCATAGAGAAGCGCTTCGAGACGATGACGGTCGCGGAAGGGGCGAGGCTTGCGGGCCGCATTTCCGGCGACTCGACCGTAGCCTACGCGTGGGCCTATGCCATGGCGGTAGAAGCGGCGATGGAGATCACGCCTCCGATGCGTGCATTATGGCTGCGCGCGCTGCTCCTCGAGCGGGAGCGTGCCGGTCAGCATCTGTGGGATCTCGGCTTCCTGGGGAACGACGCGGGGCTTGCGTTCGGTCTGGCGCAGTTTTCCCGTCTCAGGGAGGACGTGCTGCGCACTAATGCGATTGTGTTTGGTCATCGCTATCTGATGGACGCGATCGTGCCGGGTGGAGTGGCCCGGGACATCAGCGCCGATGGCATCGGCGTGCTGCAGCGTGAAGTCGACGCGCTCGAGCATTCGGTAATGGCGCTCAAGTACGTCTACGACGAGCACGCGGGGTTGCAGGACCGCTTCATCAAATGCGGGCGGGTCGCGCCCGAGCTGGCCGACCGCCTCGGACTGGCGGGCATGGCCGGGCGCGCGAGCGGGCAGGCGTGGGATCTGCGGGTGGGACATCCCTGTATTCCTTATCGGGAGCTCGACGTGCGCATGGCAACGCATCGCAACGGGGACGTCGCCGCGCGCGTCACCGTGCGTTTCGAGGAAATCTTCGAGTCGCTGCGGATCTCGCGGCTGATACTGGAGCGGCTGCCGTTCGGCGAGCTTGCCGCGCCCGTTCCGTCGGCGACGGAGGGCTCATTGGGAGTGGGCTGGGTGGAAGGGTGGCGCGGCGAGGTATTCATCGCCATCGAGATCGCGCCCGGCGGCGGCATACGCCGCTGCCACCCGCACGATCCTTCCTGGCAGAACTGGCCGGCGCTCGAGCGCGCCGTTCTGGGCAACATCGTTCCCGATTTTCCGCTGATCAACAAGTCGTTTAACCTGTCGTATTCGGGGCACGACCTATGAAAACAGTGAGCGGTAAACGTTGGCAGTGAGCGGAAAAACGCAAGGCCGCGCATCCGTTTACTACTGATCCGAGCAGCATGTATCACCTGCTGAAACAAATCGTCGTCACCGGCATCAAGACCGAGGCGCCGCCGGAGCCGGACGAGGCGCTGCGCGTCGTCGCCGCGCGCCTGCGCTCGGACGTGCTCGGATACTTCGCCGGGGCTCTCACCATCCGCCACGTCGATGCCGGCTCGTGCAACGGCTGCGAGCTGGAGATCAATTCGCTCAACAATCC
Organism: Burkholderiales bacterium; assembly: GCA_035259205.1. Taxonomy (GTDB): domain Bacteria; phylum Pseudomonadota; class Gammaproteobacteria; order Burkholderiales; family SG8-41; genus SG8-41. The sequence goes on along the minus strand of DATFWO010000033.1, from coordinate 1,502 downwards.
GTACTACAACCTCGAGGGACTGGGCATCAAGTTCGTAGCCAGCCCGCGCCACGCCGACCTGCTGCTGGTCACCGGCCCGGTATCGCGACATATGGAAACGGCCCTGAAACGGACCTATGATGCGACGCCGGAGCCGAAGCTCGTCGTGGCGATCGGCGATTGCGGCTGCACGGGCAGCATCTTCGGCGAGAGCTACGCAAGCCGCGGGCGGGTGTCCAACGTGATTCCGGTCGACGTGGCGGTCCCGGGCTGCCCGCCTACCCCGCTCGCGATCATGCAGGGAATATTGACGGCAATCGCGGTGAGGCGATGAACGCTTTTCGTGCTCTGGTGATGACGTCGATATCGTCGACCCGACAATGGAGGAAACCGCGCTATGAAGATCTACTACCACCCCGCTTCGACCACGAGCCGGTCGGTCATGCTGTTCGTTGCGGAAAGCGGGATCGCCGCAGAGATGCAGCTCGTCGACCTCTTCACCGGCGAGCACGTCAAGCCGCCCTATGCGGCCGTCAACCCGAGCCAGCTGGTGCCGACCCTGGAGGACGGTGACTTCCGCCTCTCGGAAAGCTCGGCGATCCTCAAATATCTCGCCGACAAGGTCGATTCCCCGGCCTACCCCAAGGAGCTGCGGCAGCGCGCCCGGGTCAACGAGAGGATGGACTGGATCAACACGCAGTTGTGCCGGGACCTCGCCTACGGATTCGTCTATCCCCAGATCCTGCCCACGCACAAGCGTTCGAGCGATGCTGTCCAAGCGGCGACACTCGCCTGGGGCAAGGAGAGAGCGCAGCGCTGGCTCCAGGTGCTCGATCAGAACCTGATCGGGAAGCACGCCTATCTGTGCGGCGATCAGATCACTATCGCCGATTATTTCGGCGCACCCTTCGTCGCGCTCGGGGAGGCGGTCCGCTGCGACTACGCGGCCTGCCCGAACGTCAAGCGGTGGATAGGCAGCATGAAGCAGCTCAAGAGCTGGAAGAAAGTGAACGAGGCGATCGACGGCTACGTCGCCACGCTCAAGGACTCGAAACTGGAGACGATTTGACGCGCGATCCGGTCTCGATGTCGGCGTCTCGAGGCGTCCCGGTGCGCAATTGTCGAAGCGACAAAAGGAAAACGTGAGACATGGCCACCTCTTCGCGGGCGATCGTCGACTTCGTGCTGCTCGGTCCCACCAACGACCGGCGGCAGTTGCAGGATTCGCCCATCCTGGGCGACGTATGGATCGCCTTTGCGAGCAGGCCTGCCGCGGCGCTGGACTTGCTGGTCACCCCATACAAGACACGACCCGCAGGCCCGGTGGCATTTCTGGTTGCGGAGCGGGTTAGAAACCTCGCGCTGCCCCGCAAGAGCGGCGAGGAGGCGCACGTCGCCTATCTGCAGGGGCTGGTCGCCGCGCGCCTGTTCTTTCGGGAGGTTCTTCGCGTCATCGTGCCCATGACGAGCTGGTGGCGGGAGCGGCGGATCAGGGACGGGATGGCGAGCTATACGCCGGGAAA
>DATFWO010000032.1:0-23847 GCA_035259205.1 Burkholderiales bacterium | reverse complement strand
TTGATCACCGAGCGCGAGGTGATCGAGGTTCATGGGATTCCACAAGTCAACCACGGGAACCCAGAACGCGAAGTGGATCTCAGTGCTGCATCGTAGCTCAGGCACTTGGCCCGTGACGTGGTAGACGAACGAATCGAGGAGTAAGGTTCGCTCACGTCCCGCCAGACGGATCCGGAGCTGCGGCAAGGCGGTCAATTCTTCCACCTCGGTGATAGAGATGCCGACCTCTTCCTTCACCTCGCGCTGGACCGTTTCCACTGGCGTCTCGTTGCCCCGGCGCGATCCTCCGGGGAGACCAATGTGCCCGGACCAGGGATCGTCGGCCCACTTTGCTCGACGGATGAGACACACACCCGGGATCTGATCGGCCCCGGCGACGAGGACGCACACTGAGGCGCGCAGCGCGGCGGCGTCACCAGCCATCGCCGAGTCTCGATCCAAAGCATGGCGGAGAACCTCGAAGCCGTTCATCGACCCTCCGGAGATCATGAGTTGACAGGCATGATAGCTTCCGCCGAGGCGCAGCGAACAACAGTGACTCAGTATCGCAGGCTCCGAACTGACCCCCCTGCACGCCATCAACGCAACAGCAGATCATGCGGCTACACGAAGGTCCAATCTGATCCTCAGCATTGATCTGACGGCTTGACCTACACCAAAGGTCAGTTTCGATTCCCTGGGTACTCCTGTAGTTTGGGCTCGCTACAATCGGATTGCCGATTGGGTTTCTCAGGGGGTGGAGTAGGAGTATGAAAAGGACAACCCGATCCTATCGACTTGCCGCGAGCCCGGCTATTGTTGTTCTGGTTGGGTTGCACACGGGAACCCCGGACACGCTACAGGCTCAGGACGCGCCGACTCCCAGAAGAATCGTGTCTCTGGACTATAACTCACCGAGCTTCAGCTGATGAAGGAGAAGGCCACCAGTTGCCCGAGCATCAGAAATAACCAAGAAACGAGGTGAACCTGTGAACAACAAGGAAATGAAGCAAGTGATCAAGAAGGCGCGCGAGCTTGCCAAGCCTTTCCGCGTCACCGATGACAGCTTTCGCTTGAAAGACATCGACCCCGGCGACACCCTCGACCTGACGTCCGAAGACAAGCCGCGCGCCAAGGAAGCCCTTGCCACGGGCATCGAAGCGCTCGCCGAGCTGCAGGACATGCTTTACGCCCAGGACAATTGGGCCGTGCTGCTGATCTTCCAGGCGATGGATGCGGCGGGGAAAGACGGTGCGATCAAGCACGTCATGTCGGGCGTCAATCCACAAGGCTGCCAGGTTTTTTCGTTCAAGGCGCCGACCAGCGAAGATCTCGACCACGACTACCTCTGGCGCTGCATGAGATGCCTGCCCGAGCGCGGCCGCATCGGCATTTTCAATCGCAGCTATTACGAGGAAACCCTGGTCGTGCGGGTGCATCGGGAATTCTTGGAAAAGCAGAAGCTGCCGCCCGTACTGGTCACGAAGGACATCTGGGAGGAGCGTTTTCAGGACATCCGCAGATGCGAGCGCTACCTGACTCGCAACGGCATCGCGATTCGCAAGTTCTTTTTGCACGTCTCCAAGAAGGAGCAGAAGAAGCGGTTCCTCGAGCGTATCGAAGAGCCCGAAAAAAACTGGAAGTTCTCGGCGAATGACGCGAGGGAGCGCGCATACTGGGACGATTACATGAAAGCCTACGAAGACATGATTCGGAACACCGCCACGAAAGCGGCGCCGTGGTACGTCGTGCCGGCCGACAACAAGTGGTTTACCCGCGCCGTGGTGGCTGCCGCAGTCATCGACGCGCTCGCCTCGCTCGATCTCACGTATCCGAAAGTCGGCGCGGCAAAGTTGAAAGAACTGGCAGCGGCAAAACGGACGTTGTAAGACGGCGGGCGGCCCTATGTCCGGTCTCGATTTGGCACTTCCATTTCGGCGCTGCGCTCGGTCTCGGTCTGCTGCCGATCTCCAGCGCGATCGAAAACGCGCCGCCGAGCTGTTGCTCGGCGGCGTGCCGGGAGGAGAGTTCAATCGGGCCGCACTTGGCGGTAAGATATCGGCTGCGCGATGATTTTTCCGGGCACGACGATCCTGAAGATTCCAGTCGCGGACATCGCTCCTGCCTTCTTTGGAGGAAAGCCGACATGAGACTCTGGGTTGGAAATCTCTCGCCTGAGACCACCGACGAGGACCTGAGAGCCTTGCTGCAGAAATACGGTCTGCCGCCCTGCACGGCCATCCTGAAGGTGGAAGGCGACGGCTCCCGCCCCGGGGCATTGGTCACGTTCGCGGGCGTCGAATCCGAGGCGCTATACAAGGTGGCGTTCCGGCTGGACGGCCTGTACTGGAAGCAGAGATCGCTCACGGTAGAGGTCGTCCTGCACTGACCACAAGCCCGAAGGTTGCCGGGCATGATTGTTCCTGCTTCACACTTCGCAGCCGTACTGCGCCTGGCGGGCCTAAGCAACGACTGGCGGGGTACCGCCGCGATTCGGGTTTCCCTGCTACTACAGTGGCAATGGCGGCAGAAAAGATGGCGTCAGCCGTCTTGTCACACGTAAACCGGATAGCCGGCCGGGCGTTAGTATACGGGCGTCCAACAACAGAAGGAGCATTTCATGAGCACATTGCGATTTGTCGTAGCAGTGACGGTAGCGATTGCAGCCGGCCCCGTCTTCGCGGCGTCCGGGGCCGATGTCGTCAAGTCCAAGGGTTGCAATAACTGTCATGCAAAGATGGGACCATCCTTCAAGGACATCGCGGCCAAGAAGGGCGACCAGGCGGCGCAGGTTGCCAAGCTGAAGGAAGGAAAAGGACATCCGAAGATCTCGGCGTCCGACAAGGACCTGAAGGCAGCGGTTGAATTCGTAAATGCGCAAAAATAATCCCGGCAATCCTCAAAAAAAGCTGGCCGCGGCCAGCTTTTTTATTTTTCCTGCCAGGTTTCTAGAACCGGTCTCAAAATAGCCACCGAATCACACGGAAATACACGGACAAGCATCCGATTCGGTTAGTCATTCGAAAACTTCCGTGTGCTTCCGTGGCCGTAATGGATTTTGAGATACCTTCTAGTCAAATGCCCAGCGGAAGAAAAGACCGATCGCGCTCGCGGTGCCGGCTTCAGCGCGCACGAGCCAGCGCCGCCCGAGGTTGTATTCCAGCTTGAGGGCCTGCGCAGCGTTACCCATACCCTGCTCGTACACGACGTAGAGATCGTCGGTGACACGCTTGCCGACCGCGATGATCTGGCCTGCCACCGCGTCACGCCGCATGCCTATGGTGTCTAGCCCGAACCGGCCGGCGATTCCTCCGTTCGACTGGTCCTGGTTGAGCAATGCCGCGGCAGCGAGCGGCAGCATGGACAGGTCGCCGCTGGAGGCGTCGCGCGATCCGTGGCCCAGCACCAGCCACGAGAGCGCTTCGTTCTCCGGCAGCGCCGGCTCCGATACGATCCGCACGAAAGGCGAGCGGACCGTCCCCTGGATTTCGACTCCGGCCTCGACCTGCTGTCGCTTGCGCATGGCGCGGATATCGAGCCGCGGATCTTCAATGGACCCGTCGAAGATGAGACGGCCGCGCTCAAGCTCCAGTCGCTGCCCAAAGGCATGATAAACGCCACGTACCGTGCGCACTTCGCCCTTGGCGATGAGATTCCCGACGGCGTTGGTCTGCACGCGTGCGCGCCCGGCGAGAGTGGTGTCGAGCCCGCGACCGGACAGGCGAAATTGGTCGCCGAAATCGAGCGTAAGATCGAGCGTCGCACCCTGCAGCCTGCTCCGTTCCGCGGCGTCCCGCTTGCGGCCAATGATCACAACGTCTTCGCCCAGCGCAGGCAATTGGTTCGAGCGCAGTTCGATGTGGCCCGAGTCCGCGCGCACCTCGCCGGTCAGCGCGAGCTTCGTACCTTCGAGGGTTGCATTGCCCTTCCCGGTCACGACCAGGCGCCGGTCCGGTCGGTTAAGCAAGGTCAATCGCTCTGCCTGCCAGTCGAGGGCGGCGCGGCGGCTCGCGCCCTGCGCGAGGACGCCGCTCGCCTTGAAGGTGCCCTCGCCGCCTCGTATGACGAACGACCGGACCTGGATCTCGCGCTCGGCAAGCTCAGCGTGCAGCGTGCCGCCGCGCAGGTCCACGCCCTCCGGGGGCTGCGCCACGGAAAGGTCGCTTGCCTCGAGGGTGCCCGTGAAGAGCGGCTCGCGCAGTGTCCCGCGCGCGGTAAAAGCCGCTTTCGCACGCCCGTCGAAGCGCACAGTTGCATCGGTGAACTCACCCAGCGCGGCCAGGCGTGAGACTTCGATATTTCCGGACAAGCGTAGTGGCGACGTCGCGGCGATTCGCGGTGCGCTCCCTGCATTTACGGGCAAGAGGGTTCCCTCGAGATTCCCGGTGGCGACCTTCGAGCGTAGCGCGCCGCGGTATTCGATGCGATCATCGATGACGCGCGCGTCCAGGGTCAGCGTCTCCAGTCCCAGCGGCAGGACGTTTCCGGCGCCGAGCGCGACATCGCCGGCATCGCGGCGCATCGATAACGTGCCATTCCAGCGCGGCGTGGTGGCGAGCGACCAGGTGCCCGACAGGCTGAGCGTGCCTCCGGTATCCGGCGGCACTCCTGCGAGCGCGAGTATGGTGCGCACGGGTATCGCATCGAAGCGCCCCTCGGACGTCATGCGATTCGCCTCGAAACGCGCGCCGCGCACATCCAGCCGGCCCCCGAGAATCTGTGCCTTTACCGCTCCCAGCTGTAGCCGCTCGGCGCCTGCCTCGATCGCGAACGGCGCTTCAAGCACGACCGGCACGCTCCCTCGATTGACGATTTCGTGCACCGTGCCCGCCCAGCCGCGCACGGTTTGCCAGCCGCCCACCGCACGCGCCGTGAGATCAAGCGAGCTGCCTCGCGCATTGATCGCGACGGTATGCTTGACGCGGGTGCCCTTGATATCGATATTTCCGCGGTCGATGCGCCACGCCGGTCCTGAGATGCCCGTTGCGACGGCGGCCAGTTCCAGCGGCCCTTCAGGCGCCCTCGCGTAGATTCCACGGGCACTGATGCTGCCGGCGCGCCACTGGTCCGCGTAGGCGAGCTCCTTGCCCGAGAGGTCGAACTTCGCGCCCGGCGCCTGCCACGTACCGGCCAGTTGGACCGTACCGGTGAGGCGGCCCGTCAGGCGTGGATCGATGATGGTGAGGCGCGGGGCGTCGATCACGACGGCCAGCGCGTCCGTGGTGTTGCCGAAGGCACCCTGAGCCTGCAGGCGGTTACCGCCGAAGTCGATATCCACGTTTGCGGTGATGCGCTCGCCCTTCATTTCCGCGCGCCCGTGCCCGGTGAGCGCGGCGCCGCGCAGCCGCGAGGGCTCGAGGGCCAGTTCAGCGGAGAAAATACGGTTCGCGAGCGTTCCTTTCGCCGAGATGCGGCCACTCACCGTGCCTGCAGGGAAGTCGCCCCACGCAGCGGGATCAAAGCCCTTGAAGTTACCCTCGACCGCGAAGGGCTGCGCGCCGGCGAACGTGATATGACCGTGTGCACGGGCTTCACCGCCGCGCGCGCGTGCCCGTGCATGGTTGAGCTCAACGAGAGCGCCGGCGCGGCGGGCATCGAAATCGAGCAGCAACGGCCCTTCGGCCAACGCCGCGCTGATCGATTGGACTTCCATCGTTGCCGCGACATCGATGCGGCCGTTCAAGCGGGTCCTACGCAATTTCCCGTGCAGCCCCGCGAGATTGAGCCGGTCCGCGCGCATGGAGAGCGCCGCACGATTCAACGCAAGCGTTCCGCTGCCGACCAGGGCTCCGCCGGGTCCCAGGTCGGCATTGAGTGTCGTGAACTGCAGCGCTTTCATGTCGGTGCGCACGGACGAGCGCAACGACTTGAGCGGCAGGCGCTCGCGGTCGTAGAGGCCGTTCAGCGCGTTCTCCAATTCCACCGTTCCCTGCAACAGCTCTCCGGTGGACGCGAGCGCAGCGCTGCCCTGTATCGATGTCCGCGGGAGGCGCGCATCGAACGCCTTCAGATCGACGCCCTCCAGCCGGGCCGCGAGCCGCTCGAGAGGCCGGGGGTTGAAGGGAGCGACCGCTGCTTCGAGGGTTGCGCGCGCGCCTGCGGCATCGCTGCTCGCGGCGATACGCAGCGCTTCCAGTGTTCCGCTCAGTTTCGCGTCTACGTGCGCTGCAGGGTGCGCGGCGCTGTGCGCGGTGACTGCAGCCTCGACCTGAAAAGGTCTTACCGCCCCTACGGTAGCGTTTCCCTTCAAGCCCACGCCGCCGACGGCCAGTGACAGCGCGCGCACACGGTGCGCCGCGGAGTCGCCCTCGTAGACCACGGAGAGGTCGGTGATCACGAAAGGCGCGTCGCCCTTGCCCAGTACGATGCGCGGGAGCGTCGCCTCGTCGATACGTACCGGCACGGGCAGCGCGAGAGTGACCGGCGGGCGCAGCGGCGAGTCGCTGGGGGTCAAATCGATAATCAACTCCTCGCACCGGAGAGCCGTGATGTGCGGCGCCAATGTGAGCAGCGAGCGCAGGGATACCCGCACACTCACGTCGCGCGCCTCTATGGTTCTGGCCGCATCGGCGTAAAGGACGCGATGTATCGTGGCGCCGTGCGCCAGCGTGCCGCGTGCCGTTTCGAGTTGGAGCGCGCCTTCAGTGGCGTGCTGCACGCGACCCAGCGCCCAGGCGAGGCCGCCTTCCGTGTACAGGAGCCAGCTCCCCGCGCCCAGGGCGAGGCCGGCTGCCGCCAAGGCCGCAATCAGCAAGATCAGAAGAGCTCGGCGCACGGTTGGACCGTTAGAAACTGAAGCCTACGGAGAAATGCACCCGTACTTTGCCCGTATCCTGGCCGTAGGCGAGATCCGCGCGGAACGGTCCTATGGGTGAGCGCCAGCGCGCGCCTATGCCGTAGCCTACCTTGAGGTCGAAAGCCGAGCGATCGTCGAACGCATCGCCGGCATCGACGAAAACGGCGGCGCCCCATTCCTCTGCGAACCACCACGTGTATTCCGCGCTCGCGATGGCGAGGTATCGGCCGCCGACCACGGCATTGCCCTGCCGCACGCCGATGGATTCGAAGTCGTAGCCGCGCACCGTCTGGTCGCCACCCGTGCGAAACAGGAACGAAGAGGGCACGCCAGAGCGCGAACTGGCTGCCACGATGCCGCCTTCGGCGCGCAAAGCGAGATCGGCACGTTTTCCCAGAGGCAGCAGGAAGTGGGCTTTCGCCGTCGCGCGCAAAAAATCTTGCGTTGCGAGCCCCGGCACGCTGGTTCCGAGTGTAGCCACGCCGAACAGCCCGCGGCGCGGCAGCAGCGGGTCGTCGGTCATCCGGAAAGTAGTACGGTATTCGAGATAGAGAGCGTGATTGTGCTCCGTGTTCGACCCCTCGATGACCTGACGTTCCGTGTGCGCCGACAGCGAAATGTGCGAGGGTGTGGATTCGACTCCCCAGTTGTACGCAATCCCCAATACTCCCTCGCGCGTACGTTGGTTCTGAATGTCGGTTTGCTCATACTTTGCGTTTAGGGTGTTCCATACACCGCCTGGCCGCGGCGGCGTGTCCACGCTCGTGTCGAAGACCTGGGTTTTCGAGTCCGCCTTGAGCTGAGAGCGCAAGCGCCATGCGGAATCGAAGAGATCCTGGTTCGTGTAGTTGAGCTGGGCACCCAGACGAACATCGGTACTGAACGACACACCCGTGTCGATGCGCTGCGATCGCGCCTCGGTAACGGTCACCTCCACGGGCGCTGCGTCCGCATTGGCGGCATCGGGAGCCACCTTGATCTGCACTGTCCCGAAATAGCCGGTTTCGAGAAGGCGGCGCTGAAATAGCGCGAGACGCGACGCGTCGTAGGTCTCACCCGCCTTGATGGGGTTGAGGTTTTCGACAATGCTCGCGGGATAGCGGCTCACGCCGCTCACACGAGTTGCGCCGACGCGGAATGGCGGCCCGCTCTCGAGCTCGACCTGCAGTGCCACTGAACGTTGCTCCGGGTCGACCCGGGCTTCGCTTTGCGTGATCGAGGCGGCGGCATAGCGTAGCCGTGCGAGCTCCGCGACGGCTCCCCGTTTGGCAGCGTCCCAGTCCGCTTGCCGGAACGGTTCCCCCACTGGCAATTTCCAGGCGCTCCTGACGGCGGCCATGCGTGCCTCGCCTTCAGGGTCCGTTTCCGCAACCGGCCCGCGAAAACGGAGCTCGACTCCGGAAACCACGGTTCTCGGCCCGGGATCGACCACGATGTGAACGACAGTGCCGGTTTCTTCGCCTTCGATCGTGGTCCGCACCGCCGGCGAAAAATAGCCCTCGGCGGCGACGGCGCGTTCGATGTCGGAGCGGGCCTCGGCGACGAGCCGCTGCAGCAGATCCGTGGTCATTTTCTCGTCCTGCTGCCAGCGCATCAGGTCGAGGCCGCGTTCGAGTATGGATGCAAGTGGCTTGGGGGCGTCGATCACCACGCGGAATCGCACGGAATTGTCGGGGCCAGGCGGCGTGGCGTCTGCCTGTGCATGTGCCGGCGTCGCCCCGAGATGCAGAACGAGCGCAGTGACCAGAAGCGCACAGCGAAGGGATCCCGCACAATAAGGCACGCAAAATCCTTGCGGTATACTTGATCGAAGAGCCTACCCCGGAAACACGACCGCCGGCATAGTCCGGCCCGCGCTTGTGCGCCGTGCTATTCGACACTGCGATAGGCGATCAATTCCGGAACGCCGCGCTCGACTAGAGCACCCCCGCCCTTTGCTTCATGTTGGTATCGGTCATGCCAGGCCTGCCCGCGATCTTTTCCTGAGGGCTACTCTGCCTTCATGCCGCTGCTCTTCACCACCTCGCCCCACCGCGCCATCTCCGACTTGAGGAATACCGCAAATGCTTCCGGCGTGCTGCCGACCGCATCGCTGCCGTCGGCAGCAAGATGGCGCTTGAAGTCGGGCAGAGCGACCGTCCGGGCGGCAGCCGTGCTCAACCCGGCGATGATCGCTTTCGCCGTGCCGGCTGGCACCATCAGGCCGTACCACGACTGGAATTCGTAGCCGGGGACCCCCGCTTCCGCCATGGTCGGGAGATCGGGCAGGAGCGCCGAGCGCCGGGCGGTGGTGACCGCGAGCGCATTGAGCTGGCGGCGCTGCGCGTACGGCAGTCCCTGGATCATGCTGTTGAAGAGCAGCTGCACGCGCCCGCTGAGGAGATCGGGCATCGCGAGGCCAGTGCCTTTGTACGGAATGTGGGTGAGCTGCACGCCCGCCAGGCTCGCGAAGAGGGCTGCCGCCAGGTGGCCGCTGTTGCCGACGCCGCCCGATGCGTAGTTGAGCTCGCGCGGACGCTCCTTCGCGTAGGCGATCAGCTCCTTCACTGATCTCACCGGCAGCGCGGGTTGCACCAGGAGGACGAACGGCGTGGACGCGATCTGCGTGACGGGCTGGAGGTCTTTCACCGGGTCGAACGGCAGGCTCCGGTAGAGCGCCGGGACGATCGAGTAGGTGATGGAAACGCCGAGCGCAGTGTAGCCATCCGGCGCGGCCTTCGCCGCGAGCGCCGCCGCCAGGGTGCCGGACGCGCCAGGCCGGTTGTCGACGATGACGGTCTGGCCGAGCGTCTCGGTGAGCCTCTGCGCCAGCGCGCGGGCGATGATGTCCTGGCCGCCGCCGGGCGCCTGTCCGAGGAGGAAGCGGATCGGTCGGCTCGGATAGCCAGAGGCTCCGCGCTCCGCCGCCGCCGCAGCATCGGCCATGAGGGCGGCCGCGCAGAACGCCAGCAGACGAGTCACGCGGCTCGCGCGCGCCAACGCAGCACTCAGAGGCCCGCGATCGGGCGCGTCTGCGGCAATCCCGCCGAGATGTAAATATCCTGCGGACCCGGACCGCCTGCCACCACCACGCGGATCTCTTCGGGATCCTTCGCGCGCCAGATGGTGTCCGCGTCGCCACGGCCCATCCGGCGCTGGTAATCGGCGAACGCCTTGGCGTAAAGGCTCGCGGGAAAGCGCGCGAGCTCCCAGATGCGCTGCCGGATGTCCCGCTTGGTGAGGCCGGCCTCGTGCAGCGACTGCGTGTGGTTGACGCCGAGGAGGAGCAGCACGCCGCCCCCGCCGGACGCGGGCGGCATGTTGGAGGCGATGTGGCGCAGGATCTCGTCGGGACCGATGCCCTCGCCGCCGGAGATGTTGCAAAAATTGGCGGCCCTGAACACCGTCACGGTGCTCTGCTCGCGCCTGAAGCCCTGATCCACGTGGTACGGGGTCCATGGATTCTCCTCCTCGTTCTCGCCGCAGATGTAGGAGTAGCGCAGCGGCGAGGAGAACGTGGATTTCGAGTACACCCCCGGGAGCGCTCCGCCAATGTTGGTGAGGATCAGCCGTATCGCGCGCCCGATCGTGGCGTTGGCACGCCAGCCGGGGCCGAGGCAACCGATGCCGGAGTTGACGTCCAGCTTCTGCCGCACCGGCCCGTTGATGAGCAGAAATGGCGTCATGGCGTTGGTGCTGACCTGCATCGGCTCCAGGGGAAACCCGGGGTCGGTAAGCCCCTCGACGGCGGCGACGATTACCGGCATGTACTCCGGGCGGCAGCCGGCCATGATCGCGTTGACCGCAATCGCCTCGATGCTCGCCGGGCCTTTGCGAGGCGTGATGACCGCGATGACTTCGTCCGCCGCGCGTCCCGACGCGGCGACGAACTCGTCCACCTTCTCCCGCGTGGCCGGGATGATCGGAAGCCCGTCGGTCCAACCCTGCTCGTATGCGTGCTCGTAGGCGCGCGCGATGAGCTCCGGCACCGTTTGCGCTTCGACGTGGATGCTCGCGGCTGTCACGGCCGTTTCCGGTCAGACGGGCACCGAGGCACGCACGGGCCGCGTCTCGCCCTGCGCCGCTGCCCTTGCCCGGCGCTCGATTTCCGCCGGGGCGAGTACCAACCCGGCCACGATCGCGGGCAGCATCGCATCCACGCGCGCGCAGAGCGCCTCGGGATCGAGGCCGCGCACGGGATTGGGCGTCTCGGCGATCGCCATGTACGGACAGCCCTGCGTTGCCGCCATCCGCCGCGCGAATTGCACGAACGGCTCGGTCGCAATCACCACCGTGGGGATGCCCTGCCGCTCCATCTCGGGTGTGACGTGGCTACACCACGTCGTGCACGATCCTCAGTCGCCGGTGGCGGTAATCGCGACGTCCACCCGCCGCGCGAGAGCGTGCAATTGCTCGCGGATGCCGTCGAGGAGCTTCCCGCCCTGCGCCATCGCCGAGACATGCACGGGCGGTTCCAGCACGACTTCCTTGACCTGGTGGCGTGCCTGCAATTGCCGGCCCACCTCCGTCAGGATGTGCACTGCGGCGGGGCGCCAGTTCGGGATCAGACCGACCACCTTGCCTGCAAGCGCGGCCGGCCGCGCCGCGAGCGCGTTGCTATCCGCGACCGAATCCAGGTAGTCGACGCACGGGGAAAGCATGTTCAATTCGAGCGTGGCCATAGTACGGATCTTTCGAACGGGTGATTTCACCGAGTATCGGGAATGACCCGAATGGCGTCAAGGCGGCACGACGTGGTGTGACCGGAGCAACGTCATGGCCGGCGCCTTCGTTCTATCGGCAACGACAGCATCACATTGATTTCTACACGTGAGAAGCGGCGCGTGCGGTGATCTTCGATTACATCGAGGTGTTCTACAATCGAACTCGCCGCCACAGTCACCTTAGCGGTGTAAGGGTCAACGCTTCGCCTTGCTCCGGGCAGCGCTTTTCGTGCTGCTTCGCTTGGCACGCCTGGCGACCTTCGTCGGCTTTGCTGGGCCGGGAGCGAGCTTGGCACCCACGGGATTGCCGTTGTTGTCGGTGCGGAAGCTTTGCGATTGGAAGGCGAGAAAGACCCCGCGCCACTTGCCGCCCGGGTAAGCGATGAACACCGCGCCATCCTGATAGACGCCGTTGTCCTTCTTGTACTGGCCCGAGTTGCCCTGGTTCATGTGAATGTCGTGGATGCCGTTGCCGGGCTTGAACTTGAAGTATTGATCCGCCTTGTTCTTCTCCGGTCCCCACTTTTCCCCGAACGCGTAGATCAGCGAGCCCGCCTGTTCGATGGCTTTCACGACCGCGGCTTCCAGCAGGTCCTTCAAGTCGTTGTCAGCACCGGCTTCGTCGGGCGGCACGGGCTTCATGCTGCCCGGCTTCACGAGACCGCCGCGCACATAGTCCTGCGCGAGGCTTCCCGGCTTCGACGATAGCTTCTGGTAGCCTGGCTGCAACGCGCCCAGGCCAGAGGCGAGCTTCGCCGGGATGCTCGTGATCGACTGGAACAGCAGCGTGGACGGCGCATTGGGCGCGGACGATTTCACGTTGACCGCGATGCGATGCATCACATTGCCCGCGCGCACTAGCACCTGATAGTGATCGTCGTCGGCATCGCGCAAGTGACCGACGACCGTGCCCTTGAGAACGCCATAGTTTTTCAGCGCCATAATGATGGCCTCCTGACAATCCTCGCTGGCGGTGCCATTGTGCTCACCGCATGCGCGCCGGTCAATGGTGACGAAGCGCGCATGATCTCACTTAAAGACATCTTCGTCCCGCCGTTCTTGATCTTGTTGGCGTGCACGTGGCGCACGGCAAGCGCTTGACGGTCTCATCAGACACGGTGCAATTGACCCTGTGCCGGGCGGACTATATAGTTGGTCGCGGATAGTAAAAAGGGCTGTGAGAAGCGATGCGAACTCATCGATCGCAGTGGTTCGGAGCCGCGGGCCTGCTGTGGCTCTGCGCGTCCGGCGCCTGGTGCCAGACCGAGACACCGTACGAGCGCAGCATCAAGCAACAGCAGTTGTATGACCTCCAGCAACAGAACGCCCGTCAACAGCGGCAGTTGGAGCAGCAACAGCGGGATCAGCAGTGGCAGGAATCGGGCCAGCAATCGCAGGCGCGGCAAAACGCCGCCCAGGCCCAGGGTCGGGAAGTGCTGCAGACGTGGCAGAAGCGCCCGCCGCTCGCCCCCGAGCGCAACCCGCTTCTCGGACGGTGGAATTCTCAAGGCAGCGGCGCGCCGGACCGGGCGCCCGCCAACGGTGACATGGCCGCGCTGGCCAGCGCCCTCGTCGGTGGCCTCACCAGCGGCATGTGCGACTCCATGCTCGGTCGGGGACTGATCGAGTTTCGTCCCGACGCTCTCGTCGCGATCGGCCCGGGCGGCCGCGAGCAGTTGAAGTACCACGCCGAGTACCGGGGCGGCGGTTCGCGGGTCGTGGTGCTGCCGAAGGACGCCGCATCGTTCACGCATATGATCATCGACTTCAACGGACCCGATCGGGCGAAGGTGGCCGCCGTCGGTTGCAGCTTGGCCCGTGCCGGCGGCGCCACAACCGGCAGTACAGGCGGAGGATCAGCCGTGAAAGCGCGGCTCCCGGCCAAGTGGGAAATGATGGGAACTTCCCAGGACAACGGAGGCGTCGTTTCCTATGTCGACCGCTCGACCATCCGAAAGTCCGGCACGATGGTGCAGATGTTGGAGCTGTGGGACTTCAAGTCTGCGCGCACCTTCGAGGGCAAGCAGTTCCTGTCGGTGCGCAACGAATTCCAATACGACTGCGCGAGCACTCGCAGGCGCTTGCTGTCGACCCGCGGGTTCACCCAGCACATGGGACAAGGAGCGGTGATCGCTGCCAGCGACGCCCCCCTGGCATGGGAACGGATCCCCGCTGGTAGTCTGTTCATCGAGCACTGGAAGACGGCCTGCGCCAAGTCATAGCGGCATCGTCGCCGCTTCAACCTCTCCTCTGGTCGGGCCAGCGCAACCGAACGACCGGTGCATTGGCTCGCGCGCGAGGGTTTCGCATGACCTAACACTTCGAAGCCGGCCGGTTCAATGCATCAATTCGTTGCCTGGGCCTGAATAGGGGCGGTCGCACGGGTTGGCGTCTCCCAGCACTGCCGGAATTGATGAGTCTGGTGGACCGATCACGGTCACCAACGCCGGTTTGCTCGGTCGTTGCGCGGGCGGTTTGTCGCAACTTTAACGCTGCAGGCAGGTCGTACGGCCTACCAAATTCCGTATTTGACGTACCGAACGAAAGGATCCAGATGGATGAAGAACGCGATCGGCCCAACCTACTGGGCCAGATGGCCGGAATCATCGCAATGATGTCGGCCTTAGTGAAGACTTTGCCGCCATCGATTCGTAAGCGGCTCCGTCAACAGACACAAGTTGAGTTCGAATCCCTTCTGGCAGCAATGTCTACCGCAAGCGCGGCCGAGGTGCACGCGGAGCGGGAAAGTGTTGAATGGATGCGCGACCTTTTCTTGCGACGCATCGAACAGCCAGATTCGAAACAATCAAGGCGCCGAGTCCCTAAAGCGGCGGCAGACTCCGGTGGCAGCCCCGCGCCGGACAAACGCCCACGAGCCGAAGATCAGCCGGGATCAACAAAAGTCGACTTCGAGTTTTAATCGGAACAGAGCTGGCTACGGGGTGTCACTTGGTCACCGATTGTCCGGCTAATTGACCGCAACTGTAACGCGCAAGTAAGTCGCTGGAATTGACGTTGTGCCTTTGTTAGAGCTTTTGTTCTGGCTGTTGAACAGCTCTTCCAGCTCTCGTTGCAAATCGCCGGCCCAGCCGTTCTTCTCTGCTGCCTCAAAAGCATTCATGGTTGGCCCATAGAACTTCCTGAATTCATCCAGGAACTGTGGCGGCGTGTCGGGAAATTCAAAGGTATACGTGTCTCTTGCGAAGGACACTTTCTCTCTTGGTATTCCCGTGCTTGAAAATCGCTCAATCACGTTGCTTTCGACTCCCCAGGTCATCGGGCTGATGAAGCCTTCCGGCGGTGGTGGCGAGTAATCGGAACTGATCTTCAGGATTTGAGCTACCAATGTCGGGTCATTGGGAATCCAGTTGCCCATGACGATCCGGCCCCCTGGTCGACATACGCGCACCATCTCTTTGGCCACATCGAACGGCTTGGGCGCAAACATGGCGCCAAAGATGCTCACGACCAAATCAAAGGAATTGTCTTTGAGCTCGTGAAGGTTGGACGCATCGCCTTCCCGAAACCTGCAATTCGTCAACCCCTCATCCTTTGCGCGCTTGTTGCCGGCTTCAACCAGATTGCCGGCAATATCGACACCGAGCACGTCCGCTCCAAGCCTTGCTTGCGGTAGTGCAGTCGTGCCATCGCCACAGCCCAAGTCCAGGACCTTGAGACCATTGGTGATTCCGAGTCCTTTAACGAGTGCCTCGCCACTTTTTCTCATGCTTTGCGCGATGCGCGTAAAGTCACCTTTTTCCCAAAGTGCTTTGTTTGGATTCACTGCAGTACTCCTGTACTGAGGTTAAACGTCCGCGAAATGCCAGGAAACCGACTCCTCGTACGCCGCGCGGAGCCCCGACTCTCCTTGCAGTACTGCCGATTGCCGGTTCATGTCAGTCCTGCTTCAGCGTGGATCGTCGAAGCGGTTGATGCGCAATCTAGGCTTTGGGTGGTCAGGGCAGAAGGGCGATACTCGCCATTAATCGGGACAATTCAGACAACTGGTGGGGCACCGGGTTAGCTTCTCGCCCTCGAGGTGCTTCGCGTCCAACATCACGGGCGCGATCGGGCGTGGCCTTGTTGCTGCGACCGGGGCCGCTACGTCGCACGCCCGTAGCCGTAAACCCTGTGCACCGTGTACTATGATCCAAAACGCTCAGAGCGCCAGCATCGTCCCGGAGCGGTGCGAACACTCCAGGCGTGCGCAGACCAATTGAGTCACACAGAGGTCGCTCATGGCGCAGGTCGTGCTGAGGGAACTCAACAAGAAGTACGACGAGGTGCACGCCGTCAAGGACGTCAACCTGACGATCCGCGACAAGGAGTTCACGGTCCTCGTCGGGCCGTCGGGCTGCGGCAAGACCACGACGCTGCGCATGATCGCGGGCCTCGAGCGGATCACTTCCGGCGAGATCGCCATCGGCGACCGGATCGTCAACGATCTGCCGTCCAAGGACCGCGACATCGCCATGGTGTTCCAGAACTACGCTCTGTACCCGCACATGAGCGTGTACGACAACATGGCCTTCGGCCTCAAGATGCGGACGTTTCCCAAGCCGGAGATCCAGCAGCGCGTCCACGACGCCGCCGAGATACTCGGCATCCAGGAGATGCTCCAGCGCAAGCCGCGCCAGCTCTCGGGTGGCCAGCGCCAGCGCGTCGCCCTGGGCCGCGCCATCGTGAGGCACCCTCAGGTGTTCCTGTTCGACGAGCCGCTGTCGAATCTCGACGCCAAGCTGCGCGTGCAGATGCGCGGCGAGTTGAAGCGCCTGCACCAGCGTCTCGAGACCACGGTGATCTACGTCACCCACGATCAGGTCGAGGCGATGACGCTCGGGTCGCGGGTCGTGGTCATGAAGGACGGCTGGGTGCAGCAGGTGGGCGAGCCGATGGAGGTCTACGCTAGGCCCCAGAACCGGTTCGTCGCGGGCTTTATCGGATCGCCGTCCATGAACTTCATCCCCGTCACGCTGACCGACGGCGGCGGCGCGCTCTTTGCCGAGACCGGCGGCATCAGGATCAAGGTGCCCGCCGCGTGCATGCGGAGCCTGATTCCCTACCAGGGCCAGGGTGTGACGCTGGGCGTTCGTCCGGAGGACCTTCGCGTCGGCGCGGGCCCGGATTCCGCGGACCTCTCATTCGAGACCGTGGTCGAGGTCGTCGAGCCTCTCGGCTCCGAAATCCTGCTGGACACCAGGGCCGCGGGGCAGCAGATCGTCGCCCGCGTCGAGCCCACGTTCAGGACGCAGCCGCACGAGAAGATCCGCCTGACGTTCATTCCCGACCGCATCCATTTCTTCGACGCGAAGACGGAAGCGGTCATCAGGTAGCTGCCCGTGTTGACACGCGACCTCCGGCCCACCTAGACTTTTTTCGCGCAGACTCGCATATAAATCCATAGACCCGAGGAGGAGCCATGGGTATGAACAGCCGCCGCCGCTTCCTGACCAGGACCGGCGGCCTCGTCGGCATTCTCGCGACCGGCATCCCGCCCGCGCTGGGCCAGCAGCGCCAGATTTCCTACCTCTGCTGGAACAACTTCGCGCCGCTCATGGACAAGAAGCTGGACGAGATCGCCGTGCGCTTCACGAAGGACACCGGGATCAAGATCAGGATCGACCATATCGCTGCTCCTCAGCAGGCCGCCAAGTACGCGTCCGAGGTGCAGTCGCAGTCCGGCCACGACCTGGTGGAGATGCGCATGCACTTCCCGTGGCTCTACGAGGCACAGCTGATCGATCTCTCGGGCATCATGGCGGAGCTGGAGAAGAAGCACGGCAAGGCGCTCGCCTCGGCGACGGAGACGGCCAAGGTTCGCGGCGTCTGGCGCGCCGTTCCGCAGTACCACGGCATGTTTGTCGCCACCTACCGCGAGGACCTCTTCAAGAAGGCCGGGTTGAAGCCGCCCGACACCTGGGAGGACCTCTACATTGTCGGCAAGGAGCTGAAGAAGATGGGGCACCCGGTGGGGATCCCCATCAGCCAGAACTACGACAGCATCTCCACGGCCGGGCCGGTGCTCTGGTCCTTCGGCGGGATGGAGGTCGAGAAGGATGGCAAGACCGTCGCGATCAACAGCCCGCAGACGGCGCAGATGATCGAGTGGTACAAGAAGATGTTTCGTGACTGCATGGAACCCGAGGTGCTCTCTTGGGACGACGCCAGCAACAACCAGGCGATCCAGCAGGGCAAGGCAGGCTGGATCCACAACCCGGTGAGCGCCTACATCGTGGCCAGGCAGATGAAGCTCCCGACGGCGGACACCATCAACCACCACAAGACTCCCGGTGGACCGGCCGGCCGCCACGAGACGGACGTGCCGCGTCACATCGGCATCTGGAAGTTTTCCAAGAACGCCGAGCCCGCCAAGGAGTTCATCCGCTACCTGCTCGGGAGGCGCGAGGTGTACGACGAGTACATCAAGTCGGCGGACGCTTTCAACCTCCCGGTCTACGAGAATCTGCAGGACCATCCCGTGCTCAAGTCGGATCCGAAGTACGCCGCGCTCCAGGACACCAAGGGCGTGCAGTACCACTGCTACGGCTGGCCGGCGCCGCCGAGCGACAAGGTCCAGCTGATCACCAACTCGTTCATCCTGCCCAACATGATCGCCAAGGCGGTCACCGGCTCGACCACGAAGGAAGCCATCGCCTGGGGCGCGCTCGAGATGCAGAAGATCCTGAGAGGGTAAGGAGCGGGGCCTCATGGCGAGCGGAAGCGCAAGCGTCGTCGCCCCGGCCCCCCGGCCGGGATTCGCATTGCGGCTGCGGGAGTGGTTGAATCGCGAGGAGCTCCTCGGCCCGCTGTTCGTTACTCCGGCGCTCCTGCTCCTGCTCGTGCTCGTGGCCTATCCGTTCTGCATGGCGATCTACTTCTCGCTGTCGGACGCCTTCATCGGGCGGCCCAGCCAGCTCGTTGGGATCCGCAACTTCGTCAACCTCTGGCAGAGCGATTCCTTCCGCCAGACTTTCCAGAACGCCTTCGTCTTCACCGGCATCTCCGTCGCCGTCAAACTCGTGCTGGGCATTACGCTGGCGCTCCTCCTGAATCAGCAGCTCTGGTTCAAGCGGCTGATCCGGGGCGCGGTGCTCCTGCCCTGGGTCATCCCCACGGCGCTCTCCACGCTCGGCTGGTGGTGGATGTTCAACTCGCTCTACAGCGTGGTGAACTGGACCGGCCTCTCGCTCGGGCTCATGGACCCGCCCGGCCCGAACTGGCTCGGACAGAAGTACTACGCCATGACGGCGGTGATCGTGGTGAACATCTGGCGCGGGCTCCCCTTCTTCGCGATCACGATCCTGGCCGGGTTGATGGCGATCCCCAAGGAGCTCTACGAAGCGGCGGAGGCCGATGGCGCCGGGCCGGTGAGGCAGTTCTGGTACATCACCCTGCCGCTTCTGAAGCCCGTGCTCGGCATCGTGATCCTCTTTTCGACGATCTTCACGTTCAGCGAGTTCAACATCGTTTACGTGCTCACCCACGGCGGCCCCATCAACTCGACCCATCTCTTTGCCACTCTCACCCGGCAGGTGGGTCTCGAGTCGGGACGGATCGGCGAAGGCGCTGCAATCTCGCTCTATCTCTTCCCTGTGCTCGTGTTCGTGGTATGGGCGCAGTTGAGGTCCGTGCGGCGGGAGGTCCTATAATGGTGAGCGCGGAGACACGCGAGCGCTGGCACAAGATCGGCTGCCATCTGCTCCTCGTTCCCTTCCTGCTGTTCGCGCTCTTCCCCTTCTACCACATGGCGATGACGTCGCTGAAGACGGACCGCGAGCTCTACGATCGAAAGTCGGTGCCCCTCGTGATCCGGCAGGGGGTCACCCTCGATCACTACAAAAAGCTTCTCCGGGACAGCGAGTTCGTGACCTGGGCCAAGAACAGCCTGCTCGTCACCTTTCTCGCCACGCTGCTGTCGCTCGTCATCGGGACCGTGGCGGCCTACGCGCTCGCCCGGCTCACGTTCGTGGGCGTGGGCGGCCTCGGGACGGCGATCTTCGTGACCTACCTGGTGCCGACCTCGCTGCTCTTCCTGCCGCTCGCCCAGGTGGTGAACTGGCTCGGGCTCGGCGACTCCAAGTGGGCGCTCGTGGTGACCTATCCGACCTTCCTGGTGCCGTTCTGCACCTGGCTCCTCATCGGCTACTTCCGCACCGTGCCGAAGGAGGTGGAGGAGTGCGCGCTCGTGGACGGCGCCACGCGCCTCAAGGCGCTCTGGTACGTCATCCTTCCCATCGCCGTGCCGGGGCTCGTGTGCGCGGCGCTCTTCGCCTTCACGCTCTCCTGGAACGAGTTCATCTACGCGCTGACCTTTACCTCGTCCTCGGACGAGATCACGGCCAGCGTGGGCGTGACCCAGGAGCTGATCCGCGGCGACATCTACTACTGGGGACAGCTCATGGCGGGCGCGATGCTCGGCTCCGTCCCCATCGTCATCCTCTACGTTTTCTTCCTCGACTACTACGTCTCCGGCCTCACGGCCGGCGCGGTCAAGGGCTGACGGGGATGTGACCCGTCAACTCCGGCGGCGGCAGAAACGCGCACGCAGCGCGCATCGGAAGCGACAGATCAGCCATGCAGATTCGCTTCGACGATCGCACCATCATCGTCACCGGCGCCGCCCGCGGAATCGGTGGCGCAATCGCGCGAGCCTTTGCCGAGCGCGGCGGTCGAGTGCTTGCGCTCGACGTTCTGCCGGTCGCCATCGACGGCGTCGAGCGGCATCGGGTCGATCTGGCGGACCGCACCGCGGTCAACGCACTGCTGGCAGGGATCGAGGCCGAGGTGGTCGTCCACGCATCGGGCGGCGTATGCGGTCAGACACACAAGGAGTTCGAGGATCTGGAGCCGGCCGAATGGCGCGCGATCTACGACGCCAACGTCACCTCGGCGGTCAACGTGCTGCAAGCGGCTATCCCCGCGATGAAACGGCGCCGCAAAGGACGGATCGTCACCATCTCGTCGGGTGCCGCCCTCAGGCCGAGCCTGACCGGCATCCAGTCCTATTGTTCGGCCAAGCACGCGCTGCTCGGACTGACGCGTCAGCTCGCACGTGACCTCGGCCCCTACGGCATCACCGTGAACTCGGTAGCGCCCGGATTCCTCCGCACGAGTCCGGACTACGAGCGGCAGTGGCAATCCTATGGCGAGGCCGGGCAGAAAGCGATGATCGAACGCATCGCCCTGCGCCGCCTCGGCGAGCCCGAGGACATCGCGCACGCGGTGCTGTTCTTCGCGTCGGACTATGCCGGATGGATAACCGGCCAGGTTCTGCCAGTCTCAGGAACCCCCTTCCCCTAAGGAGATTGTCATGTCGGTCGTCACGCCGCATCCGTCCGGAGCACTCGAGCCTTGGCAATGGCCGGAGTCGACGTGGCGCCGGATCGTCGACCGGGTGCGCGCGGGCCGGCCGCTGAAGCCCGCATCCTGGCCGGGCGGCGCGCGCTGCGCTGTCGCGCTGTCCTTCGACAGCGACCATGACACGAGCGAGCTGCGCCAAGGCGGGAAGTCGATCGGTCGCCTGAGCCAGGGTCAGTACGGCAATCGGCAGGGCATTCCGCGCATTCTCGCGCTACTGGCGAAGTACTCGGTGCCCGCCAGCTTTTTCGTGCCGGCCGTCGTGGCGATGCTGTATCCCGATGAGCAGCGCCGGGTGGTGGCCGAAGGCCACGAGATCGGAATCCACGGCTGGATCCACGAGCGCAATTCGGTGCTGCCCGAGGCGGCGGAACGCGACCTGCAGATGCGATCCGCCGACACCCTGGAGAAGATCACCGGCCGACGTCCCGCCGGCATCCGCACGCCGTCGTGGGATTTCAGCCCACACACGCTCGCGATCACGCGCGACATGGGCCTTCTCTACGACAGCTCGCTCATGGCCGACGACGACTGCCACGAGCTCACCCTCGATGGCGAGGCCACGGGCGTCGTCGAGCTGCCGGTCGAGTGGATCCGGGACGATGCGGTGTACTTCAACATGGACCGCTTTTCGACGCTTCGGCCCTACACGCCGCCTTCAGGCGCGCTGGAAATCTTCAAGGCGGAATTCGACGGCGCCTATGCCGAGGGCGGCATCTTTCAGCTCACCATGCATCCGCACCACATCGGCCATCGTTCGCGGGTCGCAATGCTGGAAGCGTTGATCAGGCACATCCGGACCCGCGACGGGGTCTGGTTCGCGACGCACGCGGACGTGGTGCGCCACGCGAAGGCGAACGGTTGACAGAATCTACTCGGCCCGCGCGCCGGAGTCCCTGACCATTGGTGCCCAGATCGCGACTTCGTCCTTCACGTACTGAGCGAAGCGCGCGGGCGTGTAGCCCAGCATGGGCGGAGTGCCCATCTCGTCCAGCCGGGCCTTGACGGCAGGCTCTTTCAGCGCCTGCTCGGTGACGGCCGCCATCCGCTCGATGATCTCCCTGCGCGTCCCCGCCGGTGCGAAAAGCCCGTACCACGAATAAGCCTTGTAGTCCTTCAATCCCGCCTCGGCAGCTGTCGGCACGTCGGGAAGCGACGGAGAACGCTGCTCCGTCGCGACGAACAGAGTGCGCACCTGGCCGGCGAGGTTGAGCGGCGCCATGAGGCTCGGAATATCGCTGTTGAACTGCACCTCGCCCGCGATCAACGCCCTGAAAACTTCGGCGGCCGAACGATAAGGCACGTGCACCCCTTCCGTTCCAGTGCGCTTGAGGAACGTCGCACTTGCGAGATGTCCTGTCGTGCCGACCCCGGAGCTGCCATAGGAGTACTTTCTCGGCGCGGCCTTGAGCGCGGCGACAAACTCCGCGACGGTCCTGACGTTCAGGCCCTTCGTGGTGACGGAAAGGCAGATCGGGATGTAGACGGTGGGCGCGATCGCCGCGAGATCCTTGACCGGATCGTAGGGAAGGTTCGGATAGAGCGCCGCCGCGACGCCCGTCGAAGACAACGTAGCGAGCACGAACGTGTAGCCGTCCGGCGGCTGCTTGGCGACGTAGTCCGTGCCGACCGTGCTGCCGGCGCCCGGGCGGTTTTCCACGACGATCGTCTGTCCGAGGAGCTCGCTCATCTTGGGTGTGAGGAGCCGCATGGTGATATCGGTGCCGCCGCCGGTCCCGAACGGGACGACGATGCGGATCGGCCGATTGGGCCACGGCGCTGTCTGCGCCCCGCCCATCGCGGGCACGAGCATCGCGGCCGCCGACAGCGACAGCATCCTGCGGCGCGTGATTTTTCTGTCCATCCGATGCCCCCGTTTTCCCGATCCAGAACCTATTTCATATATAGGCACGCGTGCGACGGAGGCGATGTGGGATGCAGGTCGAGGAGGAGAGCCCGAAGCAATATGTCGATATTGCGAGGGCTCCCGACAAAGAGATGCGCCCACAGCGCCCCGTCCCACTCGGGTTGCGGCCAGGACGGTCGTCTGCTGCGTTGCCCTCCTTGACCATATCGACATATGGCCTTCGTCGGGCGCCTTGCATACGGTCCGTCCTGACCACAACGCATCGCGCGCCTATATATGAAATAGGTTCTAGATGTTGTACTGAAAGCCGTCGACGGTGAAATCCTGGCCGGTGATGTAGCACGGTTCCGATGTCGCGAGAAACAGGACGAGCTGCGCGACATCGTCGGTTCGACCGACCCGGCGCAGCGCGATGCCCGTGCGCGCGATTTCAGCTCCGCGTTCGACGATCACCGGGTTCTTCGGAATCTCGGTCTGGATGAGACCCGGACAGATCGCATTGACCAGGATCGTCGGTCCGAGCTCCTTTGCCAGGGCGCGTGTCATGCCGAGTATCCCTGCCTTGGCTGAGGCATAGGCGAAGCGGCTCACGGCCGCGGTCACGCCACCCGAATACGCATTCACCGACGACATCGAGACGATGCGACCACCGCCCTGCTCCAGCATGACCGGCGCGACGGCGCGAATATAGTTGAAGCAGCTCTTGAGGTTGATCGCGATCGTATCGTCGAACTCGCGTTCCGAGATCTCGAGCACGCCCTTCGGCATCGGTTTGCCGGCGTTGTTCAGGAGGAAATCGATACGCCCGAGCTGCGTCCTGACCGCGCCGGCCACTTCCTGCGCGCGTCCAAAAGCCGAGGCGTCCGCTTCGAACGTCATCGCCTCCCGATCCAGCCTGTGGATCTCGGTCGCGGTCCGCTCCAGCTCTGGAGCGAGAAGGTCGACGAGCGCGATGTCGTAGCCCGCACGAGCGAGAGCGAGCGCGCACGCGCGGCCGATGCCGCGCGCGCCCCCGGTGATGATCGCCACCTTCCGCATGGACATATCCTACAGAGGTCAGGCGTCAGGGGTCAGGCGTGAAAGCCCGAGCAGTGGCCGGGTGGCGGTATGGCCGGATGACTGTCCGACTCTGCCGGTACTGCCAC
>DATFWO010000031.1:0-6921 GCA_035259205.1 Burkholderiales bacterium | reverse complement strand
TCCCCGGAAGAACATCGGGGCCCCTGCTCCTCCCTGCGGCGCGCCGTCTGCATCGTTGCCCGGCTTGACCATATCGACATATGGCCTGCGCCGTGCGCCTCGCATACGGTCCGTCCTGGCCACAACGCATCACGCGCCTATTATTGAGATAGGTTTTAATCTCGACTACTCGATCTTCGCGGCTTCGCGCACACTGTTGAGGAGCGAAGTGCGCAGCAGAAATTCGCGCGCAGCCGCGGGATCCTCGGCGGTGCGTCGCAGGTGATCGTGGTTGCGCTGTCGCACTGCCGCGTCCTTTTCCTCGAGCAGCTTCTTGTTCCGCGCGGTCTGCGCGGTGGTGTGGTTGACCGCGACGTGCCGACGCTGGCGCGTGTAGCGGTCGAGAGTGTCGAGCCCGTTATCGCCGCGCAGAATAGCGACGAGCTTTTCGCCGAGGTTGACTGCGTCGTGCACGCCGCTGTTCATGCCCATCGCGCCGATCGGGCTCATGACGTGAGCCGAGTCGCCCGCGAGGATCGCGCGCCCCACGCGGAACGTAGTGGCCACGCGCTGGTGCACCGTGTAGAGCGTCCGATGCACGACCTCATACGGCTCGGAGCGCGGGAGGAAGCGCTGTAACTGCTCCTGTATGTGGTCGTCGCCCAGCACTTTCTCCGGGGCGTCGTCGATATTCGTGGGAAAGTGCACGCGCCAGCGCTCAGGCTGCACCCACTTGAAGAGATTGGACCACTGCTCCGGGTCGGACAGGTAATTGCGGTAGGCGTAGCCGTGGTGCCGGTCGAAGTCGTAGCACACGCAGACGGTGAGGGTGCGCTCCGGATACGTGAATCCCTCGAACTCGATACCCAGCGTCTTGCGTACGTTGCTGCGGCCGCCCTCCGCGCCCACGACGAAGCTGCCCCGGATGCGCTCTTCCTCACCCGCTTCATTGGTCACGACCGCCTCGACACCATCGTCGTCCTGGGTGAAGGTGTGGAAGGTGGTCGCCATCCTGATCGCGCACTCCTGACGCAGGCGCAGGAGCTGCATCGCCTCCTCGATGATCTTGCCGCGCTCGCATTGCAGGACGTACGGGAAGCGCGTGTCGTTCTTGAGCGCGGCGTGGTCGAACTCGGCGAACATTTCGTCGCGGACCCGGTCCCAGTACTGGAACTTCGGGGAGATGAGCCCGCGCGGCTCCATCTTTTCGTAGAGACCGAGATCGTCGAGCATCTCGAGCGTGGCCGGATGGATGCTGCCCGCTCGCGGCTCCTGGTCGAGAAAGCTCTCCGCGGTCAGCGCCTCAATCACGCAGCTCCTCAACCCGCGCCGCGACAGATAGAGCGCAAGGCACAGGCCGACCGGGCCCGCCCCCACGATCAGAACGGGGAATGCTTCGCGCGACATGGCCAGATGCGTTCTCGATCAAATGGCCACGTGGATTCGGAGGTCGGGAGATCGAACGCTTCCCTCTCCCGCTCTTACACGCTTCCGCACTCCAGCGCTTCAGTCCGCGGGCTTGACGTTCTTGACCGCCCCCCGCCAGCCGCTCGCGGTGATGTCGAACACCATTCCGGTCGGGTCGCGGTATTTCACTTCGTAGTAGGAGTTCGGAGTATTGGGCGGCCGGCCCTGGAAATGGACCGCGCCGGCCTGCCTGACCTGCTCCTCGGCCTGCGCGAGATCGTCGACCCACATGCCAAAGTGCAGGACGCCGTAGAAGGGCTCGGGCGCGTTGACTTCCGGTGCCTTGCCGCCGCGGGCGAGCAGCGCCACGTTGATCGTGCCGTCGGTCATGTAGACCCCGCGCTGGGCGTCACCCGCCTTGGTCATGCCGAACGCCTCCTCGAAAAACTTCTGTGCCTGAGCCACATCGGGAACCGAAAGTGCAATGTGCCGGAGCTTATAGCGCTGCTTCTCCATGAAAACCTCCGAGGCGTCGAACGGGCCGTTGCGAGAAATATAGAACCCCGACCTGCCGCGTGCAAGCTCCGGAAAGGATGACCCGGCCCGGTTTCCCGGTGCATAATCCGCGACCGCCAAACGAGTTTGCGCAGGGTTCAAATCATGAAAATCACCACGATCAAGAGCTACACGGTACATCCGGGCTGGCGCAAGAACCTGATCTTCGTGAAGGTCGAGACCGACGCCGGTCTCCACGGCTGGGGCGAGGCGTACTCGCAGTACGACCGTGACCCGGCGGTCGTCGCTCACATCGAAGCGCTCGGGCGCTATATCGCCGGGCACAGCCCCTTCGACATCAAGCATTTCACGCGGATTGCGTTCGACGACTACGCCCAGCGCCGCGGCTCGGTCGAGCTCTTCTGTGCGGTGTCCGGCATCGAGCAGGCGCTGTGGGATATCGTGGGCAAGGCCTGCAAGCAGCCGGTGTACAACCTCCTGGGCGGGCGGTGCCGCGACAGGATCCGCGTCTACGCGAACGGATGGGGCTACCAGTTGAAGGAGCCAGCGGACTACGCGCGGGCGGCGGAGAAGGTGATCGAGCAGGGTTTCACCGCTCTCAAGCTCGATCCCCTGCCGGCTCCATGGCGGACCTGGATACCCAGGGAGCACGACGATCGCGCGGTCAGGATCGTGAAGGCGGTGCGCGACGCGGTCGGCCCGGACGTGGACATCCTGATCGACCAGCACCGCCGGCTCGCTCCGATGCACGCGATCCGGCTGGACCGGCGGATGGCGGAAGTCGGACTCTACTGGATGGAGGAATCCTGCCAGGCCGAATACCCCGACGAACTCGCGAAGATCCGCCGCGAAACCGGGATTCCGATGGTGATCGGCGAGGCGACCTACACCAAGACCGGCTTCCGCCCGCTGCTCGAGAAAGGCGCCGCGGACATCCTCAATCCGGATGTGTCGTGCGTCGGCGGCATCCTGGAGATGAAAGAAATTGCAGCGATGGCCGAAGCGTACCTCGTCGCGATGTCGCCGCACAATTACAACTCGACGCTCGTCGCGCTCGCCGCCACGGTGCACGTGTCCGCGGTGATGCCCAACTTCATCATCACCGAGTACTTCCTTCCCTTCATCGAGTTCTGCGACAAGATCTCGCCCAACCAGCTGAAACCGAAGAACGGGTACATCGAGCTGCCGACGGCGCCCGGGCTGGGCGTGGATGTGAACGAGGAAGCGCTCAAGAATTACCCGGGCAAGACCTACACCAACCGGCGCCTGCGGATGCCTGGAGAGGAGCCGGGAGGCATCTAGAGGGGATGAGGGATGAAGGATGAGGGTTGACCTGTTGTTGCGCGCCGCGGTGGCGGCGCTGGTCCTGCTCACAGACGTACAGACGGCCAGCGCCCAGTGGAAGCCCGAAAAGCCCGTCGAAATCGTCGTCGGCACCAGTCCCGGCGGGCCCCAGGACCGCACGGGCCGCACGATCCAGAGAATCCTGCAGGACCAGAAGCTGGTAACGACGCCCGTCAACGTCGTCAACAAGGCCGGCGGTGGCGGCGCGGTCGGGCTGAGCTATGTGAACCAGCATCCCGGTGACGGGCACTACCTGACGATCAACTCGCTGACCCTGATCACCAACCATCTCATGGGCAAGACCACGATGGCCTATACCGACTTCACGCCGATCGCCATTCTCGGCGTGGAGTACGTCGGTGCGTTTGTCCTGGCCGACTCGCCGGTGAAGGGCGGCAGGGATCTGGCCGATCGGCTGAAGAAGGATCCGGCGGCGCTCAGCATCTCGATCGGTACTACGTTCGGCAACGCGACGCATCTCTCGTTCGCGCTGGCGATGAAAGCGGCGGGTGTGGAGATCCGGAAATTGAGAACCGTGGTATTCAACTCCGGCGGCGACGCGATGACGGCGCTGCTCGGCGGCCACGTGCAGGTAATGTCGAGCGCGCCCTCGACGCTGCTCCCGCACCTGAAGGCCGGCAAGGTGCGCGCGCTCGCGATCGGTGCCCCGCAGCGCCTCGGCGGCGATTTCTCGGGTATCCCGACCTGGAAGGAGCTGGGAGTGAATTCCTCGTTTGAGCTCTGGCGCGGCCTCGCCGCGCCCAAAGGGCTCAACCGTGCTCAGACCCAGTTCTGGGACGAGTCGCTCGGCAAGATGGTGAAGACGGAAGAGTGGAATCGGGACCTCGCCCAGTACGACATGGAGAACGTCTACCGCGCGAGTGCTGAAACCGCGCGCTACTGGAAGGCGGAGCACGACGAGGTGAAGGCAGTGCTCTCGGAACTCGGGCTGGTCAAACAGTGACTGGCGTCACTGCAAGCATGAAGGATGAGGGATGACCCCGCAGTGCGGGGCCTGAAAGCCAGGTCATCCTTTCCGCCTTCCGTCTTCATCCTTCGCGCACCGCGCGCAGGACGCCCTCATCCCCCTGCACTTCGATCGCCGTAGTAAATGAAGCGCTCCGCTGGCGAAGCTTCTCCAGCGTCTCGCCTTCGTCCCGCATCGCGCACAGCACCGTCTCGTTGGCGTCGTTGTGACGGACGAAGCGGAACGAGGCGCGCTTCATGTCGCGCCCGTCCAGCACCACGCGCGCGAGCATGCCAACCCAGTTGCCGTGCTTGAGACCTCCGTGGCCGGTGTGAAACGAGAAGCTGCCTAGGCCATAGTAGACCGGCTTGCCGCGATAGATCTCCACCGGCAGGGAATAGTGCGGCCCGTGCCCAATCACAACGTCGGCCCCCGCGTCGATCGCACCGTGGGCGATCTCGGTCATGTATTCAAGCACCTCTTCCTTCAGCCCCCAGTGGTGCGATGCGACGAGTACGTCGACGCGCTGGCGCAACTCCTCGACCTCGGCCTTGAATTGCGCCAGATACCTGGGATCGGCCCACGTCACGACGACTGGCGGGACGCCGGGACGGTTGGCGGGCGGCATCTCGGGACGCGTCTTGTGGAGCGGCAGTTGATAGGCGGTGTTGCCGCGCAGGGCCGCGACGCCTGGCGAGTGATCTCCGGCTTCGTGATTGGTCGGCCAGTAGACGGACGTGCGCTGCAGGAAGCCGACGCGAGTCCCCTTCACCTCGACGATCGCGGGCGCGCGCGCCTCCTGCGCGTTGTTGCCCGCCCCGGTATGGGCGATGCCGAGACGGTCGAGTTCCGCAAGCGAGGAGCGGATTGCGTCGGCCCCGTAATTGACGTTGTTCGCGTTGCCGAGCGCGTGATATCCCGCGAGCTTGAGCGCCCGGCCGGCGGCGGGCGCGGCGTAGAATCCTTCGTCGGCGAGGGAGCGCGCACCGGCATCGTAAAGGCAGCATTCCAAATTGCCGAACAGGACGTCGGCCGCGCGCAGGGTATCACCGACCCGCGCAAACGGAATGCCCGGATCGGTGACATTCATGAGATTGATGTCGCCGGTGAACAGCAGAGACCGTTGCATCGTAATGAACTCCGGTATTAGGGTAGAACGCAGCACTAAGCGGGCGATTATATCGACCGCCAAAGGATGCTCGTTGCGGCAACCGGCCGCGGAATCAAGGTACCCTTGACAGCGCGGGCGCTGCGCGACAAGCTTGCCGCAAGGTCCAGATGTTGGAAAAGCGCGGGCGCCGCGCGACCGAATGTGAGGAGTGGGCCCGATGTTCAAGAACATCCTGATACCGACGGACGGTTCCGAGCTTTCGCAGCGAGCAGTGCGTTCGGGTGTCGAGCTGGCCAAGCTGCATCAGGCGCGGATCACGGGAATCCACGTCATTCCTGATTACCATTTGCTGATCGCCTACGAGGGCGCATTCGATCCGGTAACCGAAGAACGCATCGAGGAAGAAGCGAGGACACGCGCTGACGCGTATCTCGCGTTTGTACGGACCATCGCCCAGGAAGCAAGCGTTCCTTGCGACACCGTCTGTGAAACCGGCGACCATCCGCACGCCGCGATACTCAAAGCCGCGGACACGCGCAAATGCGATCTCATCGTGATGACCTCGCACGGGCGCAAAGGACTCGCCGCGATGCTGCTGGGGAGCGAGACACGCAAAGTGTTGACGCACGCCCGGATTCCCGTGCTTGTCGTGCGTTAAAGCTGCGCGCTGCGCCGATGTAACGCGTTGATTTTATTAATAGAGAATAAAAGCGTCCATATCATGGTGCACGGCAACAGCAAACGCTTGCATTATGCTTCGGAAACGGTCATAATTCAGTTGCGTGGCCCGCACTAGCGGTGGGAGCGCATTCCTCCAAAACCTCCTCCTTTGGTGGATTTTAAAGCGCAATCCCTTGGGATTGCGCTTTTTTTTGGGCCCATCCTTCCGTAGCACCTGTCATCTATTTCGCTCCTACGAGTGTTCGATTGATGCAGTGCGCCATTTGTGCCCGTGGCCGCGCGCAAAAAAACCTGCCCGTAACGGTCGGCTTCCTGCTGTGGTTCATCCCGGTCTGAGGGCCGCAGTCGCCTACCAACCTAACCCAGAACGGTCGAATTTCGTTTGTTATACTGCGCCGTCCCGGCGTCCGCTAATTCTCGACGTAGCACCAGCGAAGTCGCGACGCGACTGAGCCGGTGGTTCTGACGAGCAGTCGCGCACCGGGCGCAGCCATTGCCGGATATTGACTCCGGTCAAGGCTGCGGCGTGCACGAGGTAATAGATTGGGCCGTTTGCCGCGGCCGCGCCGACCCACAGGAAGGCCACCAGTGAAAATCCACGAATACCAGGCGAAGGAAATCCTGCGCAAGTACGGTGTCGCAACCCCGGCCGGTTACCCGTGCTTCAGCGTGGAAGAAGCTGTGGAAGCTGCGAAGAAACTGGGCGGCAAGGTATGGGTGGTAAAGGCCCAGATCCATGCCGGCGGGCGCGGCAAAGGGGGCGGCGTAAAGGTTGCGAAGTCGCTCGACGAAGTGAAGCAGCATGCGACTCGAATTCTCGGGATGCAGTTGAGAACGCGCCAAACCGGGCCCGACGGCCAGAAAGTGCGCCGGCTACTGGTCGAAGAGGGTGCGGACATCGAGAAGGAGCTCTACG
>DATFWO010000030.1:0-8614 GCA_035259205.1 Burkholderiales bacterium | reverse complement strand
CGCCTTCAAGAAGGACGAGGATCCCGAACGCCGCGCCGAGCGTGTGTGGGACGCAGACCAGGCCGAGGGCATCGCCGCGGCGTGCCGCGACGGGAAGGGGATCGTCACCGACGAAACCAAGCCCGCCACGCAGTTGTCGCCCCTGCTGTTCGATCTGACCAGCCTGCAGCGCGAAGCCAACGGGCGCTTCGGGTTCTCGGCGCGCAACACACTCGGGCTCGCGCAGGCGCTCTACGAGCGGCACAAGGTTCTCACGTATCCGCGGACCGATTCGCGCGCGCTGCCCGAGGACTATATTGGAACGGTGAAGAAGACGATGGAGATGCTGGGCGATCTGCGCGAATACGCCCCGTTTTCCAGGGCGGTGCTGAAGAACGGATGGGTCAAACCTAACAAGAGGGTGTTCGACAACTCGAAGATCAGCGACCACTTCGCCATCATTCCCACCCTCCAGCCGCCGCGCCACCTGAGCGAGCCCGAACAGAAGCTCTACGATCTCGTGGTGCGCCGCTTTCTCGCGGTGTTCCACCCTGCAGCCGAGTATCTCCAGACGACGCGACTGACGCGCGTCGGCGAGCACAATTTCAAGACCGAGGGCCGCATTCTGCAGGTGCCGGGCTGGCTGGCGGTCTACGGCCGTTCGGCGCAGGAGGAAACGCAGAACCTGCCGCCAGTGGGCGCGGGCGAGGCGGTCGCCGTGCTCGAGGTCAACGCGAACGCCAACCAGACCAAGCCGCCGGCGCGCTATAGCGAGGCGACGCTGCTCTCCGCCATGGAAGGCGCGGGCAAGCTCGTAGAGGACGACGAGCTGCGCGCGGCGATGGAAGCGAAGGGCCTCGGTACGCCGGCCACGCGCGCTGCGGTTATCGAGGGCCTGATCCAGGAAAAATACGTGCAGCGCGAAGGGCGCGAGCTGAAGCCGACCTGGAAGGCCTTCCGGTTGCTGCTCGCCCTGCACCACTTCGGCGTAAGCGAGATCACCTCCCCCGAGCTCACCGGGGACTGGGAGCACAAGCTGAAGCTCATGGAAGGCGGCCAACTGCCGCGCCAGGTGTTCATGGACCACATCGAGCAGGTGACCCGCGATCTCGTCGAGCGTATCCGCAACGGCGACATTCCCGGCGAAGCCTATGCCACCGTGGACGCTCCGTGCCCCAAGTGCGGCGGCGTGGTGCAGGAGGATTACCGCAAGTTCCAGTGCCAGAAGTGCGATTTCTCGCTCTGGGTGGTGCTCTCCGGACGGGAATGGTCGCCGGAAGAGGTCGGCGAGCTGCTCACTACGCGCTTCATCGGTCCGCTGAGTGGATTTCGCAGCCGCGCCGGAAAGCCGTTCTCCGCCGGCATCCGGCTCACCAACGACTTCCGCATCGAGTTCGATTTCGGGCAGGCGCGCGAGGACGAAGCCGCGAATCCGCCCGATTTCTCAAACCAGGAAAGCGTGGGCGCTTGTCCCAAATGCGGTGCGCGGGTGTTCGAGCACGGCGTCTCCTATGTATGCGAGAGGTCCGTTGGAGCGGGGCGCAGCTGCGATTTCCGTTCCGGCAAGCTGATCCTCCAGCAACCGGTGGAGCGCGAGCAGATGCAGAAGCTCCTGGCGACCGGCCGCACCGATTTGCTGACCCGCTTCATCTCCCCGAAACGCGGTGGACGACCGTTCAAGGCGTATCTTGCAAAGAAGCCGGACGGTACGATCGGCTTCGAGTTCCAGCCACGGCCCGAGCGGCCGGCGCGCCAGCCAGCCGCTCCGACGGAGGTCAAGGTGCGGGAACCCGAGCCGAAGTCCGTGTTCGTGCGGGCGCGCCAGCCAGCCAAGACGGCGCGGCCTACGGCCTCCGCCAAGGCCGCGCGCCACCGCGCGCGCAAGCCCGCTGCGAAGCCCCGCCGCAAGGCGGCCTGATTCTTCCCAAGCTCACGGGGCGGTAACGGCCGTCACGTCGAACGCTACCAAGCGGCGACCGCAAGCCTCCGCCAAACGCTAGGCGGTCATCGCCAGTCGCTCGGCCGCGACGCACGGGCACTTTATCCTATTGCCACCTCGGCAGGTCGCTTTCTAGACATCCAAGTTACGCACGCCGAGCGCATTCGCTTCGATGAAATTACGCCGCGGTTCCACTTCATCGCCCATCAAGGTGGAGAATATTTCCTCCGCGCTGATGGCGTCCTCGACGCGCGTCTTAAGCAGCCGCCGCGTCGCCGGATCCATCGTCGTTTCCCATAATTGCTCGGGATTCATCTCGCCCAGGCCTTTGTAGCGCTGGGTACTCACACCGCGCTGGACTTCCGCCAGTAACCAGTCGATGGCGTCCCGGAATTCCTTGACCGGGTGCTGCTGCTCACCTCTCTTCACGTACGCTCCTTCGGAGAGCAGTCCCTGCAGCATCTGGGCGGTACGCTGTAACTGCGCGTAATCACCGCTCTGAACAAAATCGTTATCGATGTAGCAATGCCGCTCGTTGCCGTGCTGCAGGCGGTGCACGGCCAGCACGTAGCGTTCCGTCTGGTCGTCGAATCTGGCCTCGACGCGCAAGCCGAGTCCTGCAACCACCGCGCCCAGCGCCTGGGCACTGCGCTGCGCCGCTTGCTCGTCGCCAAGCGCCAGCTTTACCGACCGTCGCGCCAAGCCGTGCAGGACGTCTTCGTCGATCAGACGACCTACCCGCTCGATGACCGCCTCGGCCAGCAAATATTCCTTTGCTATCTGCTCGAGCGCTTCGCCGCTCAGCGGCTGGGCCTTGGCCGAGGTGTAGAGTTCCGCTTCCGACAGCGCCAGCCGCAGCAGGAAGTGATTGAGCTCGTGCTCGTCTTTCAGATAGCGCTCCGTCTTTCCGTGCTTCACCTTGTAGAGCGGCGGTTGCGCGATGTAGACGTGCCCGCGCTCGATCAATTCCGGCATCTGGCGATAGAAAAAAGTAAGCAGCAGCGTCCGTATGTGCGATCCGTCGACATCCGCATCGGTCATGATGATGATCCGGTGATAACGGAGCTTCTCCGGAGCGTACTCTTCCTTTCCTATGCCCGTGCCGAGCACGCTGATCAGCGTGATGATCTCCTGAGACGAGAGCAACTTGTCGAGGCGGGCCTTCTCGACGTTGAGTATCTTCCCCTTCAGCGGCAAGATCGCCTGGAAGCGCCGGTCACGTCCCTGTTTCGCAGAGCCGCCGGCCGAATCGCCCTCCACGACGTAGAGCTCCGACTGCGCCGGGTCCCGCTCCTGACAATCGGCGAGCTTCCCGGAGAGGCCGAAGGAGTCGAGCACTCCCTTGCGTCGCGTGAGCTCGCGCGCCTTGCGCGCTGCCTCCCGCGCGCGCGCGGCGTCAACAATCTTGCCGCAGATGATCCGCGAGTCATTCGGTTTCTCCAGCAGGAACTCTCCCAGTTTCTGCGCCACGATCTCCTCCACCACCGGGCGTACTTCCGACGACACCAGCTTATCCTTGGTCTGCGACGAGAACTTCGGTTCGGGAACCTTGACCGAGAGCACGGCCGTCAACCCTTCCTTCATATCGTCGCCGGTGGTCTCCACCTTTGCTTTTTCGGCGAGCTTGTTGGATTCGATATACTGGTTGATCGTCCTTGTCATCGCCGCGCGCAGGCCGGTAAGGTGGGTGCCACCGTCGCGCTGCGGAATATTGTTCGTGAAGCATTGCACCGACTCCTGGTAGGAGTCGTTCCACTGCATGGCGACTTCGACGACAATGCCGTCCTTCTCGGCGAGCGCGTAAAAAATATTCGGATGCAGCACGTTCTTGCTGCGGTTGATATACTCCACGAACCCCTTCACTCCTCCGGTAAAGGAGAATTTCTCCTCTTTCCCGGTACGCTGGTCGATCAGGCAGATGGCCAGGCCGCCGTTGAGAAACGCGAGCTCGCGCAGCCGCTTCGCGAGTATTTCATAGTGAAATTCAACCTTTCCGAAAACCTCCCGGCTCGGCAGAAAGTGCACTTCCGTTCCCCGCTTTTCGCTCTTGCCGACTACCTTGAGCGGC
Organism: Burkholderiales bacterium; assembly: GCA_035259205.1. GTDB lineage: Bacteria > Pseudomonadota > Gammaproteobacteria > Burkholderiales > SG8-41 > SG8-41. The sequence continues at coordinate 4,628 of DATFWO010000030.1, read as the reverse complement.
GCTACAGCGTCCCCACCCCGAAACTCCATCTGATGAAGACCGCCGTCGCGGCGGATCGCGAGACGTAGCCACTCGGAGAGCGCATTGACCACCGACACGCCTACCCCGTGCAGGCCGCCGGCCACCTTATACGAGTTGTTATCGAACTTGCCGCCGGCGTGGAGTTCGGTCATGACTACTTCGGCGCTCGAACGACCCTCGCTGTCACCCGGGTGCGGTTCGGTCGGGATGCCACGGCCGTTGTCAAGCACACTGATCGAATTATCCGGATGAATGGTCACCGTGATTTCGTTGCAAAACCCGGCGAGCGCTTCGTCGACCGCGTTATCGACCACCTCGAACACCATGTGATGCAGCCCACTACCGTCGGCAGTATCGCCGATATACATGCCCGGCCGCTTGCGCACGGCCTCGAGTCCCTTCAGGACCCTTATGCTGCTCGCATCGTAGTCCTCCGCAGATCGCTGCAAGGACTCTTTCTCGGCTTGTACGCCCATCACGCTCAGACGCTCCAGTGACCGAAGCGCTAAATGCGCATCGGCATCACAACGTATCGAAAATCGCGCTCCCCGGGTAGTGTAACCAGCATGCTGCTGTTCGCATCACCAAGGGCGCATTCCACCTGCTCGCTTTGCACGTTCGTCAGGACATCGAGGAGGTAGGTAATGTTGAAACCGATGTCGACCGCCTCGCCGGGGTAAGAGACTTCAAGCTCTTCCTGTGCTTCCTCCTGCTCGTTGTTGGTGCAAGATATCCGCAGGCTGCTCCCGGTCACCAACCATCGTACTCCACGAAACTTCTCGTTCGACAATATGCCTGCGCGTTGCAGTGACTGCAGGAGTTGCAACCGGTCGATCACGAACTTCTTCTGATAGTTGCTGGGAATGACCCGCGCATAGTCAGGGAACTTCCCGTCGATGATCTTCGTGACCACGATGACGCCCCCGAACGCGAACCGCACCTGACTCGAAAACAACTCGATTTCCAGAGGATCATCAACCTCGCCCAGAAGCTTGCTCAGTTCGAGCACGGCCTTGCGCGGCAATATCACTTCGCGTTTTTCCTGCTGCTGGCCCAGCGGCCGCGCGGCGTAGCTCAGGCGGTGTCCGTCGGTCGCCACGACCTTCACCTGACCATCGTCAAGCACCAGCAACAGCCCATTGAGGTAATAACGAATATCCTGCTGCGCCATCGAGTACTGCACGAGCAGGAGCAATTCCCGGAACGCCTTCTGGGGCAGGACGATTTTTCCCAGGACCGTTCCGGCATCGCCCAGCTTCGGAAAGTCGCTGGCAGGCAGGGTCTGCAGGTTGAACCGGCTTTTACCAGCACGGACCTGCAACCGGTTGTTCTGTGCGTCCAGTATCGTGTCTACACCCTCGGGCAGCGCTCTCAGAATATCTTGCAGCTTGCGTGCCGAAACCGTGAGACTGTGGTCTTCACCTGCTGCTCCGCCGATATCGCTGCTCGTTGACACCTGGATCTCGAGATCGGTCGCAACAAGATTGAGGCGGCCTTGTGCCCGCTCGATCAGCACGTTGGACAGTATCGGTAACGTATGCCGCTTTTCGACTATCCCGGTTACCGCCTGCAGCGGCTTGAGCAGGGAATCACGCTCGATCTCGACCAGTTTCATAAGTTGTTTTGTTTTACTTCATAAGAATAGTAGTAATGGCAGCCAACAGCGGGAGTTAGGGACGAAAGTCCTGCAGGATCAGCAAGCCGCACCGGTATGAAACGGTGCAAAGCACCGGAGATATCCTGTGACGGATTTGTGGACAAAATACCGCTCTCCGGTAGACGCTTGGAGATATGCACATTTCGCCCAGCACTCATCAACTTCTCAACACTTTGAGTAAGGAATTGAAGTCGTGCGTGATGTCGGTATTGCTTGATTTGAGCAAGGCGACCTTGCGGCAGGCGTGCAGCACTGTGGTGTGATCACGGCCACCAAAAGCCTCCCCGATGTCCGGCAAACTCAACTGGGTCAATTCTTTGGCGAGTGCCATGGCGATCTGCCGCGGCCGGGCGACGTTGCGGCTGCGTCTTTTCGAATACATCTCCGAGACCTTGATCTTGTAGTAATCGGCAACGGTCTTCTGAATGTTTTCTACCGATACCTGGCGGTTCTGTATGGCAAGCAGGTCGCGTAGCGCCTCGCGCGCAAGGTCCAGGCAGAGCTCACCACCGGTGAACCGCGAGTAGGCAAGTACGCGTTTCAAACCACCCTCGAGCTCGCGCACGTTCGACTGTATGTGCTTGGCGAGAAAAAACGCCACAGCCTCATCCAGGCGTATGCCTTCGGCTTCCGCTTTCTTCAGCAGGATTGCGACGCGCATTTCCAGCTCGGGCGGCTCGACGGCCACCGTGAGGCCCCAGCCGAAGCGGGAGATCAGCCTGTTTTCGATACCTGCGATTTCCTTTGGATAGGAATCGCAGGTGATGACGAGCTGCTTGTGAGCTTCGATCAGCGCATTGAAAGCGTAAAAAAATTCCTCCTGCGTCCGGTTTTTGCCGCCGATAAACTGGATATCATCGATCAATAGAAGATCCAGCGAGTGGTAATAGCGCTTGAAATCGTCGAAAGCCTTGTGCTGGTAGGCGCGCACCACGTCCGATACGTATTGTTCGGCGTGTATGTAGCGGATCTTCGTGTCGGGCGCATGCGCCCGCAGTTGGTTCCCGATCGCCTGGATGAGATGGGTCTTGCCGAGGCCGACGCCACCGTAGATAAACAGCGGGTTATAGGCGGCACCAGGCCGCTCAGCGACCTGAGTGGCTGCAGCGCGCGCCAGATCGTTCGCCTTACCGGTCACGAACGTGTCGAAACTGAAGGCCGGGTTCAAGCGCGACACTTCGCGGCTGGTCGGCTTTGCTCCCACTGGCTCTCCCGTGTCAGCGGCCATCGCGCGCGCTGCGGGCTCCTTGTCCGCGAGCAAGAGTTTCACTCCGACCACGCGCTTGAAATGCTCCCGCGCGAGTGCTTCGATCCGCTGCGCGAATTTGTCGCGAATCCACTGTTGCACGAAACGGTTAGGCGCGACGAGGGTGATGGCATCGCCATCGATGTAGCACTTGAGCGGTTTGATCCAGGTTCGAAACTGCGGGGGCGAAAGTTCCTTCTCGAAGGAGGCCAGGCAGAGGCGCCAGAAGCTGTTCATCGGTACCGTCTTGGAGGTGGAATTCGGACCCGTTCACGACGTCTTCTAGGACGCGTTTTGGCACCTCAATTTTACCTTTTTTGGGAGCAGTTATCCACAGCGCCGGGGTCGTTTTGGGACGTTCCGGCGAGGACGAAACAGCGACTCGAGGCGTGGGAGATACTGCGCTGTTCCGTTGTTGTTCCGTGCACCAGAAAATGCCGCTGCTGCAAGCGGGATACTGCGGCGCGGGTGAACCTTGTTGCGAATGCATGTGCAATCTCCTGCATCAAGCCAGCCGCAGCAGGGACTGGCATTGCGCCAAGTTGACACAGGTAGTTAGGAAAGGTTGTAATACCGCACTTTTTTCCCCGCACGGCGGTGAGCGATGAAACGGACGTATCAGCCATCGAAAACGCGCCGCAAGCGCACCCACGGTTTTCGTGTAAGGATGCGGACCCGTGGTGGCCGCGGTGTCCTGCGTGCCCGCAGGGCCAAGGGCCGCGCGCGGCTGAGCGTCTGAGCGCGATCCGGCCGGCCGCGCTGCCGCGCGCAAAACGCCTGCGCCGCCGCGAGGAGTATGTCGCAGCGCTGGCAGGCAGGCCTGCAGTGCTCCGTCGTCACTTCAGCGTGTTCGTCCTCGCGAATGCCTTATCCTATTCACGCGTCGGCGTGACGGTCAGCAAGAAGAACGCCCCGCGGGCGGTCGACCGAAATCGCATCAAGCGCCTGGTGCGGGAGGCATTCCGCAGGAACGCGGAGGGCTTCGCCGGGTACGATCTGGTGGTGCTGGCTCGGCGCTGCCCGTCGCGGGACAGCTGGAGCGCGGTCCGGGAAGAGTTCGCGGCGATTCTGGCACAGGTGATGGCGCGGTTGCGGCAGCGGAGCCGCTGATCCTGCCGGGCAAGGCAAGCGAAGACATGGATTCTCAACAACGGCTCATCTTGTTTTTTGTCTTTGCGTTCTCAGTGTTTCTGCTGTTGGACGCTTGGCAGCGGGACCGGAGTCCCCCCCCACCGCCGATCGCCGAAGATAAGGGGGGAAAAGGCGCGGCTTCCACAGCTCCGACGCCGACACCGGGCGAGAAGCTCGCTGCCACGCAATCCGCGGTACCGAAAGAGGCGACGGGTCCGCGCGCGCAGGGTGCCACGATCCGGGTCGAGACGGATCTGGTCGTTGCCGGAATTAACACTCAGGGCGGCGAGTTGCGGCACCTGGAGTTCAAGCAGCACCGGGATACGCAGGACAAAAACAAGCCTTTCATACTGTTTGACGCGACGGCCGATCACACCTACATCGCGCAGTCCGGACTGACGGGCGGCAAGCTGCCGAGCCACCGCACGGTCTTTCAGGCGCAGGGAGAAAATTATCGGTTGGCCGACGGCGCCGATCAGGTCGAGGTGCGCCTGCGTGCTCCCGCAATAGACGGTGTGGAAGTTACGAAGGTTTATCGGTTCCGCAGGGGAAGCTATCTCATCGATGTGGGCT
>DATFWO010000029.1:0-4225 GCA_035259205.1 Burkholderiales bacterium | reverse complement strand
GCGCGCCTCAACTGCATTCATCACTTGCTTTCGATCATCCCATGCGAAGAAGTGCAGCATCCGGGCGTGACGCTCCCCGAGCGCGTGCACAATCCCGACTATCTGCGCGGACCGATTCCGAAAGAGCGCTACGTGCCGTCGGTTTATTGATTCAGCGAATAGGGTCGGACAACTTCTCGTAACGATACATTCGCTTCTCGATTGGCATCTTGGATAGATCCCGTTCGCCTGTCGTTAAGTAAGTCAACACGAGTTGGTCACCTTCTCTTTGCCAAGCGAGCGTGGCTTTTGCTGAGCTCGTCTCGGTGCTGAGAATTGTGTTGTCCGTTTTCCACGTGCCCCTCTCGGGCTGCAGACCCTTGCTGACGTCTTCGTCGTCGTAGGTTTCATACCTTCCGTCGCTGTAGAAAATTCTTGTCGTCTGCGCAACAGTGGGGTCGCCTGCCTTGCGCAGCGAAACCCATTTCCCCACGAGTCTAGGATCGGCCGACGTGCAGCCGCTGACAACAATAGCCATGATGAACAGCGCGGCGAGAGCGCGAAGAAGTTGATCCACGAGGCGACCTCCAGCGTTTTACCGGAAAGAGCGTTGCTCGTTGATGCTAGCGCAATGTACTTGTCGCACGACGAGCGCGCGGTTGCGCACGCTCCCGGAGACACAGTCGCGCACATTCCGTTACAGGCCGCCCAGTCTCGTGTCAAATCCAGCGCGCGGCCGCCGCGCCGGTGTCCTCGGGGCGGGTGTTGAAGGCGATGGCCGTCTGCGGCGCGGCGCGATGGATTGCGTGATGACCGCCTCGAACAGCACCAGCTGCCGCGGCGGCAGGCGGACGCCGGCGCCGACCACCACGCAGTCGTAGCGGCCATCTACCAGCCGGCGTTGCACGGTCGGGACCGCGGTCTCGTCTGGGCTGATCACGACTGCGGCGAGAAGTGTCGCTCACGAAACTCTCCTCCAGAGCTCGAGTCCAGGATTGGGGAGGCGCATTTAGCGCTCGCGGCCAGTCCGAAGAACAGCTGCGCACTTGTCGTCTTTTCCCGTCTGTTTTCGATCTTCCTAGGTAGAGGCCCGGGGCGTTTGCGCGCCTACCAACTCAGGAGAAAACGAAAATGAACAAGATGAACACCGAAAAGAAAAGCCTGAAGACTCGGAAGCTTTCCGTCAATCGCGAGACGCTGCGCAATCTTGTCGCCGAACAGCTGGACGAAGTAGTCGGCGGATGGCGGCCGACTCCGACAGACCACTGTGCGCCGCCAACGGCCCTGTGTACGGTGCTAACAATCCCTTAATTCCGAACCGCTCTGCGTATAGCCCCTGTTCGACTGATTCCCGGCAAGAGTGTGGGTCGTCGCGGACTCCTAGGACTGATAGAAAGCATCCGTCATCGGGATTCTGAGTGGGCGGCGAGCGCCTCGGTTCAAGAAACTGATTGCGCTCGATTGCGCGCACCGTCGGCGCCGCGTTGCCGGATGTCAACCAGCCTGCTGCCGGAATGAAACAGGGTCCGAGTCCGACGCGCGTCAGATCGCAGCTTTCGCCTCGAACTCCCCAGTCTCAGCACTCGATCAGGGTTGGACGGCGATTTGCACACGGCCCCGGTGCCGCGGGCATGCCGCCCGCTGTTTCATTCGCCCAAGGAGAAGGACCGTGCGGACCGCAATCGCTATCCTGGTTGCACTGTCGGCCGCGTGTCTCGTCGCGTGCGGCGGTGAGCAGCACGTCGTCTCGTTGCCCGACGGGGGAACCTCGCTGAGCATCACCGGCCAGCCGATCGATCAGGAAGTCACGGCACCGGCTACGGCCACCTTCACCGTGGTGGCCGAAGGAACCGCCCCGCTGACCTATCAGTGGAAGAAGAATGGCATCGCAGTTCCGGGCGCCACGTCGCCCAGTTACACAACCCCGCCCACTGCGCTCGGGGACGACGGCGCGACCTTCACCGCGGTGGTCACCAACAGCGGCGGCACGCTGACCAGCAGCCCGGCGACTCTCCACGTTGCCCCGGCACCCCCCAGCGCCCTGTTCGCCTACGTGGCGAACCAAAGCGATAACAATGTCTCAGTCTTCCGGGTGGACCGCAGCACCGGCGCTCTGCTCGCGGCGTCGCCGGCGACCTCCCCGACGGGTTCCGCGCCGAGCGCCACGGCGACGGCCCAAGGCCGGTTCCTCTACGTCGGCTGCAATGGAAAGGTCGACGCGTTTCGGGTCAACCTGAACACCGGAGCCCTGACGGCGATAGCGGGCTCTCCCTACGCCGTTGCCGGCGTCTCGGGCTCGGCGGTGGCGGTCAGCCCGGACGGCACCTACCTCTATGCCGGAGGCGGGGCGACCAAGCTGTACTCCTTTCACATCTCGGCCGATGGAACACTGTCCGCGGTCGCCGGCTCGCCCTACTCCTGGAGCACGTACTCGCTTACGCGGCTTTCCGCCGCCGGCAACTTCCTGTTCGGCAGCGGGTCCACGGACCTGCTCGTGTTTCGCACCAGCGCCGGAGCGGTCACCACCCCCGATCACGCCACCGCCGGCAACGTGGTTTACGACTTTGCGCCCATGCCCGGCGGACGCTACGCCTACTCCGCGGACTACACCGCCAATGTCCGCGCGTACAGCATTGATCCGGTGACCGGGATCATGTCGCAGCAGCCGGGGACCTATACCGCAGAGCAGGGGTTCAGCACCCGAGGCGCGGCGGTGAGTCCGGACGGCCGTTTCCTCTACGTTCTCAACCGCGGAGGGGACGTGACCCGGTTCAACATCGCCGCCGACGGCTCGCTGAGCCCGGCCACAGGCGTCGTCACCACAACCGGCCTGAACGAGACCTTCGAGCACATCGTCCTAGATCCCGACGGGCGTTTTCTCTACCTGACCAACACCGCGGCGGCGCCGCATAACTTCCTGATCGGGTTCACCGTGAATCAGATCACCGGAGCGCTCGCGGTAATGCCCTCTTCCTTCCTCGGCGGCGTCAACGAGCAGGGCATGGCCTTCATCAAGGTGCCGTAGAGTGGAGCCTGTGGACCGGCGATTTGCTCGCGGCGCGTTCACGGCCAAGTCGGAGTGGCGCCCAAAGGGGTGGAGCTGCTGCTCCGGTGCTGTTGATCGTGACCTGCCCCCCAAAAACTGGACCACAAGGAGAACGCATGCCGAAGAGTCAATTCACCGAGGAGCAGATCATCCGAGCGCTTCGCGAGGCCGACGCCGGCGCGAAGGTGGAAGATGTCGTCCGGCGACTCGGCGTAACTCCGACGACGTTCTATCGCTGGAAAGCCAAGTTTGCTGGAATGGATGACAGCGAGGCGAAGCGACTGCGACAGCTCGAAGATGAAAATCGGCGGCTGAAGCAGATCGTCACCGATCTTTCGCTCGACGTCCAGGCGCTCAAGTCGGTGCTCGCAAAAAAATGGTGAAGCCGGCGGCATTCCGCCGGGCTGTTGGCTTCATCATGGCGGAGCACAGGTTGAGCTTGAGGCGCCCGTGTCGCGCGATTTGCTTCGCGCGATCCACGTCTGAGGAGCGGAGAACACCAACTCGACCATCTGCTTGGGGTATAAATGGCGCGTGTCTCGGTACGGCCGAATTGGAGTTATCGTCGTCGCCGGAGTAGCCCTAGGCGCGGCACTCGTTGCCCGACCCCCGATTCCTCAGCCCGAAACGTACCATCGCTTCGCCGATGCTCGAACTCTTTGGGGCGTGCCGAGCGCTCTGAACGTGTTGAGCAATTTGCCGTTCCTCGCGGTTGGGCTGTTGGGCTTCATTTTCCTGGCTCGGGATAGTGGCTCGGCTCCGCGCATCACGGGCGATGCGCAAGGACAGCTGCCAAAGCTGGAAAAGCCTGCCTATGCCGTCTTCTTTGCCGGCGTGTTGCTGACAGCTTTTGGTTCGTCCTATTACCATTTGGCGCCGACTACGGAGCGCCTGTTCTGGGATCGTCTCCCGATGTCTGTTGCATTTTCCTCGCTCGTTGCAACGGTGGTCGCCGAACGAATCAGCGTCAAGTGGTCGCGGATCCTTCTGCTTCCTTTTGTCATCGCTGCGGTGGCGAGTGTTATTGTCTGGCGTCTTTCGGAGCAGCGAGGCTCGGGCGATCTGCGCTTTTACATTTTCATCCAAGGCTTTCCCATGCTTGCTTTGCCAATGATGATGCTGCTTTTCTCACCGCGATACACGAACTCGAAATGGCTATGGTTGATGATGCTGCTTTACGCAGCGGCGAAGGTGACCGAA
>DATFWO010000028.1:0-5990 GCA_035259205.1 Burkholderiales bacterium | reverse complement strand
GCGGAGCTGCGCGACGAGCCGTTCGTCGCCTTTCGTCCCGGGTCGACGGTCCGGCGAGCCGTGATGCTGGGCGCTCACAACTGCGGATTCCGTCCCAACATCGCGTTCTCGACTGCCAACATAGGCACGGTGCGGGCCTTCGTCTCAGCCGGCCTCGGGGTGGCGGTGGTGCCCGAGAGCGCGCTGGCGATGGCGGGACCGCCGCTCGTCGCCGTCCGGTTGGTCCAACCGCGCATGGAGCGGATCGTGACCCTGGCGCGTAACACCGCGCGCTACGAAAGCGCGGGCGTTGCCGCAGTGCGACGGCTGTTGACGGACCGCATTCGCGGGCTCAGGGCTTAGCACTCTGGAAAACCGTTCTGGAACCGTTGACTCGCAGCAAGGCGGCTGCTACAAGTACCGAAAATTCGAAGCACGGGGCTGTAGCTCAGCTGTCGCGTTTGCGGTTCCTATCGGTTGAAAGGAGGTCCAGGCATGAAGCTTTGGCGAAGCATTCCGATCATGTTTCTGCTGGGCGCGGGTTGCGCGAGCAAATCGCCCCCGCCCCCCGAGCAACCGGCCGCTGCGCCGGCACCGGCGGCCGAGCCGACTCCACCGCCCAAGGAGATGCCGCCTGCGGCGGCAGCGACTCCGGCCGAGCCAGAGAAGCCAGCCGCCGAGCCGGCCACCCCCGCGCCCCCGCCCCCCGAGTGCAGCGCGCCCGCCGATTGCGCCTCCAAGGGCAAGCCGGCCAAGGGTATGCAGTGGGCCTGCACCGATGGCAAGTGCGTCGAGGAGAAGGCGACCAAGAAGAAGAAGAAGAAGGCGGCCGAGTAGCCGACGCCGCGTCTGTCCTTCCGGCCTCAGCAGTTAGCGAAGCCATTCCAGGATTCCGGAAGGCCGCGACTGCAAGTTCCGGCAGACAAGGCGAAGGTCCCGAAGGTCTGCGCTCGCGCGATGCGTGTCGCGACCAAGCGCGGCGTTAGTCGTCGCGACGGCCCTGGGCCACGAGTCCTGCAGGACCACGTTCCGCGCCTCCGCGCGGCCCGAAGCATGGCTTCATGCGCAACAGCGCCGCGCCCGGGCCGTCCTGGAAAACCGTTCCGGAACCGTTGACTCGCCGCAAGGCGGCTGCTACAGGTGAGAATGATTGGCGTTTCGTCGGCGGGGCGGAAAAGATTCGTTTGGAACTACCTACAACTCCTGGGGACGCGAATAAATGCGCCCTATCGCCCGCGCTCCTTCACCGAGCAGATCGGAGAGCCTGCCGAGCCTGGACGACTCGTGCCCAGGGACCGTCCCCGGCGCTGCGCTCCCATGAACGCCCTGCGGGGCGAAAGCTACGCCAGCCTTGCAGTCGAGGTTCCACTATACTCTCGGTAGCAGCAAGATTACTGGCCCCATGATCGTGCTTACTCAGCTCATCTACGTGCGAGAAGACTGCCAACAGGTCTTCCAGGACTTCGAATCGATCGTGCTTCCTTTGCTAACGCGTTACGGCGGACAGCTGATACTCAGGCTCCGACCAGACGACGCGAGCTTCGTTGCCGGGTCGGCGGAGCGGCCATATGAGGTGCACGTGGTGAGCTTCCAGAGTGAAGAGGGCCTGGCCGGGTACATGAACGACCCACAGCGGCAGAGCGTCCTTCACATGAAGGACGCCTCGGTGCGAAGCTCAATGCTCATCAAAGGCACGTTGAGCTAATCCTTCCCTTACGCAGTTCGACCTGACAGTCGCGCGTGAAGATGCCGTCGCTGCTACCGCCGAGAGCTTGGTCAGGTTCGGAATCTGTTCCGCCCCACCGACGAAACGCCAATCATTCTCAATCCAGCGAGCGCGGAAGCGATTCCGTGGCTCCAGTGCGGCGATAGTCGGTTCGATCAGTCGTCGATCGCGTCGACGCCGAGCCGCTTGAGCCGTTCGAGGCCGTCTCTCATGGCTTGGATCGCTTCTGGGCCGTGCCCCTGCCAATCCGTGATCGCGCCCGTGATTCGCAGCGGCGCGCGTGAGCGGAATGATTTGGTGGGATTCCCTCGGAACCTCTTGTTCGTCAGGTTTGGGTCGTCCTCGATGGGGCCGGTCGGCTCCACGATGTAGATGCGCCCGCGTCCTTCGCCGGCGGCGAGCTCGGCGCCCCACACGGCGGCGTCGAGCGTGCGCGTGAAGTAGACGTAGTTCGCCGTTCTGGCAGTCGCGCCGAAGTTCGAGATGTGGCCTGGCTTGATCAGGTCGCCCGGTCGGAGGTCGGCGCGTGTGCCGTGGTAATGAAGCCACTCGGTGACTTCGCTCATGACACGCAGTGGCTCGCGGGAGCACCAGGACATCGAGGGATGTCCCGGCGGCTGGTAACCCGGCTGTTCCGAGACTCGTGCGATCGAGCCGAGCGGCTCCACGACGTAGACTCTGGCTGGGGCGTCGCCAGCGGCGAGTTCGGCGGACCAAATGGCTTCGTCGAGATTCGCGGTCAGAAGGACGCGGGTGCTCGCCGGATCGTCGGCGGCCGAGGTGACGGCGGGAGCGATCAGGTCGCGGAGCGCGAACTCGGTGCGGGCGCCGTAATAGTAGCGACTCGTCATCAGTCCCCCGGTGGAGAAATGGGAGGTCGTGTGCCGCGTTAACCGGCGGTGATCACCAGCGACGCGGCCGACCGTTTCGCCGGGCCGTGATATACGGCCTCGATGTTGTTGTCGTCCGGATCCAGCAGAAATGCCGCGTAGTAGCCGGGATGGTACGGGCGTTCGCCGGGGCCGCCGTGATCGCGCCCTCCGGCGGCGAGCCCCGCCTGGTACGCGCGTCCGACTGCGTCGCGATCCGCCGCTTGAAAAGCGAGATGCAGCCGTGTGGTCGTGGTTTTCCCGACGCCCGGAAACTCGGTGTCGCTCACGAAAAACTCGTCGTAGGCGAAGAAATGCTCCCCCTCCATGGTGCGCTGGCGGCCGAGCGCGCCCAGCACCGCATCAAAGAAACGGCGGCTGGCGGCGAGGTCTTTCGTGATCAGGTGAACGTGATCGATGACTCTGCCGAGGTGGAATTCCATTGCGCCGAGCTGAGCCATACGTTCAGGCGCCTGTCAAGGCGGCCACATTTTGCGAGAACCGGCTTCCCGCGCTTCCTTGCTACATTGTTGAGTCAACGAAGAACCTCCAGGATGTTGCGGCGACTGAGCCGCTTGGTTTCACGCGTTTCGCGTGTTCCTTCGCCCAGCCCCTCGTCGCGTAAGCGGTGGGATCGTTCGTCCGGCGGCGCTATCTAGGATGAGCCGCTCGAGACGGCGTCTCCGCGTCTGCTCGCGCTTGCCCGTGATCACCCAGTGAACGGCAGCCCGCCGGTACCATGCGGGCTGCGCATCGAAGAAGGCGGCAGCCTTTGCGTTTGCCCGCAACATCGCCGCCTCCTGGGGTGCAAGCGTCGCGGCGGTCTTCCGCTCAAAGGAGTAGACGCCGGTTCGCTCCGGCGTACGCGCGGCGAATGACCGCCGCCCCGCTGGCGTCATCCTTCCGAGCCTTTCGAGTTCGGCCACGCGAGCGACGTTGACCGCACTCCAGATGCTGGTGGGCCTTCGCGGCGTGAATCGAATGGTGTACGCGTCGTCACCCAGGCTCCGGCGCACGCCGTCGATCCAACCGAAGCAAAGCGCCTCATCGACGGATTCTGGCCACGTAATGCTCCGCCTGCCTGTGCTTTTTTTGTAGAAGCCAACCAGCAGCTCCGTCTTCTCGGCGTGGTGAGTCTCCAGCCATGCGCGAAACTCACCGGGCGTGGCGAAGAACGTTGGTTTCATCGTCATTTCAGCCACCTCGCCAACTACTAACAGCAGATCTGCTGCGTGCTCAAGCCTCTCATTGTATACGCTTGATCTCAATGCCGGGGCGCCTCGTGCAGCTCGATCGGGTTGCCATCGGGATCTTCGATCAAGATCTGCGAGCCGCCAGGGCCGACCTCGATGTCGTTCCGAAAGCGTACGCCGGCCTGTTTGAGGTGCTCGATTTGCGAACGCAGATCGTCGACGTAGAGCACGATGCGGTTCCAGCCGCCTGGCTCCTGCCGGCGACCATCGGGCATCGGGCGCGCTCCCGATGTACCCGGCCCGCTCAAGATCAATGCGAGGTGATCGCGAGACACCCGCGCGAAGGGGCCAGTCCGCTGATCGAGCTCGAAGCCGAGTTGCTGGGTGTAGAAGGCGATTGACGGCTCCACGGCCGAGACCTGATAGCGAACGGTCGCCTGCGATGAATGCGTAGCCATGCATCCTCCAATTCCGAGCGCCAGGAGCCAAAGGGCTCCCAGGCCCTGCTTGCCCTTGTTCGACATCTCGACCTCCGCTAGGAAAGATGGGCCAAACCGAATCGGCCGTATTGGACGAAATTGACCGCTTCAGTCGGCGAGGGGGACGTGGTTGTCTTTGACCTGGTCGCTTCGCTGCTGCGTGAACTGGGCGGGTGTGATGCCCGCGAACGAAACGAAATCACGAATCAAGTGGGATTGGTCGAAGTATCCGCATTGCTCTGCGACCTGCGCCCAATGCGCTCCCTTCCCGTGAGCAGCCATCGTCAACACGCGCTGAAACCGCTGCACGCGCAGGAACAACTTCGGCGTCATGCCAACCTCGTCCTCAAACGACTGGATGAAGTAGCGGTGACTGAGCCCAACGGCCCGCGCGATCTCGCGAATGGAAGCGCCCGACCGCTGCATGAACGGGAGCGCAATGCTCGACAGGCGCGGTCTCTTTCTTGCGCGCAGAAGATGCGTGAGCAGCGCTTGCTCGAGCAGATGGAAACGATGCGTCGCCGTCGTCGCCGCGCAGAGTTGCTCGCGCAGCAGGCTCGCCTCCGAGAAAGACCAGAGAGACTCCAGTTCGACGTGCCTATCCACGAGCTCGTCGGCAGGAACTCCGAGCGGTGCCACGGCGCCACCCGGCCGGAAGTGCGCGCCGATGATGGACGCATGCTCGCGCGTGTCGATCACGAAGCATCGCCGGAAGGCGCCAGAGGCGACCGCGCCGCGATAGCGACGTAGGCACGCGGCATCGTAGACGCGAATCTCGTCGTCGGCGAGGTTGACGACCAGCTCGAGCGTTCCGCTCGGCAAGATACGCTCTCTGGCGTGCGGCGGGACATCGCTCAGGAACCAAAGGTAGTCGATGTATGGGTCGAGCTGTTCGCAGACCTTGTGCCGAACGTACAACACGCTCGATCGTTATAGGATCGAACGTAGAGAATGCCACCCTCCGAAAATCTCACGCCGAGGTGTCCAATCTCGCCGCGGTGGCTCGCCTTATAGATGACGGCGCACAACGCGCCGCAAATGAATTCGAAGACCCAGGAGGATGGACTCATGAAAATCAGAGGTATTACGACAGGTTACTGGATCGCCACGTCACTCTTTGCGCTGCAGATGGGCTTTACGGCCTATGCCCAGCTCCGGCTTCCCCAGGTGGCCGAGGCGTTTACGCAGCTCGGTTTCCCCGCCTACTTCCGTGTCGAGCTGGCGTTGCTGAAGCTGGCGGGGATCCTCGTTCTGCTCCTCCCTGCTCCCGCTCGGCTCAAGGAGTGGGCGCACGCGGGCTTTGCCATCACGCTGGTCTCGGCCCTCATCGCCCACTTCTCGATGGGGGATGATGCGTCGAAGTGGAGTTGGGCTGCGGGCACCGCCGTGCTGTGGGCCATCTCGTACTTCTTCTTCCGGAAGCTGGCGCACGCGGAAAGCCGCGCCATGTTGGTGCCGCGACAGAAGCTCGCATGATAAGAAAGGCGCGCGTGAAAATGCAGATCACAAAGGAGGCTCAACCATGAACGCGAAGAAATTCCTGCTCCTGTTTCACTTTCCCAAGAACCCGCCGCCGGTCAAAAGCTCTCCCGAACAGATGCACGCCCTGTACGGGCAGTGGAGGGCCTGGACGGACAAGTTCAAGGCCCAGATCCTGGATAGCGATGGGCTCAAGCCCGGCGGCAAGCACCTCACCAAGGGCGTCATCACCGACGGGCCGTATGCCGAATCCAAGGACGTCATC
>DATFWO010000027.1:0-2195 GCA_035259205.1 Burkholderiales bacterium | reverse complement strand
TATCCCTATGTGCTGGCGACATACGCCGATCACTCCATGCGAACGGTGGCGGATCTCATCGCGCTCGCGCGCACGCGCAGCACGCCGTTGCTCTACGGCACGCCCGGCAACGGGTCGGGTCCGCATTTGGCGGTCGAGCTCTTGGCCAAGGAGGCGCAGGTGCGCCTTCAACACGTGCCCTACCGCGGCAGCGCGCCGGCGGCGCTCGATCTCATCGGCAAGCGCCTCGACTTTATGATGGACCCGGCGGCGGGGCTCATCGAATTCGTCAGGGACGGCAGGCTGCGCGCGCTCGCGGTGACCGGTGGGCAGCGCTTTTTCGCGCTCCCCGGGGTGCCGACCATCGCCGAAGGCGGCGTTCGCAGCTACGCCGTGACGGGTTGGCAGGGATTGGTTGCGCCAGCGGGCGTTGCGGTGCCGATTATCGCTCGCCTGAACGCGGAGGTGGTCGCCATTCTCAAGGAGCCGGCGGTGGTGGAGCGTCTGCGCGCGCTCGGCAACGATCCGCGGCCCACGACTCCCGAGGAATTCCGTGCGCGCATCGCCGACGACGTCGCCAAGTGGACGGCGGTCGTGGACAGCGCGCATTTCGAGCGCATTTGAGGCGAAGCGCCGCGTATCCCCGGATGGATGAATACTGTCTCCGTTTAAGCGAGACGCTACCAACGCGCAGCAAAGCTCCGCTCATTCCCGCGCACGCGCGAATCCAGGGCCCAAGGGCTGGGTCCTCGACTTCCCGGGGACGAGCGGACGTCTCCGATCGGGTCGTGAGCCCGCCCACCCAGCGCGGCGTCGGGCGCAGCAAGATGTAGATTACACGTCCGGGATGCGATGCACCGGGCACGACTGCGGCGGCGCTGGTCGCGCGCGCCGCACCCGATGGCCCGATACCGCCGCTTAGGCGATACGCTCGCGCCGCCGAGATAGAAACTGTCCGTCGATCGAGAGCGAAAGCAGGTGGTCGCTGCCGAGGAACACCGGCCGCACTACGTGGGACTGAAAGCGCCAAGTCCCGTCCTCACCGCACACGCACTCGCCGATAACATCGGCGATCAGGCACGGCGAGGGCGCACGCTGCACCGGCGGAGGGCCGTTCGCCCGAAACAGGCTGAGTGCCGCCACAAGACGTGCGTGGTGCTCGTCCGTCGCGAAGACCTGCAGGTTGTTGATAAGATGCCGGGAGGTCGTCGATCCGCGCCGAGCGCGCCATGCATAGAACGCGCGGATCTGGTCGTGCCCGGCGAACCTGTTCTGGCCGACCACATACAAGCCATCCGGGAGATAAAACTCGTCGGCATTGCGCCCGCCGTTGAGGTCGACCTCCCACCAGTAGTTAGTTTCGAGCCGGTTGAGGGCGTACCACAACGCCGCGCCGGAGGTGTCGCTCATGCATATCATTTGCCGCTTCTTCCCAGGCGCGGGCGTTCGTGCATGCGCCCCGCCTTGTTTTTTTACCACGTCTTGTTTTCAAGGATTTAATCTCACCGCTGCCGTGCAGCCACTGGCGGCGATTAGGATATCAGCGGCTAATTGGCGCAGGCTCGGGCGAATCGGAACTTTGCCGCAAGGGCGGCCAAATAACCGCAATCCAGACCAAGTAAGGGGGTGCCACGTCCCTATCTGCATGAGGAGAGGCCGGGAGGGAGTTCTTTTGGGCAACGACTTCGGTGCCAGCGGGTGGCGAGTTAGATCATGGGCATCGTCCGATTTGCATTGAAGTTTCCGTACACCTTCTACGTCCTGGCCATCCTCATTGTGTTCCTCGGCGTCTCGGCCATCAAGGTCATGCCGGAGGACATCTTCCCGGAGATCAACATTCCGGTGGTGTCGGTGATCTGGCAGTACACCGGCTTGAGCGTGCCGGAGATGGAGCAGCGCGTCACCACCTACAGCCAGTACTCGATCAGTTCAAACGTCACTGGCATCAAGAATATGGAGGCGCAGACACTCAACGGCATCTCGGTTCAGAAGATCTATTTTCAACCCGACGTCAATCTCGACCTCGCCATCGCGCAGATCGTCGCGGCGACGAATGCAATCCGCGCCCTGATGCCGGCCGGCATCCAGCCGCCGATCGTGGTGCAGTACAATGCCTCGAGCGTTCCGGTCCTGCAGCTCAGCCTCACCTCCGACCGCCTCAGTGAGCAGCAGCTCTATGACTACGGGCTCTACAACCTGCGCCAGCAGCTTGCCCC
>DATFWO010000026.1:0-54983 GCA_035259205.1 Burkholderiales bacterium | reverse complement strand
TCGAGCAGGCGTTTCACCTCCATTGCAAAGCGGTCGATGGCGTATTTGATCTTCACCGGTGCATAGGCATAGAAATGCCCAAAGCCGCCACCGACGTAGGGCGTTGAACCCATCTGCCAGAACAGCCAGTTCAGAGCCTCGGTGCGCTTGCCGCGATCCTTCGGCAGGAAGGCGCCGAACTTGTCCGCCAGGTAGAGCAGGATCGCGCCGGATTCGAACACGCGTTGCGGCGTGTGTTCGCTGTAGTCCATGAGCGCCGGGATTTTGGAATTCGGGTTCACCCCGACAAATCCGCTGCCAAACTGGTCGCCCTGGCCGATCCGGATCAGCCAGGCGTCATATTCCGCTCCGCGATGACCGGCAGCCAGCAACTCCTCCAGCATGATCGTGACCTTGACGCCATTGGGCGTCCCTAACGAATAGAGCTGAAGCGGATGCTTTCCGCGCGGCAACTCCTTCTCATGCGTCGCGCCCCCGATAGGACGATTGGTGTTGCTAAAGCGCCAATTGGGACTGTCGGCCTTCTCCCAGACCCAGATTTCCGGCGGCGTGTATTGAAGCGTGTCAGTCATGTTGGGCTCTTGTCGCTCGATATGAACCGAATTCGGGGACGTTCAGCACGATGCCGCGTTCACTGGTCCGTGGGCAGTACAAATATTGCTCGATCGGGGCATCTCCGACCGTCACGGCAACTATATGGTCGGCCCAGCAAGCGGTCAATCGCGGGGGCACTCGGGAATGTTCAGGTCAACACCGCGCGCGATTGACCGCCTGTTGGGCCGGCCTTACAGTCGCAGATGGACCCTGTTGTTGGTTTCAGAAGGAAACGCTGATGACACGTGCCTACAACGTCGTCGACGCAGACGGTCACATCCTCGAGCCGCTCGATCTATGGGACAACTACATGGAGCCGCGGTTTCGCAACCGCGCCCCGCGGATCGTCAAGGAAGCCGACGGCCGGGAGCGCCTCGTTATCGAGGAGCAGACGCTCGGGAGCAAGGAGCGCGGCATCGGTGCGATCGGCGGGGTCGGCGCACGCCAGGGCGTCGTCGCCGACGACACGATGGAATACAAGCAGGGCAAGCCCGGCGGTTTTGACCCGCATGCCCGTATCCCCGACATGGACGCTGACGGCATCGACGCCGCTTTCCTCTATCCGAGTCTGGGCCTCTTCTCCGGCGCGATCCACGACCCCGAACTGGCCGCCGCGACCTGCCGCGCCTACAATCGCTGGCTCGCCGATTATTGCAGCGCCTATCCCGACCGCCTGTTCGGGATCGCGATGCTGCCGATGCAATCGGTCGATCTCGCGGTCGCGGAGATGGCGTTCGCGAAGAAGGAATTGGGCTTCAAGGGCGGTTTCATCCGGCCGAACCCGTACAACAACAAGATGATCAACCACCCGGATTACGAGCCGTTCTGGGCGGCCGCCGAGGACCTCGACTTCTCGATCGGCTTCCACGAGGGCGCCGGCGCCGGCATGCCGCAGGTCGGGACGGACCGGTTCGAGGCACGGGGCGCCCGCCACATCATCACCCACACGATGGAGATGATGCTGGCCTGCCTCGCGGTGATCTGGGGCGGGGTGTGCGAGAAGCATCCGAAGATCCGCATCGGGTTCCTCGAATCGGGCGGCGGCTGGATCGCGCCGTGGCTCGACCGCATGGACCGCCACTTCGACGATAAGGGCTTCAACGATTCCGGCCTCACCACCCGCCCGAGCGAGCTGTTCCAGCGCAATTGCTGGATCTCATTCGAACCGGTCGAGCGGTCGCTGAAGGTGCTCGCCGACTATGTCGGGCCGCACAAGATCATGTGGGCAACCGACTACCCGCATCCCGACGGGTTCTTCCCCGGCGCGCCTGATATGGTGCGGAAACAGCTCGAGGGCCTGTCGCCAGAGACCAGGCATCAGGTCATGGCCGGCGGCGCGATGCGTTTCTACGGTCTTCGCTAGACACCCGCATTCAACGCGGGTCCGGGCTTTCATTTTTTTTCTGAACATCCTCCGACTCGCTGACCTCGGCGCCTGCACCGGAGAAGCCGGATTCATGGTCTGGAAAACGCGGGTTCTGTGTGCTACGGTTAGCTGGAAATAATCGGAGGTGTGCCATGGGCCAGACCAAGGTCGTCGAGAACAACGTTGCGGCGGACACGCAGAGAGCTTCGTCGGCCTACGTGCCGACGCTTCAGCGCACGGCAGGTCAGCCGCCGGCCATCGCGGCGAATGGCGGCCTGTCCTACATGTCGTTCGACCGGAATGGCGATGGGGGAACCGCCCGGGCGCTTCAGGACGCGCTCGCCCAGATCGCCGACGGCGAGGGCCAGCGCGTTGCCGACATGATCCACAACGCGCCGCCGGGGGCTCCGATCGAGACGAAGTGGGGCCTCGGGTTCCGGAAATCCGACGAGTGCATGGACCACATGCGCAGGAACAACCTCATCAAGGCCCCTGAAGGTGGCGTTGCGCTGCCGCTGCCCTATACGGTTTACGAGCGGCCGACCTACAGCGTCGTCCCGTCCAACGCCATCTGGCGCGACCCGGCGCGCCCCGAGGTGGCGCCGATCCTGCGCAAGAACGAGCAGAACAACAAGCGCCGGGACCTCTGGTTCCCGCAGGTGATGCGCGACGCGCGGCGCATCGGCGAGTACTATCCCGGCCTGTCCCCCACCAGCGCCGAATGCATGGACCGGCTCGGCGTCTCGCTGGCGCACCTCGAGTCGAAGTGCTCGAACTTCTACGATTCGGCGGAGGTGGAGCGCGTGTTCTACCCCGAGATCGAGACGCTCCTCCGCGAGTTCTTCCCGGACGCGACCGATGCGCTGGTCTACAACCACGACGTCTTCGACAAGGATTACACGGGCGATCGCACGGAAGACCAGGCCAACAAGAACCCTGGCGTGAACGCCCGTTATGCCACCCTCGTGCACAACGACCTGAACGACAACAGCGGCCGCGTGCGCTGCCGCGAGCTGCTCACGAAGAACCTGCGCAACTTCGGCCGCGAGCAGTGCTACACGGAGGAAGAGGCCGACAGGAAGATGTCGCGGCGGTTCGTGTCGATCAATCTCGCCAAGCCAATGGAGACCGTCGGGCAGTTTCCCTTTATTCTTTGCGCCTGGCCCTCCTTCGCCGACCAGCCGTACATCACCAACTACCGGATCTACGACGACCGCGTCGGCGAGACCACCCGCTTCACCTACCGACCCGGCCACGAGTGGTACTGGTTTCCCCAGCAGAAGGTGAACGAGGTCTCGATGCTGAAATGCTATGACTCCGTGACCGACGGCTCCGTCTCGCGTTGGTCTTTCCATACCGCGTGCATCGACCCGACCGCGCCCGCCGACGCCCGCAACCGCAGGAACTGCGTGGTCCGGGCTTTCATCTTTTTCTAGGAAGACAGGAGTGGAAGCCGACGTTCCTGTCGTGATACCGGACGACCGGATGTCCGTTTAGGGCGCCAGGCTGCCGGCGGAGGGCGTCGGTGCAGTTCCGCATCTGGGATCACTGCTCGCGCCCCATGCCGCGCTGCGTGCCGATCGAGTAACACCGCGAACGACTGCTTTCTGCAAACCGGACCGGCGGCTTAGGGTCGCATGCCGGCGTTGGACTAGCGGCAGCTATCGGGAACTCTGAGGTTCTCCTGCGAGGCTCGGATCGATCAGCCGATGCCATGTAAATATTGCGCTGTCTCATTGCGGCAGAGTCACCGGCCCGGCGAAATACCGGGCCCTATAATTGCCTCTAGACACGTTCTAGAAATTGCGTCTACACACGTCCTAACGGGGAGGATGGCGTGGCCAACTGGCGGACCGATCCAGACGCGAGGCGCCGCTCAACGCGACGCGCGTTCCTCACCGCTGCGGCAGCGTGGCCAGCCCTCGCGTGCATCAAGGCGGTGCTTGCCCAGGCGCCAACGAAGATCCGGCGTATCGGGTTCCTGGGCACTGGCACTGCCGCGGGTATGGCGAGTTGGGTTGAAGCCCTGCGTGTGGGACTGCGCGAACACGGCTACGTGGAGGGCAAGAACCTCGCGATCGAATACCGGTGGGCCGACGGTAAGTACGAGCGCGCGCACGCCCTTGCAGCCGAGCTGGTGCAGCGCGGAATCGAGATCCTGGTAACACACGGGACGCCGGGCACCCGAGCGGCGAAGGAAACGACGAAGACGGTGCCCATTGTTATGGCGGCTGCGGGCGATGCTGTGACCATAGGCCTCGTCGCAAGCCTCGCGAAGCCCGGCGGCAATGTCACGGGGATCACAATCTTCAATGCGGAGGTGGCAGCTAAGCGGGTTGAGCTGATCAAGGAGGCGCTGCCGCACATCACGCGGTTCGCCGCGCTCGTCAATCCCGACAATCCCGCCATGGGGCCGGTACGCGAGGCAATGGAGCCCACCGCGAAATCGCTTAAGCTGGAACTAAAGTATGCGGAAGTGCGCGGGCCGGCTGACCTTAAAAGCGCATTCGCAGCGATGGTGGCGCAGAAGACCGGCGCCGTAGTAATCGTGGAAGATGGCATGATCAATGCCAATACACCGCAGATCGCAGAGCTCGCCGTGAAGCTGAGGCTCCCCGCGATCGGGATCACCGAGCTCGCCGAGGCCGGCTGCCTGATGGCTTACGGCGCGAGTCTTGCCGACATGTATCGGCGCGCCGCCTACTTCGTGGACCGCATCTTGAAGGGCACCAGACCGGGCGACATCCCCATCGAACGCGCGGCCAAGTTCGAGACGGTGCTGAATCTCAAGACTGCTACGGCGTTGGGCATCAAATTTCCGCAGTCGATTCTAGTGCAGGCGACCAAGGTGATCGAGTGAAAATCCGAGAGGCGGCTTCAGTCGATAGCCGCAACTCACGACGGGCAGCTATGCGGAAATCTGAGTCTCAAGAGCAACCGGCATTAACCGGCCAGAACCGGCCATTCAACGGCATCGGAGCTCCGCTTCACGGCTGCCTCGCTGGACCAGTCGCATCGCGTGCATGGAGACCCGCTATGCCAGGCTTTGTCAGTCTCAAAATTCCCGCAGTTTTCCTACCTTCATCGACGTGTGCTGCTGCGTCGCTCATCCATGGATAAGCGTTCGATGATCGGGCAGCCGTGACCGCTCTTGCCGGTGCTGCAGGCGGTAATGAGATCGTTCAGAACGGATTGAATAGCCCGAAGATCGGCTATCTTCTTGTCCACGAGCTGCCTTTTGCGTTCCGCGAGCAATCGTGTTTCCTCACAGTGCTCCCCCGCCGAGAGTTTTAATAGGAGTTTCACCTCGTCCAGCGAAAACCCGAGTCCTTGCGCGCGCTTGATGAAGCGCAGGCGATCGACCGCCTCCTTGCCGTAACGCCTCACTGTGCCGCGTGCACGTGCGGGCCTGGGTATGAGCCCCAGGGTTTGGTAGTAGCGGATGGTCTCGATATGCACGCCGCTCTGCTCGGCGAGCGCGCCGATCTTCATTTCGAGGTTTGTCTGTTCCATGGCCGCTTGAAGCCGTAGTTGACTACGGACATAAGCTTAACGCCATTACAGGAATTCTCGAAGGATGCTGCTGCTTTGAAATCCGGTCCGATCGCTCTCGGAGGCATCGCCGCCCTGCTGACGGGAGCTTGCTGCTTCGGGCCCCTGGTTCTCGTGAGCCTCGGGATGGGCGGAGCCTGGCTCGCCAATTTTCAGGTTCTCGAGCCCTACCGGCCCATCTTCATCGGCGTGGCGCTGGTCGCTCTCGGCGTCGCGTGGAAGCGTATCTACCGGCGAGCGGTACACTGCAAGCCCGGTGAAGGCTGTGCCGTGCCCGCCGTGAAACGGGGATACAAGATCGGGTTCTGGATCGTGTTGGCGCTCCTGCTCGTGATGCTCACTTTTCCCTACTTCGCCCGTTACTTCTACTAGAGGAATCGACATGAAGCTGTTCAAGCCCTTCGTAGCCGCGGCGACCATCCTGCTCGCCAGTCACGCTCTCGCCGCGAACAAGACCGTCACACTCGATGTGCCGGGGATGTACTGCGAGATGTGCCCGATTACGGTCAAAAAAGCGCTGTCCCATGTCTCCGGCGTATCCAACGTGAGCGCGAGCTATGAGCGCAAGGAAGCCGTCGTGACGTTCGACGACACGAAGACTTCCGTCGAAGCGCTGACCAAGGCGACCGCGAATGCCGGCTATCCATCGAAGGCCCGGCAATGAGCGCAGTCATCCTCGAATCGGTCCTGACGTGCCCGAAGTGCGGCTTCGCCAAAGCGGAAACGATGCCGACTGACGCCTGCCAGTTCTTCTACCAGTGCACAGGCTGCGGCGCCCTGCTCAAGCCCAACGCGGGCGACTGCTGCGTGTTCTGCTCGTTTGGCTCGGTGAAGTGCCCTCCGATCCAGGCGCAGAAGTCCTGTTGTAGCTAGGCGATGGATCGCAAGAGGCTGCTCGGCACCGGAATTGCCGGGGCCATCGTGGCCGCGATCTGCTGTTTTACGCCGGCGCTGGTGTTGCTCCTGGGCGCTGTAGGCCTGGGCGCGCTGATCGAATACCTAGACTACGTCCTGTTCCCAGCGTTTGCGTTTTTCATTGGGCTCGTCGTCTACGCCCTGGTTCGCAAACGCGCGTGAAGAACTACGATCTCATCGCGATTGGGACCGGGACCGCGGCGCCGCGAGGGTCTCCGCTTTGACCGACCAAGGCATCGTGGTTCTAGGGATTCCTATCCCGTCGTCCTCGCCATTTTTCCTCACGGTGGTCGGCGTCCACGTCGCGGCCGGCCTTATCTGCGTCATCGCCGGTGTGGTCGCCATGCTCAGTCCGAAGCGAGTCGGCCGACATCCTTCCGCCGGAGCGGTCTATTACTGGAGTCTCGTAGTCGTCTTCGGGTCGATGACAGTCCTCTCTATCATGCGCTGGCCTCACGACATTCACCTCTTCATCCTCGGCATTCTGTCCTTCGCAGGGGGATTCATCGGGCGCAAGGCGCGACGCCAACTCTGGGCTGGCTGGCCTCGCATCCACATGTCTGGGATGGGTCTTTCATACATCCTTCTCCTCACCGCCTTCTACGTTGATAACGGTCCGAATCTGCCCGTCTGGCGGCACTTGCCACCCCTGGCGTACTGGCTGGCCCCCAGCCTGGTCGGGCTGCCGATTCTGCTCTGGGCACTGGTGCGGCATCCGCTGGTTCGACGGACCAATGGTACCGTTCGGCTGGGCGCCGACTAAACAAAGCTTTGGAGTTGACCGGCCGCCACACCGGGGTCTGCGAGGCCCTCCAGCCGCCGGCCGCCCGATTCGGGGGTCGATTCGTCGGGCGGCCGCCGGTCGTGGCATCACGGTGCACGGGCGGCCGGCAGCTCAATGCCCTATCCGTTAAATGTCTGCTATGGGTCGCCTGCCGGCATTCGGCGCCGGCAGCTTTGGGGTAGGTTAAGTTTTTTTACCGCGACGGGCGGCTATGCGGAAATCGGGGCCCCGAGCTCATCCGGCCTAGTTCGGCCAAAAGCAGACGTCCGACCAGCGCGGAATTGCTCTATTGCTCGCCCTGGCGTAGCGTATTCATTCAACATCCGAGGGACGCGGCTCCGGGGTGCTGGCGGGTAGCGTCAACTAAGTCGTCGGCTAGAAGTCAACTATGGTTTCAACCAATAGACATTAGCCTTCACGGAGCACCGATGCTTCGGCAACGTGGCGAAAAGCAAGCCGACGGGAAATGGTTCATCTCCGCAGCGGAGCACAACAAAGGCCCGATACTCGATATCCTTGCGCGGGTTCTGCCCAGGCGGGGCGTTGTGCTGGAGGTTGCCAGCGGTACGGGGCAGCACGTTGTCAATTTCGCCAAGGCGCTCCCTGGCCTCGCCTGGCAGCCGTCCGATCCAGATCCGGAGCTACGCGACTCCATTGCGCTGCGCGTCCAGGAGCAGCAGCTGGCAAACGTCAAACCGCCTATTGATCTTGACGTGGCCAGACTACCCTGGCCTTTGCAGACGGCGGACGCGGTCGTGTGCATCAACATGATTCACGTTGCTCCGTGGTCCGCCACGCTAGCATTGCTTGAAGGCACGAAGGCTTTGCTTCCGACCCAGCGCGTCCTGTTCTTATATGGACCGTACCGCCGCTTCGGTCAGCACACTTCCAAGAGTAATGAGCAGTTCGATTCTGATCTTCGTGCGCACGATCCCGAGTGGGGTCTTCGGGACCTTGAGGCGGTGTCCGAGGCTGCTGCTTCGTCCGGATTCGTGCTCGCCGAGACCGTCGACATGCCGGCGAACAACTTCAGCTTGATTCTCGAACGAAGGTGAAGGCTAACCCGCGGTTCGAGCGACCGCCCGCCAGCGTCGCTGGCGGGTACCCTCGCGGCTTCGCCGCTCGGCGGCCGCTCAACCGCAAACGTCGGGCGTAAGGGAGACGATCAGTGATCTACATGAGGAGATCCTGCCATGTGCGATAGCCCGGCCAAGAACGGTTACAAAGGCTGGCGCGGTTGGAACCCGTTGCCCGCGCTGCGCACCGGGAAGCCGCTCGGTGACTGGATCGATCTGACCTATCCTCTCTCGCCCAACGTCCCGCGCGTCGGCATGTTTTCCGCGCCGAAGTTCACCCGCGTCACCGAGATGCCGGCGAAACCACTCAACATCACGCACATGGAGATGGTGGTGCACATGGGCACGCACCTCGACTCGCCACGGCATTACTTCCTCGACGGGCCTGCGATGGAGGCGGTCCCGCTTGACAGGTTCATGGGTCCCGGCGTCGTCTTGCGCATCGAGAAACCTGCCTACGGGGTGATCGAGCCAGCCGACCTCGAACGCGCCGAGCCAGGTATCGAGCCGGGTGACATCGTCGCCATCTACACGGGCTGGGGCGAAAAATGGGGGACGCCAGACTGGGATCACCAGCCGTGTCTCTCCGTCGAAGCGGCGCGCTGGCTGCGAGAGAAGCGCGTGAAGCTTCTCGCCGTTGACACGCCGACCCCGGATCTCCCGCTCGACCGCCGCCCGCCCGATTTCATGTGGCCCGTGCACCGCGCGCTGCTGGCGCACGGCATCCTGATCGCCGAGCAGCTCACCAACCTGCAGACCCTTGCTGGACAACGCGTCGAGTTCCTGTTCGGCCCGCTTCCGATCGTAGGTTCGGATGGCTCCCCTGCGAGGGTGCTCGCGCGGCCAGTCTTTCCGGCCGTTCGCGGTCGTCATCCAAGCCATTCCTGGCATCGCATTAGCGGTTAACGATGCGTATCACCAGCGGGTTCATCGGGCAGCCTGATCGAATTATTGAATCGCTTCATGACTACGAATTCGCACCGCACACGTTAACGGGTCTTACGAGACAAGCTGGTTGGTTGCCAGGCGTGCATTGGACTCTTCGAATAGCCGCATATTCTTCTCGATGTCGTAAGTGCCCTCGATCAACGTCTCGGGATTCCATTCGCTACGATGGGCGGTGAAGAACGGACCCAGGTACACGTGAATGGCGCCCGTCAGGCGCAGGATAGGGTTCGTCACGGAATGGATTGCGTCGGGCCCTAAGGCTTCCACATCCTTCGCTCTAAGGGAACGGGCACCAGCCGCTTTGATCAGGCCTGACTGGTCGCCGGTACGGCGCCAGAAGATGTTGTCTTCCGCCCCGGTGTAAACGCCGATGATTGCCGTCATCTTATGATTGTGAGGCATGATGGTCATGTGCGGCCCCCAGATGACATTGATGATCGTCAGGTCGTCCGCGACATGAATCTTCTGAACGGTAGCTCTGGCAGGTTCACCGAGACCCGCCAGTACCTCGGCCGGTTTCGAAACCGTACGCTCGAGAATTTCGCGAATTGCCCCTGAGGCATCCACTTCCTTTAGTGCGCCTTGGCACTGCTCAATAAATCGCTGAACGTCGAACATATTCGTAACCTCCAGGAATCGGAATCTTAAAGAACGCTTGTTACAGGTCGTCAATGAATTCCTAAAGCGTGTAAACAATTTGTTCCATCGGTGTTCTCCTAGGCATAGGTTCATCCACCAACCTTTCGCTGTAAGCCATCTTCTTGCGTTTCCAAAATGCGACGAGGATTCTGGCAAGTAGTCTCATCATGCAAGCGTACGCAGTATGCTACCCAGGTACGCTCCTATGGCTCGGGCAACAGTTTACGGATCAGGTCGAGCAGGGCCAACGGGCTGTAGGGCTTTGCGAGGTAAGCGGTGGCACCAGCATCCTTCGCTTTCTGATCGTCGCCGCTCAGGGCAAACGAGGTCAGGGCGACGATGGGCGTTGCCGCGGTGGTTGATTCCGCGCGTAAGCGGCGCACGACATCCAGTCCGGATATTTTCGGCAACTGGATATCCATCAGAATCAGGTCGGGTCGCTCGGCGAGCGCGGTCGTGATTCCCGCTTCGCCGTCATACGCTTCGATCAGCCTGTAAGTCGTGCGCTTCAAGAGGTCGCGCACCAGCCGCCGGTTGAGCTCGTTGTCTTCGACATACAGGATGGTTTTGCCGCTCATGCGTGCGCTTCTTCAGTCGCCTTGGCTACTGCACGCAGTGGTATCTCGAAGGTGAACCGCGAGCCCTGGCCCACTTCGCTTTCCACCCAGATGCGACCACCGTGCATCTCGATGAATTTCTTCGTGATGCTCAAGCCAAGGCCGGTGCCACCGTACTCCGAGGCGATGGTGGCGTCAGTCTGCTTGAATTCGGTGAAGAGGCCGCCGATCTTGTCCGGCGGAATGCCAACGCCCGTATCGGAGACGCAGCAGGTCAGCAGGCTATCGTGGTGGCTCACCGATATCTCGACCTTTCCGGCTTTCGTGAATTTCAGCGAGTTGCCCGCAAGGTTTACCAGGCACTGCGTGATGCGGCCCGAGTCGCCGTGGACGAGGGGGATGTCCTCGGGTACCGAAATGATGAACTCGATCTTCTTCTCGGCGGCGAGCGGTCGCAGTGCTGAGCGTACGCTTTCTGCCGTATCCTGAATCGAGTAGTCCGCGAGCGCGAGCTCCATCCGGCCCGCCTCGATCTTCGCGAGATCGAGTACGTTGTTGATGAGACGGAGCAGGTGCTTGCCGCTCGACTGGATGTCATCCAGCGGTACTTTCATGTCCGGCGGCACCTCGCCGTACAAGCCGTGGATGATCATTTCATTGAAACCGAGGATCGCGTTCAGGGGCGTTCTCAGCTCATGGCTCATGCTGGCAAGGAACTCGGACTTGTGGCGGCTTGCGATCTCGAGCTCGCGGTTTTTGTTCTGAATCTCCTTGAATAGACGAACATTCTCGATGGCGATCACGGCTTGGTCGGCAAAGGTCTGTAAGAGCGCAATCTGCTTTTCCGTGAATGCTCGCACCTCGCGACGGTTGACGCTGATCAACCCTATCAAGCGCCCTTCCTTCAGCATAGGTATTGCAAGGGAAGTCAGCAATCCATTCAGTTGGACCTGCGCAACGGCCAACGGATGGCCGTTCCGATAAGCGCGGATTTCCCGCCTGTCCAGGATGTGTATTGGCCGCAGTTCGGCGGACAATCTGCCTCGTACACCAGAGGACGAAGCAGGAAACGCAGACAGGTCTTGGTTCTCGGCGAGCCACTTGGTCAACTCGGCGCGGTCTCCGCGTTGCGCGACCCTGAGAATGCGTTCCCCGTCGTATAGTCCTAGTCCGCCCACGGGAGCGTCGCACAACCGTAACGCGTTATCGATTATCGCTTCGAACACCGGCTGGGTGTCCGTTGGAGAATTGCTGATAACCTTCAGGATTTCCGCGGTCGCCGTCTGTTGTTCCAACGCTTCAGTTATCTCAGCATTGCGCGCCTGAAGTTCCTTGAAGAGGCGCACGTTCTCGATCGCAATCACCGCCTGGGCGGCAAAGGTTTTGAGCAGCGCGATCTGCTTGTCCGTGAATTCGCCTGGCGCCGCGCGGATTAAGTTGACAACTCCAATCGCGACATCTTCCCTCAACAACGGGGCGGTCAGGGCCGCCCGATAGCCTCTCGCCTGCGCGCGGCGCTTTGCGTGTTCGCTGAGCCAGTCCGATGCAGGGATATCCGGCACCTGTACCACCTCGCGGCGGCGTATGGCACGCGAGGCAGTTGAGCCTTCTTCGTTTATTGATACGACATACGCGTCGGCGGCCACCGGCAAAGTGCTGGCGACCGTTACCGATTCGTCGCCCTTCACGAGCCGCAGCGTCATGTTCATGCCGCCGAAGAGATGGACGCCGCTCTTCACGATCGCGTCGAACACCGGCTGTGTGTCCGTCGGCGACTGGCTAATGACCTTCAGGATTTCAGCGGTCGTTGTCTGCTGCTCCAGCGCCTCCGTAACCTCGGCATTGCGCGCCTGCAGTTCCTTGAACAGCCGGACGTTCTCGATGGCGATGACGGCCTGGTCGGCGAAGGTCTGCAGGATCGCGATCTGCTTCTCGGAGAATGGCCGCATTTCCTGGCGGCGGATCACGATCAGGCCGATCGCGGTGTCGCCGCGCAGTAGCGGCGCCGCCAGGAACGTCCGGTAATTGCCCCCGTAGCGCCGGAAGAGCGCGTCCGGGTATTCCTCGGCCACTTCTGGTTTCGACACGTCCTCGACCTGGACCATCCGGCGCTCGAGGATGGCACGGCCGCCGATGGTGCCCCGGGTGATCTTCGCCGCGCGTATGTTCTCGGGCACGGGAACCGGCCCGACGTGCGCCACGACGTGCATCACGTCGCCGTCGATCCGCCGAATCATCACATCATTCGCTTCGCACAGGCGCGCCGTGCGCTCCGCGATCGCGTCGAACACCGGCTGCGTGTCCGTCGGCGACTGGCTGATGACCTTCAAGATCTCAGTGGTCGCAGTCTGCTGCTCCAGCGCTTCGCTCACCTCCGCATTGCGCGCCTGGAGTTCCTTGAACAGTCGCACGTTCTCGATCGCGATCACCGCCTGGTCGGCGAAGGTCTTGACGAGCTCGATCTGCTTCTGGGCAAATGGTCGCACTTCCAGCCGGAATATCCCGATTACCCCGATCGGCTCCCCTTCACGCAGCACCGGCACGCCCAGCACCGTGCGCATTTCGCCAAGTCTTACCGCCTGTTCGCTGCCATAGCCTGGCTCGGCAAGCAGGTCGTGTATGTGGACCGGCTGACGCATTAGCGCGGCCCGGGCCATGTTGAAGTTGGAAGCGAGGGGAATAGGGTCAGCCCTGCGGAACGCGATGTACTCATCCCGCACGTTATGCCATGCTTCGGGGCGGAGGCCGTCCGGATCGATGCGGTAATACAGCGCGTGCTGCGCCTCGCAGAGCTCGGCCGCGCTCCGCACCAGCGTATCGAGCACCGGCTGGAGCTCGAACGTCGTGCGGCTGATCAGCTTCAAGACGTCCGCGGTCGCAGTCTGTTGCTCGAGCGCCTCCTTCGTCTCGTTGAATAGCCGCGCGTTCTCGATCGCGATCACAGCCTCGTCGGCGAAGGCCTGGAGCAGCGCGAGTTCCTGCTCGCTGAAAGGGCCGGGCGTGGGGCGGGTTACGTTGATGATACCGATCGCCTTGTCCTCACGAAGCAGCGGCGCGACGATGAACGCGCGGATGCCATGCTGACGTGCAAACTCCCGAAATCGGCGCCTGGCCCAATTCGCCTTGAAGGCATCCGGAAGGTGAACAATCTCTCGCTTCAGGACGGCTCGCGCGGCGGGAAAGCTGTCATCGTCGATGGGAACGACGAACTCACGCCCGGGCCCGCGGAGGGTCGTCGCGGCCAGTTCGGCCTGGCCATCCTTGATGAGCAACAGCGTTGAATTCGCGCTGCCGAACAGGGAGGCACAACTCTTCACGATGGCTTCGAACACCGGCTGGGTGTCGTTTGGCCCGCGGCTGATCAGGCTCAGTATTTCTCCTGTCGCATTTTCTCGCTCAAGCGCCTCGCCCAGCGATTTGCGCAGCGCCTTATTCTTGCTCGTCACGTGTCCAAGCGACTTTTGAAGCGTCGCAATCTTCGCCTCAGCACGGTCAAGCGATTTCTGCTGTCGTTTGACTAGCGCTTCGAGTTCAGCTTTCGTGACCGCACCCATTGCATGTCCCCTCCCAAGAGACAGTGAAGAGTAGGTTAAGCGGTATAGGCGAGCAGGAGCAATGCAGTGTAAATATTTCGCACTTATGCTGCAGAAGGGTCACCGGCCCAGCTAATACCGGGGGCATATAATGACGTCTATAAGGGGAGGATGGTGTGGGAAAGGTGGCCGGTTCGCCTCGCCCCGTTCGACCACACGCGAGGCGCCATTCAACGCGACGGACGTTTCTCGCCGCTACGGCGGCGTGGCCGGCGCTCGCGTGGATCGAGCCGGTGCTCGGGCAGCCGAAGCCGAAACCTGCGATCGTAGGCTGGTTGAGTCTCGGCTCCCGTGAGTCCGCGGCGTATCAGCTCGCCGCCCTCAAGGAGGGGCTTGTCGCGCTGGGCTACAGGGAGGGACAGCAATTCGCGATCGAGGGCCGCTGGGCGGAGAGCCGCCTAGAACGGCTGCAGTCACTGGCGGAAGAACTCGTCGCGAGAAAGCCGGCGGTCATAGTGGCGGTGTTCTTGGAAGCGACCAATGCCGCCGCGAAGGCTGCGCCCGCGACGCCGATCGTGGCGGTCGGAGGCGGGATAGAGCGGCGGACGGAGAGTCTCGCGCGTCCCGGTGGCATGGTCACCGGCGTGGCCGACCGCTCGATGGAATATCGAGAGAAGTATGTAGAGTTGCTGGTTGCCGCCGTGCCCGGGCTCAAGCGGATCGGCGTGCTCGTCCGCGATGTCCGTGCTCCTACGCCCGTTTGGGCACGCTTGATGGAGGCGGCGCGACGCTCGGCCGCACAGCACAAAGTCGAGTTGCGATTCGAGGGAGCGGACGCCGTCGAAGAGATCGAACCCGCCGTATCGCGCCTCGACAAGCAGGGCGTGGAGGCCTTGATCGTATTCTCGACAGCTTTGTTTCTCGCGGAGGCGGCTCGTATCGCCAAGCTTGCGCGGGCCAAACGCTGGCCGCTTGCCGGTTCGCCCATCCTGACGGTGCACACCGAGCCTGGGGCGTTGCTCACTTACGGCGCCGAACCCAAATGGCAGTTTCTTCGCGCGGCCCATTACGTCGATCGCATACTCAAGGGCGCGAAGCCGGGCGACCTGCCCATCGAGCAGCCAACAAAGTTCGAGCTGGTGGTCAACCTGAAAAATGCTAAAGCGCTGGGGCTTACCATCCCACAGCCGTTCCTCATGCGCGCCGACCGGGTGATCGAATGAAAGCCGGCAATGCCTGCTTTGTAGAAACTCGACAGGCCGCTTCGGGTCGCATGCCGGCGTTGACTAGCGGCAGCTATCGGGAACTTTGCTCGCCCGCATCAGGCGCGCCCGGCCAATAGCGGTCATTCGAACGACGTTCGATTAACCGCTGTGGATCGCTCGATTCAGCACATCCACGCCGATCATGAAGTCGCTGATCTCCATCGCCTCGTGCGGGTTATGCGATCCGTGCCGGTTACGGATGAACACCATGCCGCTCGGAACGCCGGCATTCGCGAACACTGCGGCATCGTGTCCGGCACCGCTCGCGATGGTCTCGATCTCGAGCCCTGCATGGCGCCCTGCGGCAAGCAGGCGCTCCATCCATACTGGATCCATCGTTGCGGGTTCGGCGTACAGCCGACGGTCAAACTGGAACTGCACGCCACGCTCGGCAGCGATGTCCTCGCACTCGTTGCGCATGAGCTTGTAGAACTGCTCGAGCGTCTCGCGGCTCTGGCTGCGCACCTCGAAGCTGAAGCTCACCTCGCCGGGAATCACCGAGATCGCGTGGCTGGCCGGGTTGGTGGAAAGGATGCCGCACGTCATGACGAGGTCCATTCCCATCTGCTGCAGCACCCGCCAATGCTCGTCCAGACGCGACAGCAATTCAGCCACGGCGAGCACGGGATCCTTGCGCAGCCAGCGCGGCACGGCGCCGGAGTGCCCAGCTTCGCCCTTCGCTAGCACGCGCGCGTGGCGGAGGTTGCCGCGGATGCCGGTGACAATGGCCACGGGCCATTTACGCGCGACCATTGCCGGGCCCTGCTCGATGTGCAGTTCGATATATGCGGCGACCTTGGATAAGTCGAGAAGCGGCTCGCCGCGCTCGATCCGGTCGACCGGCATGCCGAGTGCGGTGAACGCCGAGCGCAGTGTGGTGCCAGTCTCGCGGTGCCTGAGATCAAGGTCCTCATTTGTAAGCTTGCCGACGAGCCCGAGCGAGCCCATGTAGGCCTTGCCAAACCATGCGCTTTCCTCGCCGCGCAGGGCAAGCACCCGCACGGGCTGCGACGGGACTATTCCGGTCTCGCGATAGTGCTGAAGCACCAGCAAACCCGCGATGACGCCGGCGAGTCCATCGAAGTTGCCGCCTTGTGGCACGGAGTCGAGATGCGAGCCGATTAGGATCGGTTTACTGCCCGCCTCGGTTGGAAGGCGCAGAGTCAGGTTCTGCCCCGCATCGCGCTCGGCGACCAGCCCGACTTCGCGGGCGTATCGTTCAATGATTGCCATCGCACGCTCTTCGCCCTCTCCATAGCTCGCCCGCGTGATACCAACGCCGTCAAAGGTGGCCGCCCGCACTTCCTCGAAGAGTCGCTCGGCGTGGCCCGACAGTCGCTCGAGCGCGAGGGCCGGCGCAGCGCTCATTTGCTGCTCCCATACGCGTGCGGTAAGGCACCCGCTCCGCCGTGTGCGATCGACCACGCGATCGGATCGACGAGGAAAGTCTTTATCTCCTTCGCGCTATCCGGCGTAAAGTAGTTGAGCGCCTTTGTTGCGGAGAAGATGTCCTGCCACGTCGCGAGCGCATGTAGCGTGATGCCGCTCTCTGCATAGGCCCGTCGGCTCTGCGGATAGATGTCGTAGTTGAACAGCACGAACACGTGCTCAATCGTGGCGCCGGCATGGCGCAGCGCGCGGGCGGCGCCAATCTTCGATAATCCGTCTGTAGTGAGATCGTCGATCAGCAGGCAGCGTGCGCGCGGAAAGAGGTCGCCTTCGATCTGCGCATTCACTCCCCACCCGATCGGCTTCTTGCGCACGTAGACCATCGGCAGGCCGAGCCGCTCCGCGATCCACGCCGCGAACGGAATGCCCGAGGTTTCGGCGCCGGCAATGACGTCGACCGCGCCGCTAAGCCGCGATCGCAGCAGCGCGGCGGCATGGTCCATGAGCCTCTCGCGCAGGTCCGGTCTCGACATGAGACGACGGCAGTCTACGTAGACGGGACTCGCCCAACCGGTCGTATAGATGAAAGGCCGCCCTTCGTAGACCAGCACGGCACGCAGTGTCAGCAGCGCCTGCGCCGTGTCCGCCGCAATCAAGGCTACGTCAACAGTCTCGAGAGGTGGGCTCATGCGGGGGCTCCTGCCGTGCGGACGTTCTTATGGGACGCCAATCGCAAGCATGATCTGTCGCCGTGAGTTCGTCCAGGTCGGCGCGCCCGCAGGCCACACTTTAGTGTCTGGTTCAACCCGAGCCGCTGAAAGTAGCCGCCTGAAGCGATCTCAAGTATGCACAAAAAAGCGAAAAGCCGGAGTGATCCGGCCTTTTTTTCTGTTAGGTGTGGGTCGCGAGCACGACGATCCCGAAGTCCCCAGTGGGTCGGCGCAGCCGGTCAAACTGATGGCGCCGTCGGGAAAGTTCGGGTCCTCGCGGGCGAAGATAATGCGGGTCTCATTTTCTTCGTCAAGGAGGCGACTTTCATGGCTAAGCTGCGCACGTTTCTTCTTCCCTTGGCATTTGCATTTGCTGCTCTGACTCAAACAGCAGAAGCTCAAGTTTTCGTTAATGGCGGTGCGCCCGGCCCGCATACAGTGGTTGGGTGGAACTATGGCCATATAAGTAACTGCTCTACGCTATTCGATGGTTCAACGACATGGTTCTCTGTCATTATGCTGGAGGGCGGTTCTGGGTATACGAATAATCCGGCTTTCGCCAGCATGTTGTCGGGCGCTTGCCAAACGGGAAATTGGATAGGTGTCAATGTAACAAGTTTGAATCCTTTTCACTGGACCCAGGTGGTCACTTACACCTTTAAGTGACACTCGTCGAAACACCTAACGACGAACCGGCTTCAACGGTGAGGAATCGCGCCTGGTATTTATAATGTGACGCCCTGTCGCGGCGTGAGTAAATCGCTCCTGATCAGCGCCGACAGGGTGATCGAGGAACATCACGAACGACCGCTTTCTGAGTACGCGACAGGCAGCGACGGGTGGATACCGGCCCCTGCGCCGATCCCGAAACGCTTCACCAGTCACGTGTGATCAGTCACGCCTCACCAGTCACGCGTCACCAGTCACGCTTCACCAGTAGAAGGGATCCGACGTCGCCATCGGCAGGCCCGCCTCGCGCCACGCGGCGACACCGCCGCGATACCACATGACATTGGTGTAGCCGGCCGCGATCGCGCGCGTCGCCGCGTTGTGCGAGAGCCAGCACTGCGAATCGACGCAGAAGAACACGAACGCCCGGCTCTTGTCGCCGCCGGCAAACTTGGCGAGCACCTCGCCGAAGCGCTTCTCCTCGTCCCGGCTCATGTCGCCGGCACCGGCGCCAGTGAGCCAGAACGCCCCGGCAATCGTGCGATGGAGATCGCCGCCGACCACGTCGAGCAAAAAGGGCCGCGGCTCCTTCTCCAGCAGTTGCTTCAACTCGCCGGTGACGACGACGCGTCCGCCTGGAATCTCGCGCGGGGTCGGCGCATGATAGTCGACGGTCCGCAACTGGCTGCGCGCGGGCACGCCCCAGTCCTTGTCCTCGTCGGCGTACACGCCTGCTTTCGCCGATTCCTGTGCCGCGGGACTTGCCACCCACAAAAGCGTCGCCGCCAGGATCAAGCCGCGCGATAACACGCGCAAAGTTCTGTCGATCATGCGGCGCTTCCTCCCTCGGGGCGAGCGGTCGCGATCAGTTTAGCGCAAGTTGATTTCGCGTTTCAAACCCGCGAGAATTGTCCGCGCCACAAAAAAACAGATGGAGGAGCGATGAAAATCGAAAGGCCGATCTCAGCAGCGCTGGCGCTCGCGCTGGGCGTTCTCGCCGCGCCGGCAATCGGCGCCGACGCGGCGAAAGACTATCCCGACCGCCCGATACGCCTGCTCGTGCCCAACGCGGCGGGCAGCTCGGTCGACACCTTGTCCCGCATCATCGGGGGCAAGCTCGCCGAGGCGCTCGGGCAGCAGGTGGTGATCGACAACCGCGCCGGCGCCGGCGGCATCGTCGGCATGGAGCTCGCCAAGCACGCGAACCCGGACGGCTACACGCTGATCAGCGCCACCACGGCGGCATCCACGATCGCGGTGCTGCTCCAGAAGAATCCCACGTTCCATCCGGTCAAGGACTACGACTACGTGTGCGAGGTGGCCGAGACGCCCAACGTGCTGGTGGTGAATCCCACGCTGCCGCCCAAGTCCGTGCGCGAGCTCATCGACTACACGAAGAGCAAGCCGGGCCAGGTCAACATGGCCTCCGCCGGGCCCGGCTCGCAGAGCCACCTGTCCGGCGCCTATCTCCAGCAGGCGGGGAGCTTCCAGTCCCTGCATGTACCGTACAAGGGCGGCGGCCCGTCCGTCGCCTCGGTCATAGCGAACGAATCGCAATGGACGCTTACGCCGGCGCCCGCAGTCATGACTTTCGTCAACAGCGGCCGCCTGCGGGCGCTGGGCCACAGCCTGCCCAAGCGCTCTCCTCTGCTGGGCGATATTCCGCCCATCGCCGAAACCATCCCCGGCTTCGACTACAGCGGGTGGCAGGGCTTCTTCGTGCCGAAGAACACGCCCCGGCCGATCGTCGAAAAGCTGCGCGCAGCCGTCACCAGAACGATGGAGTCGCCGGAGATGAAGAAGGCGCTCGCCCTTCAGGCAACCGAGGTCGTGCTGAGGGGTCCGGACGAGTTCCGCAAGGTGGTGGCGGACTCTATGGTGAAGAACGCCAAGGTGATCCAGGCGGTCGGACTCAAGGCGGAGTAGCGCGCCGAGGGGCGGAACAGGGCCCCGCCCGCGGGGATGTGCCCCCCGGTGGCGTGCAAGCGGCCGACGCGAGATTCAATATGCCGATTGATCGTTCAGAGGCCGCGGGTGACGAATGAAGAGTAGCGAGCGCGTAGGGCGGCAGGTGCCGCCCTTCCTGTTTGGGGTCTGGCATGCCTGAACGCTCGGGCGGGGTCCTCGTACCCGGTGGCGGCCGCAGCCTCGAAGAGCTGAAGCTCGAGGTGCAGCGGCGCGCTGAACACGGCATGCCTCCACTGGCGGGAATCTCGGCGGAGGATGCCCGCGCCGCGCTCTCGCAGATCGACAGCCTCGACCGCGAGCGCTGGGCGCTCGCCTGGAGCGGCGTTGGCGAGCGCCACTTCAGGCGGGCGCAGTCGCTCGAGCGCAGCGACAGCGCGGGCGCCCGCGACGCTTACTGGAATGCGTGGCGGGTGTTCCAGTTCGCCCGCTGGCCCACGGAGAACACGCTCGCCCGGCAGGATGCCCAGAAGCGCGCGCTTGCCGCGTTTCGGAAGTACGCCGAATTGCTCGCGCCTCCCATGGAATCGGTCTGCATTCCATATGGGGAAAAGACGATCGTGGGCTACCTGAGATTGCCTGCGGCGCTGCGGCCTGCACCGCTGGTTTTCAGCATCGCCGGACTCGATTCGCGCAAGGAAGATATCGCAGCCAATACGGAGGCCTACATCAAGCGCGACATCGGCATCTTCGCGGTCGACCTGCCGGGCACCGGTGAATCGCCGGTCGCCGCCGCAACACCGTACAGCGACCGCATGTTGACCGCCGCGCTGGACTATTTTGCGGCGCGGCCCGACGTGAACGCGAAGCGGATGATCGTGCAGGGACGCAGCTGGAGCGGTTACTGGGCCGCCAAGCTGGCCGTTACCGAGCGCGAGCGCCTGCGCGGCGCCATCGCGCACGGTGCGCCGATCCATCATTACTTCCAGGCGGAATGGCTGGCGCCCTCCATGACAACGGGGGAATACCTCTACGATTACCTGGAAGCGAAATGCGCAATGCACGGCGCGAAGGATCTGGAAGACCTGCTGGAGCGGGCGCGCGGCTACTCGCTGTTCGACGCCGGCCTGCTCGTCAAGCCCTCGGCGCCGATGCTGGTCGTCAACGGCGCGCGCGACTCGCAGGTGCCGATAGGCGATGCGCTCCTGCTGCTCGAGCGCGGGAGTGCCAAGGACGCATGGATCAATCCGCAGGGAGGGCACATGGGCCGCTCGCCGGAATGGTCGAGCACGCGGATTGCGGAGAAGGTTCTCCTGCCCTGGATCGCCCGGCGGCTCAACGAGAACGCCGACTGATCGATATTCCGAGCCCGCGAACCGTGTCGTAACGCTCACGCAACTCGTCGTTCTCTCCCGGTAAGGGAGCGCTGCTGTTGCGCCCCGCCTTTCCTGAAGGCCTGATGGAGAGATCGACGTGCCATGCGCTTGACGGTTGGAGGCGTTTTTCATATCGTGGCGTCCCCTTCAAGTCACCGCCCCGAGAGGAAACTCCACATGCTGCTGCTGGACGAAATGGTCGACCGCGGGCTGCCCGAGGAGACCCGCATGATGCGCGACGTCACCCGCAAGTTCGCGAACGAGCATGTGATCCCGTTCGTGCGCCAGAACTGGCAGGCGGAATGGAACATGAATCCGGACCAGCGCCTGCCGCGCCGGATACTGGAAGTCGCCAACGAGATCGGCATCCGCACGCTCGGCGTACCGGAGGAGTTCGGCGGCACGCCGCTCGACCCGAAAACCGAGACGCAGAGCTTTGCGGTGATCTCCGAAGAGATCTCGCGGGGAGATTGCGGCCTGGCGGAGAAGCTGGTGCAGATCTGGAAGGTCTCGGTGTTGCTGCGCAACGTCGCGCCGCGCCACCTGCAGGAGCGATGGTTTCCGGAAGTCGTCAGGGATCCGACGTTCCTCCTCTCGCACTGTCTCACGGAGCCGCGCGGCGCTTCCGACCGCTGGCTGCCGTACGACGTGCCCGAGGCGATGATGCATACGCGCGCGGCGCTCAAGGGCGACAAGTGGGTGATCAACGGCCGCAAGCAATTCATCACCAACGCATGGGACGCCAAGCTCTACGTGGTCTACGCGACGACGACGCCGGGCGCGGGCATGACGCGGGGCACGTCGTGCTTTCTCGTCCCGCGCGACACCCCCGGCCTTTCGGTGGCGCGCTGCAACGAGACGCTCGGCGGCCGCTTCATGAACAACGGCGAGATCGTGCTCGAGGACTGCGCGGTGCCGAAGGATCACCTGCTGGTGCAGGACGTGGCGCTGACACGGGCGGGCGTGTACTTCCGCCCCGGCAAGATCATCCAGGGCTCCAAGAACATCGGGGTCGCGGTGCGCGCGTTCGAGGAGACCGCCAAGTATGTCCAGGACTACGTCCAGGGCGGGCGCATCCTGATCAAGCACCAGGCCACGGCGCTCCGCCTGGCCGAAATGGCCACCAGGATCTGCGCGGTGCGCGGCCTGCTGCGCGAGGCCTCGCGCGCCGTGGACGAGCAGCTCCCGGAAGCCGAGGTGCTGTGCAACATGGTGAAGCTCTACGCTTCCGAAGCGGTGCTCGAAGTGTGCAGGCACGCGATGGAGCTGCACGGCGGCAACGGCACGATGCTCGATTTCGGCATCGAGAAGCTCTACCGCGACGCTTCCATGTACCTGCACATGGACGGCACGGTGGACGTGACCAAGTTCAAGATCGTGAAGAACCTCTTTCCCGAAACGGCCGGGAAGTACGCCGGCCCCGAGGCGTGACTGGTGAGGCGTGACCGGTGATGCGTGACTGCCTTGCCCTGATCCCCGCGTTGTTCTACGGCTTCAGCGAGGCGAGGTAGGCAGCCGCCGCCAACAGATCGTCCGGGCCGAGGCGGGCGACGACTCCAGCCATCAGCGGAGTCCAGGCCCCGTTTCGTTTGCCACGCTGCATGTCATAGAGCTGGCGCACAACGTAGCTCGGCGAGCGGCCGGCAAGCGTCGGCACCGGGCCCAGTCCGCGCAGATCCTGGCCATGGCAGACCGTGCACGCGGCGATCTTCTCACCGGCGGCCGTGACCCCGGTCATCACCAGGGTTTCGCCCTTTTTGACGCTGCCGGGCGGCGCGTAGGCGACGAAACCCGATCTCGAGTTGCGCAGGAACTCGGTCTCGTGCGTCTTCTCGGGCGTTTCGATGATGCGCTGGCCGATCGGCTCGACGCCGGCGTCCGCGCCTTCGAGCCTCAGGAACATCCCGTTTTGGGGCCTGGTCTTCGGCACGGTCGCGCTCTCCACCACCCTGATCCAGGGCGTGGCGGGAATGGCCGTAAAGTATCGTGCCGCCTCCTTGATCTCGTCGTCCGTCATCATCTTGGCAAAGCGCGTCATCAGGCCAGTGTTGGCTTTTCTCGGATCGGACGTTTCCCTGGCGCCGTTCCGGAAATCGATCATCTGCTGCACGAAGTATTCGTAGGTAAGGCCGGTGATGTTGGCGTTCTCCGGACGGCCCTTGCCGTTGGGGTAGTGGCACAGGGCGCAGGCATAGACCTGCGGCTGCGCGGATTCCTTGCCCCTGGCGACGATCTCCGGCATCGCCGGATGGTCCTCGGGAAACCAGTCGGCGGGGCCATACCGGTTGGCGATCTGGGCGCGGGTGAACGAAAATTTCGACCCGGTCAGGGTGTGCGGCGTGACATTATCCAGCACCTGCTGCGGATTGGGCTCCGCGGGCGGCGTGCCCGGCGGTACCGGCGTCGTGAAGCCGTAGGCCCACGGCGGCGGCGCATCGGCCGCTCGCACGGCCGTGACCGTTCCCGCCGCAGCCGCGAACACCAGAGCCGTTGCAGCTCCCAGCCATTCTTTCATCGTTCTCTCCTCTCCCTGAGTGCGGCCTTGCGTGGCTTCAAGCACCTGCTTCTGGCGGATCGCCCTGTCATTCTGCTATTGCTTGAAGTATCTCAAATCAGGCGGCGGTTGGTTTTTCCTGGTGGGCATCAGGTGGCCATCCGCGCTCCTGACATAGTTCTGCTTTCCGATGCGGACATGTTCGTTGCCCTCGGCACAAACGGACTCGACCCAGATCGGATTGCGGACGCGATGGTAGCTCTTGACGACCGTCCAGGGACGGGTCAGCGCATTGTCAATGGTCGTGACTTCGTTCCTGAGGATGTCCGGATTGGCTTTGTCGAGATAGATTCGCTCCTTGACGACCGTCTGATTGTCCGCGTGCAGGGGAATACCGCTCGCGTCGAATGCGCGAGGACCTTTCAGGTGGCGGGTCTCGATTTCGAACAGGTCGAAGCGGCCGTCGCCGTCCGTGTCGATCCATTTGCCGATCGAATACCCCATGAAGGACGGCTCGACGTCCTTCGGCCAGTCACGTCCGTCGGTATAGATCCGGCGAGACATGCTCAAATATTCGATCAGCATGTACGTCGTATTGGGCAGGATAATGATCTCCATCGGAAAGATCACGTTCATCGCCCGCGGCATGCCGTCCGGGATGCACGTGTAGGTCGGGTCGGTGCCTTGTCCGCCTTCCGCCTGGTCCCTGAGGTTGGCCTCATAGATGGCCTGGTACTCCCGCGTCAGCGGAGGCTGTCCCTTGCGTGGGGGCTTGCTCGTGTCCCACTGATTGCCGACCCCGGGCGGTCTGCGCCACTGGCCGTTCCAGTCTGGGTATTTCGCTTCATCATGGGCCTGCGCGTTGACGAAAACCATGCACAGCGCCGCGACAAGGACTGAACCGATCGACCTCCGGCCAGGCATGGCTTGCCCTCCCACGGGAATAGGAAATCCAGAACCTGCTCCCCTGTCGGGAACTATACGCCGGTGCGACAAGTGGTCAATCGCGCAGGCGACTGCCGCTGCATCAAGGGCCGGCGCGTCCAGAACGGGTTTCGGATATCATCTTGCCTGCTTTGACGCCTGCCGGCGAAGCCGCCGTCAGGTGGTCGTCCGGATACGATTATTGATCCCGCCCTTATGACACCCCGCCCTCGGCGAGAAATACGGTCCCGTTCCCGCGTCTCGGGTGCGACGCTGTGGCTGATCCCAGTCGGCCTCGTCGTGCTCGCCGCGGCGTGGCTTTGGCTCATGATGTGGTGGAACTACTCGTCGGGCGAGCGCGCTGGGTGGGTGCAGAAGTTCTCCCGCAAGGGCTGGGTCTGCAAGACATGGGAAGGCGAGCTCGCGCTCGTGACGATGCCGGGCACCGCGCAGGAGAAATTCCTGTTCACCGTGTGGGACGACGACGTGGCTACGAAGATCAACGCCGCGATGGGCAAGCGCGTGTCGCTCCACTACGAGGAGAAGGTCGGGCTCCCTGGTAGTTGCTTCGGCGATACGCGGTATTGGGTCAATGGTATAAAGGCGGTAGAGGACATTCCGCTCGCGCCAGGCATATCCGTGCCTACCCAACCGGGCGCCCCGCCGGCGCAGCCTTCGCAACCGACGGCCCCGCCCGCTGCGAAGTGATCGAACGCTGGTCGTGGCACGCGAGGTCGAACCGTCGACGCGAGCGACGCGTGGTTCCTCCTTCATACGATTCCGCGGCTTTCCACCCGGCGTGCTCAACGCCATGTCGGCTGCTGCACGCACATGGGAAGGGTAGAACGGAACCAGCCGCTCGCCTTGAGCGTATGCCAGCGTTCTAGTCCCTGTCGCCTTTCACCGAGCTTTAGCAGGCCATGGAAGTCGCTTACCGGCCAAAACCGGTCGTCCTCGTGTCAAAAAAAGTGCACCAGCCTGTCATGAAGCATTTCCACGCCAACCCTCCCTTTAGTGCTATATCGCGAAATGGCGATCCAGAGGAGACTGTTTAGGGTAGCCGAGCGTCTTTCCAAGAGGAGGAGTACATCATGGAATTCGTCTGGTTCATCGTGGTGGGGTTGGTGGCAGGATGGCTTGCGGGCCTGCTCGTAAAAGGTGGCGGGTTCGGGGTTATCGGTGACATTGTCGTGGGCGTGCTCGGTGCATTGCTTGGTGGATTTCTTTTTACGTCTATGGGCGCATCCGCGGGTGGCGGCTTGGTCGGCTCCATTATCGTGGCAACGATTGGCGCGGTAATTCTCGTTTTCATATTGCGGCTGATCAAACGCGCGTAGGCCCAAGCTCTCACAAGGATGGTGCCAGGTGAACTTCGCATCACGCACACTTGTGATTCTGACCGGAATCGCTATTCCTGGTTTCACGTTCGGCCAAACGACGCCCGCGACGCCGCCGGCCGCGACTGCTCCTGCACCGGCGCCCGCACCTTCCGCCAGATCGAGCGACAACATGGAAGGGCTCGCGGCGGTCTACTCGGACAAGCTTGCGGGTCGCAAGACAGCGAGCGGCGAAGTGTTCAGCCAGTCCAAGCTCACCGCAGCCCATCCGTCGCTTCCGTTCGGAACGATGGTGAAGGTGACCAGCGCCAAGAACAACAAATCCGTCGAAGTGCGGATCAACGATCGCGGCCCGACGCAGGCT
Organism: Burkholderiales bacterium; assembly: GCA_035259205.1. Classification (GTDB taxonomy): domain Bacteria; phylum Pseudomonadota; class Gammaproteobacteria; order Burkholderiales; family SG8-41; genus SG8-41. Next base: position 28,586 of record DATFWO010000026.1, on the reverse strand, counting down.
GGACGCGTCGTCGACATGTCGAGCGCCGCTGCGGCGAAAATCGGCCTCGGGAAGAACAAGATGACGCCGGTGAAACTCGAGGTGGTCAAAGAGGCACCCGCGAAAAAGGCCAAGAAGTAGGTCTTGCTGCTCGGTCACGAGTTTGGCGATGACCCCACCGCGGGCACGCGCATGTGCTCGCGTCCCAGCCCGCTGTAGAATCACTCATTCTCCAAGGGACCTGCAGGCGAATGAGCACCTTCCCCGTAAGAGTCGGCATCGTTGGCCTCGGCCGCTGGGCCAAGGTACTGGCCCGCGCGGCGAAGCAATCCGACAAGCTCCGCATCGTCGCGGGATACAGCCGCTCCGAGGGGAAGCGCGCCGCATTCCAGGAGGAGATGGGCGTGCCGGCCGTGCCGGACATGAATGCCCTCCTCTCGAATCCCGACGTCAAGGGCGTGATCCTGACCGTCCCCAACGAGCAGCACCTGCCGCTCGCCGAGCAGGTTGCGCGGGCAGGCAAGCACGTCTATACCGAGAAGCCGATCGCCCAGACCCTGGAGGACGGGCTCAAGATCGCCGCTCTCGAGAGACAGCACGGCGTCTCCGTGACGGTCGGGCACAGCGCGCGGCTCATGGCCGGCATTCGCATCATGAGAGAGCGGATCGACGCGGGCGAGCTGGGCAGGGTCGCGTTCATGGAGGCGAACTTCTCCAACGAGCGGGCGCTCGAGCTGACGCCGCAGGCCTGGCGCTGGTACAGGGACCGCGCCCCCGGAGGCCCGCTGTCGCAGCTCGCGATACATCAGTTCGACGTGCTGCATTTCCTCGGCGGCGAGATAGCCGAGGTGAGCTCGATCGCCTCCAAGCTTTCCCCGGTCGGGGCGGAGGTGGACGACCAGTCGATGACTTTGCTCAAGTTCGCGGACGGCAAGGTGGGCTACGTAGGGTCGTGCTGGACCTCGCCCGGCATCTTCGCGGTGCGCGTCTTCGGCTCGAAGGGGCTGATGCATTACGAGATCGATTTCGGAACCTGGGACACACCGCACCGGCTGCACGAGAATTCGGTGCTCTATATCCAGCGCGGCACGGACGGCTGGGCGAAGCGCGAGGGGATTCCGCTTCCCGCAAGCGACATGTTCCGCGCCGAGCTGGAAATGTTCGCGGAGAGCTGCGCGAGCGGCAAGCCGAACGAGCTCACCGCCCACAACGGCAACGTGGCGGTCGCGATCGTCTACGCGGCCTTGAGGTCGATCGACCGCAAGGGCCAGTCCGTGCGCCTCTCCGACGTGATCGAGGAGACGCGCGCAAAGCTGGGCGCGCAGGCGCGAGCCGCATGAAGGCATGGCAACTGATTGGCGGTCCTTGCACCACCACATTCCATGAGCGCTTATCTGCGTTTATCTGCGTTTATCTGCGGTTGATATAGGTTCCTTCAACATGCTGCCCACCCGCTATTTCATCGATCTCACGCAACCCGAAATCGCCGCGCAATTGCGCAAGAACCCGCTGGTGATCCTGCCGGCGGGCAGCGTCGAGCAGCACGGCCCGCATCTCCCGGCCGGCACCGACACCTACGCTTCCAATGTGATCGCACACGCGGTTGCGGAGCGCATGGACGGCTTGGTGCTGCCGGGCGGGCCGCTGGGCGTGACGCCCATGCACATGCCGTTCGAAGGCACCATCACGCTGACGCCCGAAACCTACCAGCGCGTCGTGGTGGAAACCTGCGAGTCGACCGCGAAGCACGGCGCCCGGCGCCTGCTGATCCTCAACTGGCACGAGGGCAACATCCCGTCGCTCGCGATCGCCTCGGAAAAGCTGCACCGCGAAGTCGGAATGAACGTCGTCGTGGCCCAGGCGTGCTACGTCGCGGCGGAACTCTACGGCAAGGAATGCGGCGGCCTCACACACGGCGGCGAGATCGAGGCGCTCGCCGTGCTCGCTTACCGCCCCGACCTCGTCCACCTCGACCGCATCGACTATTCGTCCGATCACTCGCACGGCCGCAAATGGGACAAGCTGCGGCGCACGCGCAGCTACCAGCCCGTGCTGCGCGACATCAAGACCATCGCTCCGACGGGGTGGTACGGCAGCCCCGAGCACGCCACGGTCGACAAGGCCGTGAGAATGCTGAACGACATCGCGCACGCGATCGCCACGGAGGCGGCTGACATCTTCCGTCTGCTCGAAGAGGCGCAGGGCGGAACGGCGGAGATCAAGCAACTTAGAACGGTCAGCGGCAAGCAGTGAGCAATAGGCGGTAAAACCTCCTGCTCAGACGCACACGCGCGCCGACGCGGAATTCGGTTGCTGTCTCCGCGCATCGAGCGGGAATTCGTCATGCGCAGTTGACGGCAGCGTAGAATCGACAATCCGCTCACCGCTTACTGCTTACCCACATATGGCAAGAATCTCCCCCGCCCCGTCCGACCGCTACGTGGAAGTCGCCGATTACATGGAGCGCTGGAAGAAGACGAAGGGCTACCCGCCCAACAGCTGGCTCACCATGCTCCGCAAGCCGCGCATCTTCCGCGCCTACCGCGACCTCCACACGGCGGTCATGATGGACGATGGCGACGTACCCCAATCGCTTAAATTCATGGTCGCCTATGCGGTGAGCGCCGCCGCGGGCGATCCGTATTGCGCCGCACACAACGCCGAAAACGCCGCCCACATAGCCGGGCTTCCGGTAGCGAAGGTCGAGGCCCTCCCGCAGTTCCGGTCGAGCGCTTTTTTCACGCCCGCCGAGCGCGCGGCGCTCGAGCTTGCCGCAGCCGCAGGCAGATGTCCGCCGGCCGTGACCGATACGCATTTCGCCGAGCTCAAAAAGCATTACAACGAGGACGCTGCGACCGAAATCGTCGCCGTGATCGCGCTGCTCGGGTGGCTCAACCGCTGGAACGTCACGCTCGCCACCCGCATCGAGGGAGAAGCGCTCGCGTTCGCCGAGAAGCATCTCGCGCCTTCGGGATGGACGCCCGGCATGCACGCCGATACCATCCCGGTCTCGCTGGAAAAGCCTAGCAGGCCGGAATCGAGATGAAGAAAGAAGCGGCGCAAAACAGGCTGGGCGTCGCAGTCATCGGCGCGGGGCGCATCGGCACGCTGCGCGCGCGCCTCGCCGCCAAGCATCCCTCGGTCGGATTTCTCGCCATCGCGGACCTCGATCCGCAGCGCGCGAAGGCCCTCGCGGAGCAGGCCGGCGCCGATTTCCATACCGGTGACAACTTCGAGGCGATCGAGCGGCCGGAAGTGAACGCCGTGTTCGTATCCACGCCCGAAGGGCTGCACGCCACCCCCGTGCGCCGGGCGCTGGAGCTGGGCAAGCCCGTGCTGTGCGAGAAGCCGATCGCGCTTTCGCTCAAGGACGCCGACCAGATACTCGAGACTCTCAGGACGACCGGCGGCAAGCTCCGCATCGGCTACAGCCGGCGCTACAAGGAATGCTTCCTGCGCGCCAAGGAGCAGATGATCCAGGGGCGCCTGGGCAAGGTGGTCGGCGGGCTCGCCCGCGTCTACAACTCGCGCGCGCAGACTTTTTCGATCCTCAAGCGCGATCCCCACGCGACGCCGGTGCTGGACGTCCTCACCTACTACGTGGACCTGATGTGCTGGTTCCTGGAGGGCAACCGGCCGGTGGAAGTCGTGGCCCGCGGGCAACACGGGATATTCCGGGACGCGGGCTACGGCGCGCACGACGCTACCTGGGCGATCGTGACTTTCGCCGACGGCGCGGTGGTCAATTTCGGCATCAGCTATGCGCTTCCGGCGCAGTTCCCGACGCAGGGTCAATCCGACCGGGTCGAGGTCCTGGGCACCGAGGGGACCATGCTCATCGACGACGACCACAAGGAGCACCTGCTCTTCACCGAGCAGGGCATCCCGCATCCCTACGTGCCGGGGCACAAGCTCCAGATGGCGTTCCTCGGCAGCAACAGCGCGGGCGACTGGGCGTTGGGGGATTTCTGGGGCTCGCTCGGCAACGAGACACGAGCGTGGCTCGATCACCTCGTGACCGGCAACCCGACCGCGCACACGACGCCCGAGCAGGCCCGCGTCAATCTGGAAACGACGATCGCGATCGAGCGGGCAGTGGCGACGGGGCAGACGGTACGGCTGCCGCTCGAAACCTGACGAGCTGCGCGGTGAGTTTCACGGTGACGAGCTTCGCAGTGACGAGCTTCGCGGTGACGAGTTTCACGGTGATGAGTTTCACGGTGACGAGCTTCGCGGTGATGAGCTTCGTGGTGACGAGTTTCACGGTGACGAGCGTTGCGGTGACGAGCTGCGCGGAGTCGTCACCAGCGAACAGAGTGAGCGTCGTCACGAACGAGCGATCAGCGAGTGTCGTCACCAGCGAACGCAGTGAGCATCGTCACTAGCGAAGCGCGCGTCGTCACCAGCGAACGCACTGAGCATCGTCACCAGCGAAGCGCGCGTCGTCACCAGCGAGCGCAGTGAGCGTCATCACCAGCGAAGCGTCGTCACTCGTATTTCCCGGTGACGAGCATTGCAGTGACGAGCCGCGCGGAGTCGTCATCAGCGAACAGAGTGAGCGTCGTCACCAACGAGCGATCAGCAAGTGTCGTCACCAGCGAACGCAGTGAGCATCGTCACTAGCGAAGCGCGCGTCGTCACCAGCGGAAGCGCGCGTCGTCACCAGCGAAGCGTCGTCACTCGTATTTCCTGACGTCGTCGATCACCTTCCCGTCGTTCGGCAGGCTTCCCGGCAGCTTGAATGCGATTTCGCCGCGCAGGTTGCACACGGCGCGCAGCGACTCCGCGATCGCCGCCGCGAACGCGTCGCTGCCCGCGCCCTCGATCTCGCAGTTGAGCGTCATGCGGTCGCTCTGCTTCGAGTCCTGATCGACGACGAGGCGGTATTTCCGGATGCCGGAGTGCCGCTTCGCGACTTCCGCGACCTGCGCCGGCTTGACGAACATGCCCCGCACCTTCGTGGTCTGGTCGGCCCGTCCGAGCCACCCCCTGATGCGCAAGTTGGTGCGCCCGCAGGGGCTCGCCCCGGCGAGCACCGCCGACAGGTCCCCGGTCGCGAAACGGATCAGCGGATACTCCGGAGCGAGCGAGGTCACGAGCACTTCTCCGACCTCGCCATCGGGTACCGGATCGCCGGTGCCGGGCCGCACGATCTCGACGATCACGCCCTCGTCGACGATCAGACCTTCCAGCGCCGCGGATTCGTACGCGATGAGTCCGAGGTCGGCGCTTGCATAGCACTGGAGCGTCGCCACTCCGCGCTGGCGCAACCATTCCCGCAGGCTCCCCGGCAGGGCCTCGGCCGAAACCAGGGCCTTCTTCAGGCTGGAAACATCGGCGCCGAGCTCGCCCGCTTTCTCCAGGATGATCCGCAGGAAGGACGGGGTGCCCCCGTAGCACTGCGGCCGGATGCCGGCGATCGCCTGTACCTGCATTTCGGTCTGGCCGGTCCCGGCCGGAACGACTGCGCAGCCAAGCGCCTGCGCGCCGAGGTCGAACATGGAGCCGGCGGGCGTGAGGTGATAAGCGAAGGCGTTATGCACGATCTCGCCACGGCGGAAGCCCGCCGCATGCATGGCGCGCGCGATGCGCCAGTAGTCCGCGCGGCGCCCTTCGGGGTCGAACGTCGGTCCCGGGGATACGAAGATGCGCGAGAGCTCTCCCGTTGCAAGGGACACCATGCCCGCGAACGGCGGCGCGGCGCGTTGCAGCTCGGTCAGCTCGGACTTGCGCGTGATCGGGAGGCGAGCCAGCGCCGCACGGTCCACGATGCCATTGGGTTCGACGCCCGCAAGAAGCCTCCCGAAATACGGCGAGCGCTGCTGCGCATGCGCAATCTGCTGCCCGAGCGCGGCGAACTGCGCGCGCTCGCGCTCGCGCGGGTCGCGCGTTTCGAGTTGGTCAAAGAACTCCATGGAATTTCCGTTGCTGGAGCGAGGATTCGGGATTCGCAAAGCGCAGGCAGAAGGCCCTGGTCTCCAGTCCCAAGTCCCCAGTCTCTGAATTCAGGCCAGCCAGCGCTTGCGCCGCCGGTAGTGCTTCGCGTCGCGATAGCTCTTGCGCCCCCCGGTCGAGATGCCCAGATAGAACTCCTTCACGTCCTCGTTCTCGGCGAGCGCCTGCGCCGCCCCGTCCATGACGACGCGCCCGTTCTCCAGGATGTAGCCGTAATTCGCGAACCGCAGCGCCACCGTCGTGTTCTGCTCGGCGAGCAGGAAGGACACCCGCTCACGCTCGTTCAGGTCCTTCACGATCTGAAAGATCTCCTCCACGATCTGCGGCGCGAGCCCCATCGACGGCTCGTCGAGCAGGATGGTGGAAGGCCGCGCCATCAGCGCGCGGCCGATCACCGTCATCTGCTGCTCGCCGCCCGAGGTGTAGCCCGCAAGGCTGCCGCGGCGCTGCTTCAGCCGCGGGAAATAGCCGTACACGAGCTCCAGGTCGCGCCTGACTTCCGCGCGGCCGTGGCGCGTGAAGGCGCCGGTCAGCAGGTTTTCCTCGACGGTCAGGTGCTGGAAGCAATGCCGTCCCTCCATCACCTGGACGACGCCGCGCCGCACCAGCTCGGAGGGCGTCAGCCGGTCCACCCGCGCGCCGCGATAGTGAATCGAGCCCTTGGTCACCTCGCCGCGCTCGGCCTTGAGCAGGTTCGAGATCGCCTTCAACGTCGTGGTCTTGCCGGCGCCGTTCCCTCCCAGGAGCGCCACGATACCGCCCGCGTCGAGCTTGAGCGATACCCCTTTCAGCACGAGGATGACGTGGTCGTAGACGACCTCGATATTGTTGACCGCGAGCAGCGGCTCGACGGCGGCTTGTGCAACGGCGGTTTGGGGTGCGGCTGGCATGTTGTTCAGCGAGGCGCGGAAGGCGCCCCACCATCACTCATCACCCATTACCCGCCACGGCTCAGGCCTTGGAGCAGTCGCGCGGCGTGATGTTCTTTTCCTTCGCGTACGCCTTGGCCGCGCTTTCGACCATGGGCCGCAGCAGCTTCTGGTCGCCCTCGATCCAGTCGGACACGAACACCCACTTGCCGCCGTCCCATTGGTGGATGCGCGACATGCGCACGCCCTCGTGATCCTGGCAGGAGAGCTTCAATGGCTGCATCATGCTGGCGAAGCCCAGGCTCTTCAGGCGCGCCGCGTCGAGGTTCAGGTTCTCGATGCCCCAGCGCACCTCCTCGCCGGTCAGCGGCTTCTTGCCAAACTTTCCTTGCGCCGTGCGGATCGCCTCTATCGTCAGCATGGCGTTGATCATGCCGCGGTTGTAGAGCACGGTGCCTACCTCGTCCATCCTGCCCGAGCCCTTGCCCTTCTGATACACGTTCCGGACGATTTCGGCGTGCACGGGGGCGCTGCCTGCCGAGTGCTGGAGCGTGATCGAGTTGTAGCCTTTCGCTCCCTCGCCGGCGGGCCACACGTCGGGCTCGGCGCCCGACCACCACACGCCGTACATCCGGTCGCGCGGATAGGCGACGACGGCCGCCTCCTTGATCGCGGTCGAATTCATGACGCCCCATCCCCAGAGGAGCACGTAGTCCGGGCGATCCTGCCGAATCTGCAGCCACGCCGCCTTCTGCTCCACCCCGGGATGCGTGACCGGTATCGACTTGAACACGAAGCCGTGCCGCTTCGAGAGCTCGGTCAGCATCGGTATCGGCTCCTTGCCGTAGGGCGAGTCGTGGTAGACGAGCGTAATCTTCTTCCCCTTCATCTTGTCCCAGCCGCCGTTCTTCTGCGCGATGTGCTTCGTGATCGCCTCGGCGGCGGTCCAGTACGTCCCGAGCAGCGGGAAGTTCCATGTGAACACGCTGCCGTCGGCGGACTCGGAGCGCCCGTAGCCCATCGAAATCACCGGGATCTTGTCGACCGGGGCTTTTTCGGTAAGCGCGAAGGTCACGCCGGTCGAAAGCGGGCTGAAGGCCGCGGCGCCGGTAGGGCCCTTGCCCTTCAGCCGCTCGTAGCATTCGACGCCGCGGTCGGTGGCATACCCGAATTCGCACTCTTCGAACGCGATGCGCACGCCGTTCACGCCGCCGTCGCGCTCGTTCACCAGGTTGAGATAGTCCACGAAACCGTCCGCCCACGGCACGCCGTTGGGCGCGTAGGGCCCGGTGCGGTAGACCAGCACCGGCACGAACTGCTCCTGCTTCGCCGGCTGCGCTACGGCGAGTGGCGCCGCGACTGCCAGGACGGCGCCAGCCACACACGCGAGGCGGCCCGCTTCAGACAACCACTTCATGACGACCTCCTTTGGTATACCCGCATTCTCTTTTGCGCATTGTTCCCCCTGTCCTGATAGCTGGCAATCCCCATGGTGCCTCCGGGAGGCCGCCGCGAGAAGCTTGCGTTATAGTGTCGGCGACGTATTGCGCTCGCGATGCTTCGTCCGAGGCAGCAAGTAGAACCTAGTAGGGGAACGGCCACAGGCGCAGCTTCTCCTTCGCAATCTGCCACAGCCGGGCCAGCCCGTGCGGCTCGACAACCAGGAAAAAGACGATCAGCACGCCGAACACCATGGCTTCGACATTGGCCACGGTAGCCGTGGTCCACTGCGCGCCGAACCAGCCCGGCAGCTGGTTCAAGAAGAGCGGCAGCATGGTGATGAAAGCAGCTCCCAGAAAGCACCCGAGTATCGATCCCAGCCCGCCGATGATGATCATGAACAGGATCTGGAAGGAGCGGTTGATGTCGAAGGCGAGCGGCTCCCACGAGCCCAGGTGCACGAAGCCCCACAACGCTCCGGCCACGCCGATGAGATAGGAGCTCAACGCGAACGCCGACAGCTTCGCGGTCAGCGGCCGGATACCGATGATCTCCGCCGCCACGTCCATGTCCCGCATCGCCATCCACGAGCGCCCGATGCGGCTCCTCACCAGATTCTTCGCGAGCAGCGCGAACACGGTCACGATCGCGAGGCACAGCAGGTATTTCTGCTGCGGTGACTCTATCGTGTGGCCGAAGAGCGTGAGCTGCGGCGCGGTGAGCGAGCCGGACGGTATGTAGTTGGTGAACCACTTGACCCGGGCGAACATCCAGTCGATGAAGAACTGCGCCGCCAGGGTCGCGACCGCCAGGTAGAAGCCCTTGATGCGCAGGCTCGGGATTCCCACCAGCACGCCGACGAGCGTCGCGAAAAGTCCCGATAGCAGTATTGCGGCGACCGGGTTCATCCCCGGCACGCGCAAGCACAGGTTATAAGCGCCATAGGCCCCGATCGCCATGAACCCGCCGCTGCCGAGCGACACCTGTCCGCAATACCCGGTCAGGAGGTTCAGCCCCAGCGCCGCGAGCGACAGCACCAGGAAAGGAACGAGAATCGCGCCGCACAGGTAATCGGACGCCGTCAGCGGCACCAGCACGTAGGCTGCCGCGAGCCACAGCGCGACCATCACGCGGTCCTGGCGGATCGGAAACAGCGCCTGATCCGCGCGGTAGGTGGTCTTGAACTGGCCGACTTCGCGGTACAACATCGGCTACCCCTTGAGGGATGAGGGATGAGGGATGAGGGATGGCCCCCGCGGCGCGGAGTGCAAAAGCCCGGTCATCCTTCCTCCTTCCGCCTTCATCTTTCTTCCTTGTCAGACCCGGTCGATGTGCTTCTCTCCGAACAGCCCTTCGGGACGGACCAGCAGGAACAGCAGCGCCAGCACGTAGGCGAACCAGTTCTCGACGCCGCCGCCCACGAGCGGCCCCACGTAGACCTCCGAGAGCTTCTCGCCGGCGCCGATGATGAGCCCGCCGACGATCGCGCCGGGGACGGACGTGAAGCCGCCGAGAATCAGCACCGGCAACGCCTTCAGGGCCACCAGCGACAGCGAGAACTGCACGCCGAGGCGCGAGCCCCACACCATGCCCGCCACCAGCGCGACGATGCCCGCCACCGCCCATACGATGAGCCAGATCTGGTTGAGCGGTATACCCACCGATTGCGCGGCCTGGTGGTCGTCCGCCACGGCGCGCAGGGCGCGTCCGATGCGCGTTCTCTGAAAGAAGATCGCGAGCCCGGCGACCAGCACGCCTGCCGTTACGGCGGCGAGCAGATCCTCGCTCCCCACCAGCACGCCGCCCTCGAACACCTTCTCGAACAGGATGAGCGGCTGCTTCGGGACGCCCAGGTCGAGCTTGTAGACGTCGGCGCCCCACACCTGCTGGCCGAAACCCTCGAGAAAGAACGCGATGCCCAGCGTCGCCATGAACAGCGAGATGCCGGGCTGATTCACCAGCGGCCGCAATACGAGCCGCTCGATCGCGAATGCAAGCACCACCATGATGAGGCAGGTGACCGCGAGCGCCAGCGCGAACGGCATCTTCTCCATCAGCCGCACGAGCGACAGCGCGGCAAACAGCACCATCGCGCCCTGCGCGAAGTTGAAGACGCCCGAGGCCTTGTAGATCAGCACGAACCCGAGCGCAACGAGCGAATAGAGCACGCCCGCCAGCAACCCGCCGATCAGGACTTCGAGGAAGAATCCCATCAGCGTTCCGCGCTGTCGTGAGACGTGAGGGGTGAGGGGTGAAGCGTGAGGAGAACATCCCGCGACGCGGTATTGCCCGCCTGACGCCTGACGCCTGACGCCTCACGCTTATTCAATGCCTCACTCCCAGGTAGGCGTCGATCACCGTCTGGTTGCCGCGCACCTCGTCCGGCGAGCCGTCCGCGATCTTCCGGCCGTAGTCGAGCACCATCACCCGGTCCGAGATATCCATCACGACGCTCATGTCGTGCTCGATCAGCGCGATGGTGGTCCCGAATTCGTCGTTGACGTCGAGCACGAAGCGGCACATGTCCTGCTTTTCCTCCACGCTCATCCCGGCCATCGGCTCGTCGAGCAGCAGGAGCCGGGGCTGCGCCGCCAGCGCGCGCGCCAGCTCCACGCGCTTCTGCAGCCCGTAGGGCAGCCGGCCAACCGGCGTCTTGCGCACGTGCTGGATCTGCAGGAAGTCGATGATCTCCTCGGCCTTGACCCGGTGCTCGATCTCCTCGCGGCGCCCCCGCCCCGCGTAAAACATCTGCTCGAAGACTGACGCGCGCATCATGAGGTTGCGCCCCGTCAGGATGTTGTCGAGCACGCTCATGCCTTTGAAGAGGGCGATGTTCTGGAACGTGCGGGCGATGCCCTGGCTCGCCGCCTCGTGCGGGCGCATGCGGCGGCGCGCGACGCCGCGGTAGGTGATTGTGCCTTCCTGCGGATGGTAGACGCCGTTGATCACGTTCAGCATGGAGCTCTTGCCGGCGCCGTTGGGTCCGATGATGGCCCGTACTTCGCCTTCCCGGATGTCGAACGAGACGTCGGAGAGCGCCTTTACGCCCCCGAACGCGAGCGAGACGTTCTTCGCTTCCAGCAGTACCTCGCCGGTCTGCCGCTCCATCAGGCGGCCCGCTCCACGCGCGCGGGAGCGGCCATTTCCGCCTCGACGATCCTGAGGTCAGCCCGGATGATGCCCGTGCGTCCGTCCTCGAATCTCACCTGGGTCTCAACCGGGCAATGGAGGGCACCGGCGTAGAGCGCATCGACCAGCACGCCGTACTTGTCGGCGATGAACGCGCGCCGCACCTTGCGCGTGCGCGTGAGCTCTCCGTCGTCGGCATCGAGCTCCTTGTGCAGGATCAGGAAGCGGTGGATCTGCGCGTTCGCGAGGCGCGGATCGGCGGCGAGATCGCGGTTCACCTTCGCGACGCACTCGCCCACGAGGCCATACACCTCGGCGCGCGAGGCGAGGTCCGTGTAGCCGGTGTAGGGCAGGTTGCGCTTTTCCGCCCAGTTGCCGACGGATGCGAGGTCGATGTTGATGAAAGCCGTTACGCGGTCCTTGTCCGCACCGAAGGCGACCGCCTCCTTGACGTGCGGGAAGAACTTGAGCTTGTTCTCGATGTACCTCGGCGCGAAGAGCGTGCCATCGGCAAGCTTCCCCACGTCTCTCGCGCGGTCGATCACCTTCAGCTGGCCGTCGGTATCGAAATACCCCGCGTCGCCGGTGTGAAAGTAGCCTTCCCCGTCGATCGCCTCGGCGGTCGCGCCGGGATTCTTGTGGTAGCCGCGCATGATGCCCGGGCTCCTGACGAGGATTTCCCCCGACTCGGCGATCCGCACGTCCACGCCCGGCATGGGCGGCCCGACGGTATCGGGCCTCACGTTGCCGCTCGGGTGCATGCACACCGTCACGCAGGTCTCGGTCATGCCGTAGAGCTGCTTCAGGTTGACGCGCAGGCTGCGGTAGAACTCGAAAAGATCCGGACCGATCGCCTCGCCGCCGGTGTACGCGGCGTTGAGCCGCGTGAGGCCCAGCACGTTCTTGAGCGGACCGTACACCAACAGGTCGCCCAGTCCATAGAGCAGTCGGTCGAGCAGCCCTACCGGCCGGCCGTCGAGCATTCGCGGCCCGATGCGGCGGGCGATCCCCATGAACGCATGGAAGAGCCGCCGCTTGATCCAGGCGGCGTCCTCCACCCGGATCATGACCTGGGTGAGGATGCCTTCGTACACGCGCGGCGGGCCGAAGCAGAAAGTCGGGCCGATCTCGCGCAGATCGGTCATCGCCGTTTCCGGAGACTCCGGGCAATTCAGGGTCAGCCCGCACACCAGCGACTGCGAGTACGAATAGAGGAAGTCGCCCACCCACGCCATCGGCAGGTAGCTCACGATATTGTCTGCTTCGGTAAGCCCGTCGAAGTCGCGCAGCACGCTCGCCGTGTGGATCAGGGCCGCGTGCGTGTGCGCTACGCCCTTGGGCATGCCGGTGGTACCGGACGTGTAGAGCATCACCGCCAGATCGGCGGCGTCCCCTGCCGCGATGCTCTCCCGGTAATGTTCCGGATTCGACCGGGCGAACGCGCGACCACGCTCGATCAGCGCGCCGTACGAAACCAGCTCGGGTCGGGCGTAGTGCCGCAAGCCGCGCGGGTCGTCGTAGACGATGTGCTTCAACTTCGGGCACTGCGGGAGGATCTCGAGGAGCTTGTCCACCTGCTCCTGGTCCTCGACGATCGCGAATTCCACCTCGGCGTCCGCGAGCACGTGGATCATTTCCTGCGCCACGCAGTCCTGGTAGAGCGGGACGGGAAAGCCGCCGAGCGCCTGTGCGGCGGTCATGGCCCAGTACAGGCGCGGTCGATTGTCGCCGACGATGGCGAGAGCCCGTCCGCGATGGAAGCCTAGCGCCGCCAGGCCGTTGGCGAGCGCTTCGACCTCGGCCGCCGCGCCGGCCCAGGTCCAGGTCTGCCAGATCCCCAGGTCTTTCTCGCGCATGGCCGGCCGCGCGCCTCGCTCGCGCGCGTTACGCAGCAGCAGCTTGGCGAAAGTGTCGGGTACGCCCGTGCTCATGGCCCTCGATCCACCCTCAAAGGGCAGCAGCGATTCTCGGGAAGCCCTGCGCGCCGGCCGATTGCCTCACATGCCGCGCCGATACTGCCCTCCCACCTCGAACAAGGCATGGGTGATCTGCCCGAGCGAGCAGCAGCGGACGGCGTCCATCAGAACGGCGAAGACGTTTTCGTTTGCTATCACCGCGTGGCGCAACCGCTCCAGCATCGCCGGCGCCTCCAGCGCGTGGCGCTGCTGGAACTCGCGCAGGCGCCTTAACTGCGACTGCTTCTCCTCTTCCGTGGAGCGGACGAGCTCCGGCGTGAGCGGCGTGGAATAGTCCCCGTCCGCGTGGCGCGGGTTGCGGAACGTGTTCACGCCGACGATGGGGTACGAGCCGTCGTGCTTCCGGCGCTCGTAGTAGAGCGATTCCTCCTGGATCTTGCCGCGCTGGTAGCCCGTTTCCATTGCGCCGAGCACCCCGCCGCGCTCCGAAATCGCCTCGAACTCCTTCAGCACGGCCTCCTCGACCAGGTCAGTCAGCTCCTCGACGATGAAGCTCCCCTGGTTCGGGTTCTCGTTCCTCGCAAGGCCCCACTCGGTATTCACGATCATCTGGATCGCCATCGCGCGGCGCACCGATTCCTCGGTCGGCGTGGTGATCGCCTCGTCGTAGGCGTTGGTGTGCAGCGAATTGGTGTTGTCGTAGATGGAGATGAGCGCCTGGAGCGTGGTGCGGATGTCGTTGAACGCGATTTCCTGCGCGTGGAGGCTGCGGCCCGAGGTCTGGGAGTGGAATTTCAGCTTCTGCCCGCGCTCGCCCGCCCCGTAGCGGTCGCGCATCGCCACGGCCCAGATGCGGCGCGCCACTCGCCCGAGCACCGCGTACTCCGGCTCCATCCCGTAGCTGAAGAAGAACGACAGATTCGGCGCGAAGTCGTCCACCCGCATGCCCCGCGCAAGATAGGTTTCGACGAAGGTGAAGCCGTTGGCGAGCGTGAAAGCAAGCTGGCTCAAGGGGTTCGCTCCGGCCTCGGCGATGTGATAGCCGGAGATCGAAACCGAGTAGAAGTTGCGCACCTCGTGCTCGATGAAGTACTGCTGAATGTCCCCCATGACCTTCAGCGAAAACTCCGTCGAGAAGATGCAGGTGTTCTGGCCCTGGTCTTCCTTGAGAATGTCGGCTTGCACCGTGCCGCGCACGGAGGAAAGCGTCGCGGCGCGGATGCTCGCGACCTCCCCCGCGGCAGGCTCGCGGCCCTGCTCCGCGCGGAATCGGTCGATCTGCTGATCGATTGCTGTATTGAAGAACATGGCGAGCAAAGTCGGCGCCGGGCCGTTGATCGTCATCGAAACGGAGGTGGCCGGGTCGCACAGGTCGAACCCGGAATAGAGCACCTTCATGTCGTCGAGGGTCGCGATGGACACACCCGAATTGCCGACCTTGCCGTAAATGTCGGGCCGCTCGTCCGGGTCGTAGCCGTACAAAGTCACCGAGTCGAAGGCGGTGGAAAGGCGCTTCGCCGGCAGATCCCTGGAGAGCAGATGGAAGCGGCGGTTGGTGCGGAATGCATCGCCTTCGCCGGCGAACATGCGGGTGGGGTCCTCGTTTTCGCGCTTGAAGGTGAACACTCCCGCCGTGTACGGGAACGCGCCCGGCACGTTCTCCTCGAGCTGCCAGCGCAGGATTTCGCCCGGATCCTCGAACCGGGGCAGCGCCACTTTTGGCACCCGGGTGCCCGCGAGCGACACCGAGCTTACCCGCGTGCGGATCTCCCGGTCGCGGACCCTGATCGCGTGCTCATCGCCGGAGTAGGCCTTGACGGTAGCGGGCCATTCGTCGAGGAGCGATTGCGATCGCGCGTCGAGCGCGGCGCTCTTTTCCTCGATGAGCGGGTCGAGCGCGCGGCCATCCTTGCCCGCCTCCTGCAGCATCCGCCGCGCGGCGATGAGGCTCGCGCGTTCGCGCGCAACGCCTGCCTGCTCCCTGGCGTGCCGGCGGTAGCCCCGCACGCACTCGGCGACCTCGGCGAGGTAGCGCGTCCGCTTGGCGGGTATCGCCAGATTGACGCCGCTGGATATCTTCGCGGCCGGTTTCGGCAGCATTCCGGGCGCCAGCTTCAGCCCCTTCTCCCGTAGCCGCGCCGCAACGGCCTGGTAGAGCGCGGTAACGCCGTCGTCGTTGAAGCGCGCGGCGATCGTTCCGTACACCGGCAGGTCCTCCGGGCGCTGCGCAAAGGCCTGGCGGTTGCGCTGCACCTGCCTGCGCACGTCGCGCAGGGCGTCCTCCGCGCCGCGCCGGTCGAACTTGTTGATGGCGACGAAATCGGCGAAGTCGAGCATGTCGATCTTCTCGAGCTGGCTCGCGGCCCCGAATTCCGGGGTCATAACGTAGAGCGAGACGTCGGCGAGCGGCACGATCGCCGCGTCGCCCTGCCCGATGCCCGCCGTCTCGACGAGGATCAGATCGTAACCGGCGGCCTTGCACGCGGCGATGGCGTCCCCGAGCGCGGCGGAGATCTGGCTGCCGCCTTCGCGCGTGGCGAGCGAGCGCATGTAGATGCGCGGCCCGTGGATCGCGTTCATCCGGATCCGGTCGCCGAGCAGCGCTCCGCCGGTCTTCCTGCGCGTGGGATCCATCGAGACGATCGCGATGCGCAGGCGGTCGCCCTGGTCAAGCCGGAAACGCAGCACCAACTCGTCGGCGAGGGAGCTCTTGCCGGCGCCGCCGGTGCCGGTCACGCCGAGCACGGGCGCCGGGCTCTGCGTCGCGGCTTCGCGGATCGCGTGCCGCAACGCCGCACCGGCGGTCCCCGACTCGAGCGCGGTGATGATCTGAGCCAGGGCGCGCTGCTCGCCGGCCCCGAGCGCAATCAGGTCCCTGGGCGCGTACGAGGCGGGGTCGAAATCGCAGCGCGCGACGATATCGTCTACCATGCCCTGCAGGCCCATGCGCTGCCCGTCTTCGGGGGAGTAGATGCGGGTCACGCCATAGTCTTCCAGCGCCCGGATCTCGGAGGGTACGATCACGCCTCCGCCGCCTCCGAACACGCGGATGTTCGCGCCGCCGCCGCGCCGCAGGCAATCGACCATGTACTTGAAATACTCGATGTGCCCGCCCTGGTAGGACGAGACCGCGATGCCCTGCACGTCCTCCTGCAGCGCAGCCGTGACGACCTCGGCTACCGAGCGGTTGTGCCCGAGGTGGATCACCTCCGCGCCGGAAGCCTGCAGGATTCTCCGGATGACGTTGATCGAGGCGTCGTGGCCGTCGAACAAACTTGCCGCGGTGACGAGGCGCAGCCTGACACGGGTCGGAGCATCCGGCGCGAGGCCTTCAACGCTCAAATCGGTCATCGCCGCTCCCTCCGTTGCGCGGACGGCTTCCAGAACTCATGTGACATACTATCATGGCCGCGCGCGAAGCCGATCCTGAATATCCTGAAAGTTCATGGAACTAGCTCAAGATGCCGGGCTGACGGACGCCGCCGGCGTGACTCATGAGCCCGCTGCGGGACTGTGCCGCATCGTCTCGCTCGTGCCGAGTCTCACCGAGCTCCTGTGCGATCTCGGGCTTGCCGCACAGCTCGTCGGCCGCACCGGCTTTTGCATACATCCGCGCGAGTCGGTGCGCGAGATCCCCAAGGTCGGCGGCACGAAGAGCGTCGATCTCGAACGTGTGCGCGCGCTTGCTCCGACGCACGTCGTCGTCAATGTCGACGAGAACGAAAAGCCGGCGGTCGATGAGATCGCGCGTTTTGCGCCCCACGTGATCGTGACCCACCCCCTGCACCCGCGCGACAACCCCGGTCTCTATCGTCTGCTCGGGCTGATTTTTCACCGGAATCGGGAGGCTGCGGAGCTCACGCGCCGCTTCGAGCAGGCGTGGCACGACGCCACGCTCGAAGCGTCGAAATTGCCGCGGGAGAACGTTCTCTATCTCATCTGGAAGAAGCCGTGGATGACGGTTGCGCGCGACACGTACATTTCAGGCTGCCTCGCTGCGGTCGGCTGGGACACTGTTCCGGAGACCGCGGCCAGGCGCTATCCCGAGATAGCGCTCGACATGCACGCGCAGGACGTGGGCTGCGTGCTGCTCTCGAGCGAGCCCTACCGTTTCCGCGACCGGGACGTGCTCGAAGTCAGGCGGGCCGTGCCACCCGGGGTCAGGGTAACGTTGATCGACGGCGAGATGACCTCCTGGTATGGCAGCCGGGCCATCGCCGGGCTGCGCTACCTCGCGGATTTGCGCCGCCGACTGGTCGCTGCCTGACGGGACCTCGCGATGGAACCCGTGAAGCTGCCGCCCGGTGTCCAGGTGATCGTGCGCGACTGGCTCAATGCCAATCACGTGCTGATTGCGGACCCCGACGGAACTGCCCTGATCGACAGCGGCTATGGTGCTCACGCGCCGCGAACGCTCGCCCTCCTGCGCGCCCCGCACGCGCTGGGAGAACGGCGTCTGGACCGCCTCATCAATACGCACTGCCACAGCGATCACATGGGAGGCAACGCCGCGATCACACTGGCCTACGGCTCATCCATCAGCGTGCCGGTGGACGCGGCGCCGCTCATTGAGCGCTGGGACACGCGTGAGCTCCTGCTCGATTACGCCGACCAGCACGCAGAACGTTTCGAGTTTGCCGGCACGATCGCGCCGGGCGAGGTGCTGAAGCTCGGCGGCATGGATTGGCGTGCGCTGGCGGCGCCGGGTCACGACATGACCGCGCTCGTGTTCTACCAGCCCGAGCACCGGGTGCTGGTCTCTGGCGACGCGCTGTGGGAGCGTGGTTTCGGCGTGATCGAGCCCGTCGACCGCCTGGCCGATCGCCTGGCGGCGCAGCGGGCGACGCTGGAGCGGATCGCGTCACTTGATATCGCAGTTGTCGTGCCCGGGCATGGCGCACCCTTCACCGGATGCGCCAGGGCGCTCGAACATGCGTTCCAGCGCCTGGCGAGCTACGAAGCCGATCCGCTGAAGCTCGCCCGGCATTGCCTGAAGACTTTCCTCGTGTTCGCGCTGCTCGCGCGAGGGGGCATCGCGCGCGCCAAGCTGCCGGCGTATGTCGGTCGCGTTGCCTGCTACCGGGAATACAACGAGCGGTTTTTCCGACTCGCGCCAGCGGCGCTAGCGGAGCTACTCGTGGGCGAGCTCGCGCTCGCGGGCATCGTCGCGGAGCATGACGGACAGCTTGTTACCCGGCACAGCTAGCACCCTGATGTCCTGGCGTTGCCCATCGCTTGTAGCTTGTGAGGAGGTTGCGATACGACCGGGGGTGCGGGGGGGAATGGGAAGGCCCTCGGATTTTCAGGAAGGGGCCTCCACCGCTTATTTATTTCTCTCGCCAAGAAGCTTCTGTATGCGAGCCGGGGGTGCGGGGGGAGTGGGAAGGCCCCTCGGATCTTCACGAAGGGGCCCGTACTCCGCCGATCATCTCGGGAGGAACGTTCTCTGTGGAACCGGGGGGTGCGGGGGGAATGGGAAGGTGCCTCGGATTTTCAGGAAGGGGCCCATTCCCCCTGCTCCCTTACTGTCGCTCGTGAAACCGCTGGCCGGCAAGAATGTGCAGGTGGAGGTGAAAAACCGTCTGGCCCGCCGCCGCGCCGTTGCTGATCACGACGCGGAATGCATCTTCGACACCAAGCTGGCGGGCGATCTTGCCTACGGCGAGCAGCAGATGGCCGAGCAGCGCTTGATCCGTGGCGCCGGCGTCGGCGAGTCTGGCAATCTCCTTCTTCGGCACGACCAGGATATGTACCGGCGCCTGGGGATGGATGTCCTTGAAGGCGAGGCAGTGCTCGTCCTCGTAGACGATGTCCGCCGGGAGCTCGCGCGCGATGATCTTGCTGAATATCGTTGTCATCAGCCGCCCTGCTTGGCCTTGGGTGATCTCAGCCGCTCTTCCGTCCAGCTGACCAGGTTCTCGATGAACTCCTCGCTCGCGGCACCGAGCGCCTGGACGGCGCCGGACGCGTCCGGCGTAGGCGCCGCCTGTTCGAAGGCAAACACCCGCTGGGCAATCAAAGTCCGGCTTGCCAGGTTGACGAGAGTCGCGCGCGCGCGGAGCGCCACCCGGCTCGAGGCGGGCGCGTCGAACGACTGGCTGAAATCCTCGAGATCGATCCGCAGCAGGTAGTCGGCGCGCACGCCGTCGGGACTGGTGACGATGCCGCTCGTCGCAGCCGCGAAGCGGCTGCGCACCCGGTGGGTGAGCAACACCGGCGGCGGCGCCGCCCAGCGGCTCATTGCGTAGGACTCTGTCCGCGACGCGTTGTCGTAATTCAGCCGGTAGACGATGCCATTGCCGGCGAGCCACGCCGGTGCGGTGAATTCCGGCAACGCCAGTATCACGGCGATGCCCGGATTGCCGGGGGTATGGTTGCGCGGAGCGCCAAGATCGTAGGTGGCCGGCTGCTCCGTCGCTTTCGGGCCGAACGAGCAGCCCGAAAGCGCGGCGGCCACCAGCACGATCGCGGCGCCGCACAGCGCTGTTCGGCGGATGTTCGTCACTTCGCCGCTCCGCGTCTAGGACTGAATCCCGGCTCGCCGGGCCCGGGCGCCGCCGCCGGCCGGCCGAAGACGATGCTCGACGGCTGCTCGCTCAGATCATCGACCAGCCGCTCCAGGCTGCGCGATGTCCGCCCGATCTCCTCGAGCAGAACGTGGATGCGCGGCAACGTTTCGTTGACCGCCGCAGCCGACACGGTTCGCGCGGCGCCCCCGACGTCATCGGCGCCCTTCGCCACGCGCTCGAGCGTATCCACGTGCTGCGCGAGGTCGAGCGTAAGCTTGTTCAGATTCATCATGAGCTCGTCGGCGTGCGCAAAGGCCTTGCGGGCATCCTCCGTAAGGGCAGGCACGTTCTTGAGCGCCGGGTCGATCTTGCGCGCCACGGCGCTTACGCTCTCGGTCGCGACCTCGAGGCCCGAGAGAGTACGCATCAGCTGCTTCTGATTCTCCGCGCTCAGGAGCGCGTTGATCCGGGCCGCCACCTGCCTGATATCGCCGACCACGTCCTTCCCGGCACCCGTCAGCTCGTCCAGGAACGAGGGCCGCATCGGAATGAGAGCGTCCGGATCGTCGGGAGACAGCAGCTCCGGCGTCTTGCCGTCGTCATCGAGGATCACATACGAAAGCCCCGTCACGCCCTGGGTGCCGAGCTGCCCGTAGGTGCCGCGGGTGAGCGGCGTGCCGGCACGCACCGCCACCCGCACCAGAATAGCGCGCCGATCGGTCGGACTGAATTCGATGGCCTGGACCTTGCCCACTTCGATACCCCGATACCGCACCGGGGCCTGGAGGTTCAGGCCCGTGACCGGGTAGCGCGACTCGAGCGTGTAGCTCTGGCGCCGTTCGGTCTTCCCGCTGAGCCACAAAGCGATAAAGACAACCGACGCCCCGAGCAGCAGCGTGAACACGCCTACCGCAAACGCGTAGGCACGATTTTCCATTTGTCAGTCCCCTGTCTCCGGGGTGCGCCCGAAGAAATGAATCTCTATTGGCCTATGTTACCAGCAGCGCATCGCTTACCGCCTGCAACGCCCGCTTGCCGCGCTCGCCCTGGAAGAAATTGCAGATGAAGCGGTGCGAGTTCGTGACCACCTCGGACAGCGGGCCGATCGCGACGATGCGCTGCTCGCACAACACGGCCACCCTGTTGGACAGCGCGATCAGCGTGTCGAGGTCGTGCGTAACCATCACCACCGTGAGCTCGAGCTCCCGCCTCAGATCCTCGATCAGGCGCACGAAGCTCTCGCTGCGATCGGGATCGAGGCCCGCAGTGGGCTCGTCGAGGAACAGCAGCTCGGGCTCCAGAGCGAGCGCTCGCGCGAGCGCGACGCGCTTCACCATCCCGCCCGAGAGGTCGGAGGGCATCTTCGCGGCGTGTGCCGCCTCGATGCCGACCATCTCCAGCTTGAACAGCACCAGCTGGCGGATAAGATCCTCGTCGACGGTGCCCAGCTCGCGCAACGGCAACGCGACATTGTCGAACACGGTAAGAGCGGAGAACAGCGCCCCCTGCTGGAAGAGCACACCCCAGCGGTTGCGGATCCGCTGCACCTCGTCGGCGTCGCTGTTCTGGAGCGACACTCCGAATACCTTTACTTCCCCCGCGGAGGGAATTTCCAGGCCCATCATCTGGCGCAGCAGGGTCGTCTTGCCGCTCCCGGATCCACCTACCAATGACAGCACCTCGCCGCGCTCGACCGACAGGCTCACGTCGCGGTGCACGACGTGGTCGCCGAACCGCGTCCACAGGTTGTTCACCTCGACCAGCGATCGCTTCATAGGAAGCTCCCGACATCTGAAAACATCACCGCAAATGCCGCGTCGACGATGATCACCATCGTGATCGCCGTCACGACCGAGTCCGTGGTGCCGGAGCCCAGGCTTTCCGTATTCGGCTCGATGCGCAGTCCGTAGTGGCACGCGATCAGCGCGATCGCCATGCCGAACACCACGCTCTTGCCAAGCCCCAGCCATAGATTCGCGATCGGCACCGCTTCGGGCAGGCGCACCAGGAACAGACTGTAAGGAATCCCCAGCTGCCATTGCGCGGCAATCATGCCGCCGAAAAGGGCGACGGCGCAGGTCCACGCGACGACCAGGGGCAGCGACACGGCAAGGGCCAGAACCTTCGGGAGAATCAGGCGGACGGTGTGCGGTATGCCCATGACCGTCATCGCATCCAGCTCCTCGGTGACGCGCATCACGCCGAGCTGCGCGGTCATGGCCGAACCCGAACGTCCGGCGATGAGCACCGCCGCGAGCACCGGCCCGAGCTCGCGGATGATGGAAACGCCGAGCAGGTTGATGATGAAGATGTCCGCGCCGAAGGTTTTCAGCTGCTGCGCCGAAAGATACGAGAGGACGATCCCCACCAGAAATCCCACGAGGGCCGTGATGCCGAGCGCCTGCGCTCCGGTGCGGTAGATATTGGCCGAGATCTCCAGCCAGGGAATGTCCCGCGGCTGCCGCGACAGCCTGGACGTGTCGATTGCAATGCGCCCGACCAGCAGCACGAAGTGCAACAGGTGATCGCTTACATCGAGGAGCCAATCACCCAGCGCGGAAATGGGGGCGCGCCAGTCGCGCGCAGGCTTGGGCGCGCGCGCGCGCGGCGCGCTCAAGCCTGAAAAAATGCCTTCGTGCTCGGGGCGCAGCGTGAGGTTGCGCACCCGCTGTCCACCCCACGCGCGCCACAACAGCAGAGCCCCTGCATGATCGATCCGCGTGACGTTGGTGAGATCCCAGTGTCGATTGGCATCTCGCGCGTATTCGGCGAGCTGGCGCGAGAGCTCGCCAAGCTGCTCTTCGAATGCCCGGAGAATCCACGGTCCCGACAGTTCCACGCGCTCACCGGTTTCGGGGCTGGAAACGTGACGCAGTTGGGGCTGCAGCCTGGTCGTGCCGCTGGACTCTGACATCGTATCGAGCCGCAATCTCTATGGGAGGCGCGACCTGCCTTTATAGCGCATTGATTCAGAATAGGTTTTCCATCGTATAGGCACCCTAGCCATATGTCAAAGCCCAGCATTCGGCTATTGCACCGCAATATTTTTCTTGGACAACCCCTTGACTTGCTCTATTTCATCTATATAATTCGTATTGTTGCGGTGCAGCATTACCAGGGCGGAAACGAACATAAGAGCATGATCTATCTATCAATTTTTTGAAGGAGGTCCAAGTATGTACCAAGCACCTGAGCAATTCGCAGCGTTGAACAAGGCCAATCTCGAGGTTGCGATGAAATTCGCGGCTATCGCGTTCGAAGGCACTGAGCGCCTGCTTAACCTGCAGATGAAGGCCGTACGCTCCGCCGTCGCGGAATCGGCCGAAACAGCGAAGTCGATCGCCGGTATCAAGGATCTGCACCAGTTGGCTTCGCTCCAGGACGACTTCGCCCAGCCCGCTATCCAGAAGGCGACTGCGTATGCCAAGGGCGTCTATGACGTCGCGACGGCCACCCAAGCGGAATTCGGCAAGGTGGTGGACGCTCAAGTAGCCGAATACAACAAGCAGGTCGTGGCTATCCTCGACCGGATGGTCAAGACGGCGCCCGCAGGTTCCGAACTCGGGATCGCTGCCCTCAAGTCCGGCATCGCTGCCATCAACTCGGCCTACGACAATGTATCGAAGGTGAGCCGGCAGTTTGTGGACGCGACGCAGTCGAACATCGAAACCGTGGTCAAGCAAACCGCGAACACGGTCAAGAAAGCGAAGAAGTCGGCTTAATACTGCTTGACCAGCACAAGGCCCCGGAGATTTCCGGGGTTTTTTTTGTACGCGTCAATGTCCGTCAGACCACGGGAACCCGAGGGCGCTTACTCCCTCCTTCAACGAGGCGATCGCCGTCGCCACCTCGTCCGGATCGCCGCGCACTCCAAGCTCGATGTGCCGGTCGCGCCCCAGCCGGGGCAGGCTGAACACCTTGACCCGCTGGTGGCGGGCAAGACAGTGATTCATCAACTCGATCAGCTGGCTTTCGCCGGCTTCGCGCACGATGATCGAAGATTCCGCGAACCGGCCGGGGGCGCAGGCATGGGAGTAGAGGTTATCGAGCACCCATTCGAGCATGGGCCACGCCATTTGCGGGAACCCCGGCAAGAAATGATGCCGTCGGAGAGTGAACCCGGGAATGCGGTTGTATGGATTGGGGATGATCTCGGCGCCCACCGGAAATTCTCCCATCGCGAGGCGCTGCGGAGTGACTCCCTGCGGGTTGTCGGCAAACCGCGCCCTGATCTCTGCCTCAGCCTTCGGGTGCAAGCGTAACTCGACGCCCGCTGCGCGCGCCGCGCATTGGCGGGTATGGTCGTCCGGCGTCGCGCCGATTCCGCCGAAACTGAACACGACGTCGTCCGCAGCGAGAGTGCGTTTCAGGGTAGCCGTAATGAGCTCGGGATCGTCGCCGACGTACTGTCCCCAGCCGAGCTCCAGTCCGCGCGCACCGAGCACCTCAATCGCTTTGGCAAGATGCTTGTCCTGGCGTTTGCCCGACAGGATCTCATCGCCGATGATGATTGCCCCGAAGCGCATTCCCAATCCCCTACATTCACAGCGTCAGCTGTGAATGTAGGACTCGAGCTGCTTGATCGTCTGCTCCTGGTCGGCGATCACCTCTTTCACCAGATCGCCGATGGAAAGCACGCCGATCAGGCGCTCGCCTTCGGTTACCGGAAGATGGCGTATGCGGCGCTTGGTCATGACTGCCATGCAGTCCTCCACCGTCTGCGCGGGCTGAACCGTGACCACCTTCCCGGTCATGATTTCGCGGACCGCTATGTCGTGCGACGATTTCCCGTGCAGGATCACCTTGCGCGCATAGTCGCGTTCGGAAATGATGCCGGCGAGCTTGCCGTTGTCCACTACCACCAGCGCGCCCACGTCCTTTTCCGCCATGAGCTTCAGCGCGTCGAACACTCGCGCATCCGGGCTGATGGTGTGAACGTCGGTGCCCTTCGCTTGCAGCAGCTGTCTGAGTGTCTTCATCCGTCCTCCTTTGGCACCCTCCCACAGGGATGCTGGTGTCCGGAGCCGATTACCGGCACTTCTGATCAGGGAATTACGACTCGGGATACCGGGTGCGGCATGAAGCTTCAGTGTAGCCAAATTCTTGGGGCGAATAAAGCGAGGGGGCCTCGCAGCGAGCCGGACTGCCCGACCCGACGCTGCCAGGACTCGGTCTTGTCGCCGCCGCTGTCGTGCCCGGCACGCACGACGCGTTGGGACCGGAACGGCATCCAGCCGGCAGAGGATCGGGGTCGCGATCCCGAGCGGAATCGTTCTACCGGCCCGAGGGCTCCCGATCGCCAGGCAGTCCGGCGAAAGGAAAAACCCGCTCGCACCACGCCGCGACCGACAGGAGCTCGTCGTCATGCCCCGCCCCGCCGACGATCTGCAGGCCTAGCGGCATCCCGCGCGGACCGAGCCCCACGGGAATGGTTATCGCGGGTACTCCCAACAGGGTCCATAGCGTGCAAAACGCCGGATTTCCAGTCTCGCCGAGAGTTGCCGGCGCCTCGCCCGGCGCCGGCGGCGAGACGACGGCGTCAAATTCACGCAGATAGCGCGCGTATTCCTGCTGCAGATGTTTCTGCGTCGCAAGCGCTTCCCGATAACGGGCATCAGGGATCGAGGCGCCCTCGTCGAGCAGGGCATTGAGCCGCGCGCTGATCCGGTCTCTATGCCGATCCTGTACCGGTCCGATGTTGCGCGCTCCTTCACAAGCCATGATGCAGCGATGAGCGGCGTGCGCGTCGTCAAACGAGGTGGGCAGCTCCGCGTCACTGACCGTCGCGCCGGCGTGGCGCAAGGCTGCCACGTTCGCCGCAAGGATTTCCTTTTGCGCATTCTCGGCCGCGTCCCACACCGGTGAGCGCACCGCAGCGAGCCGCGGCGGGCGGGACAATGCCGCCGGTTCCGGGGCCAGCCGCCGTTCCGCTGCGACGAGTGCCGCGGCGAGCCAGGCGGCGTCGAAAATACTGCGTGTGAACACGCCGACGGTGTCGAATGTCGGCGCGAAAGCGAGCGTCCCTCCGATGGGAATGGAGCCGTGGCTCGGCTTGTAGCCCACGACGCCACAAAACGCTGCCGGCCGGATCACGGAACCGTTGGTCTGAGTGCCGATTGCGCCGCATGCCATGCCGGCGGCGACGGCGGCCGCCGAGCCCATCGAGGAGCCGCCCGGCGTGTGCGCCGTATTCCAGGGGTTTTTCGTCTTGTTCGGCGTGTAGTACGCAAACTCGGTGGTTACCGTCTTGCCGAGAATGACGGCGCCCGCCGCCTCGAGCCCCTCGACCATGGGGGCGGATGTGCTCGCCATCCGCCCGGCGTGTATCGGCGAACCCATCGTAGTCGGCATGCCCGCCACATCGATGATGTCTTTGATGCCGAGCGCAATCCCGTGCAGCGGCCCGAGCGGCGAGCCTGCGCTACGGGCCGCATCGAGGTGCTCCGCCCGCTCGAGCGCGCGTCCCGGAGCGAGGTGTTGCCATGCTTCGATCCGCGGCTCCAGCCGCGAGCAACGCGTCAGGCACGCACGCGTCAGGTCTTCCGCCGTTAACGCGCCTTCGCGTATGCGTTGCGCCGCCTCGCGCAGCCCGAGCCGATAGAGTTTTTCCATGTCAACCGCCAATCATTCAAAACGAACCCGCCGATGGCCGCGGATAGATGTCTTCAGTCATTTATTCACGCTCTTCGGGTCTAGCCAGAGGTAACCCGCTCAAATAATCCGGGGTAATGAGTAACTGCGCCAGAACGCAGCACATGCAGTGTTCCGGCATAACCAACGGTTGGAGCTTCGTACTTGTATTCCGTACGTCCGATGCGCAGATACCTCTGCGGAAGACGCACAAGCCGCATCTCCGGAAACTGCAAGTAGGCTGCCGGCGCTTCAGCATGCTCACCGATCCGCAGCGACAGACGGCGCAAAGCAATTAGATTCGTGGCGGGCGTGAAACCGAGGTCGACGTCGACACACCCGGTCACGCCCTTCTTGTGACTGCCGTTGACTTGCCAGCACCCGGCAGAGGCTGATCTGATGCTCAGATCGATGGCCCTCTGGCCGAGATAGCCGGAGACCTTCGCGCCTCGTGTCCTCCATGCGTCATCCACGGAAACCTCATACTGGAAATGACACGGCCGCGCTTCGTCCCAGAAGACCGCCGCTCCCGAAAGACGCCATCCATTGGGCAATCTCAACAGGCGGCAGCTATCGTAACCGGGGTGGTCCAGCTTTCTCCAGAAGAACATCGCGACCGGGGTCACTATAGACGGCGCCGAGTCCGGGACAGTTGCGATTCAGGCGCCTGTGTCTTTCGGTGGATTCCGGGCGAACCAATCGACGATGCTCGGCATGTCCGGCTCAAAGGGGCCAGGCGAAGAAAAGTTGAGGACACCGGCACGAACGCCTCCTCGATTCTCGAAGTCATGCGTGACTCCGCCGGGGACGAGAACGAAAGATCCCTTCGGACACTCGAACCACTCCTCGCCCACGCGGACGCTCATTACGCCTTCGATGACATAGAAGAGATCATCTTCGGGGTGCGAGTGAGCCCCGGGGCCCTGAGTTCTTGGCTCGAGCCACCATTCCGATACCGAATACCGCGACTGGGTTTCCTCCTCGTCTGCCTTGAACACAGCGGAAATGCGGCCCATGGGATACGCACGCCCCTGCCCCGGAGTCAGCACGATGGCCTTTCGTGGCGTCGCGCTCGATTTGCTCATTCGCTATTTTCCCTTGAGCAATCCGCTCTTCAGGCACCTAAACGTCATGTCGAGTGGCGCCAACCCGTCCGCTCGAGC
Organism: Burkholderiales bacterium; assembly: GCA_035259205.1. Lineage (GTDB taxonomy): Bacteria > Pseudomonadota > Gammaproteobacteria > Burkholderiales > SG8-41 > SG8-41. Next base: position 996 of record DATFWO010000026.1, on the reverse strand, counting down.
CGAAGTCATAACGCATCCTATTTCGCACTGGTCTCAGGGCAACGGAATTGGATGTTTGTCGCGGCAATCGAGCATACTGGCTTGCCATCCAGGTGGCCAGGGATGAAGCGCCTCTCGCTCATTGATCGAACTGCTTGCGAGGCCAGGAACTCAGTCGTTGACCTGGCGGCATGAGCATCCATCACGCGACCGTCGACCGAAATCACATACACCACCAACGCAAAGCCCGAGACGCAGCGGTTGTCCAGGAAAACCGGCGGGTGCGGACCGAATCCGCTCACCCCTCTGGGATGGATCCATTGGTGCTGCTTGTCGGTAAAGTCTACGACCTTGTAACGCTTGCCGAAATGCTGGTGAACCCACTCATCCATCTGCGTTGGCGCGCCCGAAACGTGGTTAAACACAACGCTCGCGTCCTCACCATACGCTGCTAGCGCCCAACACCAACCGATGAGCAATATGGCGAGGCGCAGGAGAAACATTGAGTGGCGCGTTCAACGTGTAGTGGTTGACAAAATGGGCGGTTTGTCGGGCGTCATTCTGCGCTCCCTGAGGTCATCCCTCAACCCGATCAGCGGGTTAGCGGGTACAAGTACGAAAAATAATCGGCTACTGACCGGGATGGTTGATCGTGCGGGCTCGCTATTTGCGTTCAGGAAGCGTCCTCGCGAAGCTCCCGCGCGTTGAACGACGCTCGGAAGCGTACCCTTTCCGTATCGGCCATGCTCGTCCGTTCGAACGCGCGGAGCTGAACCGGCGGGGAGCATCCGGAGAGGTTCGTTCATCCGGGAATGAAGTGCGATCGTGCGGGCTCGCTATTTGCGTTCAGGAAGCATCCTCGCGGAGCCCCCCGCGCGTTGAACGGCGCCCGGAAGCGCACCTTCTCCGTATCGGTCCATGCCCGTCCGTTCGAACGCGCGGAGCTGAACCGGCGGGGAGGATCCAGAGAGGTTCGTTCATCCGGGAATGAAGTGCGATCGTGCGGGCTCGCTATTT
>DATFWO010000025.1:0-10161 GCA_035259205.1 Burkholderiales bacterium | reverse complement strand
GCTGGTTGCCACCGCGCCCTACCTGATCGTGGTGCATCCTTCGGTCCCGGCGCGCTCGATCAAGGAGCTGATCGCCGTGGCGAAAGCGCGGCCGGGCGTAGTGAAGTATTCGTCGGGCGGCAACGGCACCAATCTGCACGTCGCGGCGGAGCTATTCAAGAATCTGACCGGCACGAACATGGTGCACATTCCGTACCGCGGCGGTGGGCCTGCGCTCACTGCCGTCGTCGCCGGCGAATCGGACTTGAGCTTTCTCTCTCTCGTTGCGGTGCTGCCCCAGGTAAACGCGGGGAGGCTACGCGCGCTCGCCATTACCAGCAGCGCGCGCTCGTCGGTCGTGCCGCAACTGCCGACGGCGGCCGAAGCCGGCGTTCCGGGCTTCGAATTCACGAGCTGGGTCGGGGTGCTCGCGCCGGCCGCGACGCCGCCGCGGCTTGTCGGCCTGGTCAACGACTACATCGTGAAGGCGATGCGCGCGCCGGGCGTCAGCGAGCGATTTGCAGGCGAGGGTGCGGACATCGTCGCCGGCACTCCGGCCCAGTTCGGCGCACAGATCAGGATCGAGATCGCGCGTTGGGCGAAGGTCGTCCGCGAAAATCAGCTGAAGGCGGACTGAGTCCGCACGAAGCGTCCCAGGTGGAGCGTCCCAGATGAAGCGTCTCAGGTGGAGCGTCCCAGATGAAGCGTCTCAGTTGGAGCGTCCAAGATTATGTGCCCCGCTAGCTGGAGCTTGCCAGTCGATTTCTCATTCCGAAAGACGCACTTCAATAATGCCTCTGGCATCTCGAACCCCTGGGTTGCTTGAGGGAGGCGGCAGGCGCGGTTCACAATGCCGCCTTGTAAGGCGGCTTTCGGCCGCTCATTTCAAAGTTGGGTCGCCCTGCAGTGTTTCCGCTTCCTCCGGATTTTCCATTGCACCAGTTTGTCGGCCGGCGAGTCATGGAGGTATACGAGGGTTCTCACTACGTTCAGTTTGATTTGGATGGCGATCGCGATGGCAAGGCTTGGATCCAATTTGAAGGTCCCCTCGAAGTTGCAAGCCCTGATCATCCCCAGCGTCGCCTTGAGAACTGTGAGTTGGTGGCCGGTAACTCGTTATTCCAATCGCTTGTCGGGAAGTGACGCGGCTAGCCGATTGTCCGGGTGTTCGTGCCGTTTTGAGTTCTCGAATGGGTGGTCGCTTGATTTGATCGGTGAAATCGGCGGCTATGAGTCGTACCATCTCGGCGTGGCCGGACAAAGCTGTGATGTATGAGGGGCCTAACCCCGCGTTGGAGCGGGCGGCAACCTTCCCCAAATTAATTGGCACTTCGGGCTAACAGCATTGCTGCTGACTGCCCTTCGCGCTGCGCGCTTCGGCCGCCGTTCAACGCGAGCGTTGGAGTAACGCAGTATCTGGGACGCCCTTTTGGGGCGCTCTACTTGGGACGTTTTATCTGGGACGCTTCACCTGGAGACGCTCTCGAGAAAGTACTCCGCCATCTCCCCCCGCGTCCCCGTCCACAGCTCGCGATTCTTCGCGGTGAGCTCCGCTATGCGCTCGAACACCCACGCGCCGCCGGGGCGGCCGAAGATGTGCGCGTGCACGGTGACGTCCACGATGAACGGCTCGCGGCCGCGCGCGAGCCCGCGCGTGACGATCCCTTCGAACATCTCGAGCATCGACTCCGGCATCCGGCCGTAGCGCATGAAGGGCATGTCGTTGACGTCGGTGTTGAGCGGTATCGCGACGAGCTTGCGGTCGCCGAACGTCTGCACGTAGGGCAGATCGTCGTCCATCACGTCGCCGTGCCACTGATATCCGGCCTCGGCGAGCAGCCGCCCCGTGTTGAAGCTCGGCGTGCCGCGCGGGGAGAGCCATCCCTTCACCGGCTTGCCGCTCGTGCCCGCGAGCAGGTCGGTGCAGCGGCGGATGTTCCTGCGCTCGTCCTCTTCGGAAAGCAGCACCGGGATCACGTCCATCGCATACGAATGGGAAAGCACCTCGTGCCCGCCGGCGGCGACCGCTTTCACCGCGGCCGGATGCCGCTCGGCGAGCACGGCGTTCACCATCACGCTCGCCTTCACGCCGTGTCTTCCAACGCCTTCCAGGAGGTGATAGATGCCGCGCTTTGCGCCGTATTCGGCCCAGGAAATCGCGTTCGTGTCGAGCACGCCCGGATGCGCGGGCAGCGGGTTACCCATCGGTCCGATGCCGGGCGCTCTGCCGTCGGACCAGGCTTCGAGACAGATGTTGAAGAGGACCGCGCCCTTTTTGGCGCCGGGCCATCTATATTCGCGTGCGCTCATGGTGGCGAGTGACGACTGACGGGTGACGAGTGACGGGTACTTAGTGTAGCGCCTTCGGCTGTTCTGGAATGTAAGGTGGACCTGCTGCACAATTGGGTCATGACTCGCCTTATTGCAACGTTCTTCACGTTCGGACTGTTCGCCGTCTCGGAAGTAGCGCTTGCGGCTGCCCCGTCGACAGACTCCTACCCGACGAAACCTGTCCGTATCATCGTTCCGCTCACGCCCGGCGGCGGCGTGGATACGCTGGCGCGCATCGTCGGACAGCACTACAACAGCGTTTGGGGTCAGCCGTTCATCGTCGACAACCGGCCGGGCGCGGGCGGGAACATCGGCCTGGAGACCGTGGCGAAGGCGGTGCCCGACGGCTACACGCTGCTCGTGAGCAGCAGCGGGGTCGTAACGAACGCGGCGGTCCGCCAGACGGTCTACGATCCGGTGCGCGATTTCCGGGCGATCAGCAAGCTCTCGGCCAATCCCTATATTCTGCTCGTGACGCCGGCACTCCCCGTCTCCTCCGTGCGGGACCTCGTCGCCCTCGCGAAGTCGAAGCCGGGCCAGGTTACCTACGCCTCCTCGGGGCTGGGCGGGATCCTGCACCTTACCGCCGAGCTGTTCTGCGTCATGACCGGTACGCAGATGACGCACGTTCCCTACAAGGGCGTCGCCGAGGCCTATCCCTCGGTGGTGTCGGGGCTCGTCAACTGGGTGGTCGGCAGCCCGATTTCCGCGCTGCCGCTCGTCCGGGCGGGGCGGTTGAAGGGCATCGCGGTCACGGGCGCGACGCGCAACAAGGCGCTGCCGGATCTTCCCACGATCGCGGAGAGCGGCGTTCCCGGCTACGACGTCACGACGTGGTTCGGGCTGTTCGCGCCTGCCGGCCTGCCGCCCGCAATCGCGGCGAAGCTTCAGGCCGAAGCGAAGAATGCGATCCGCAGCCCCGAGGTCGTGCGGCGGCTCGAGACGGAAGGGACCGACGCCGTCGCCAATTCGCCCGAGGAATTCGCCAGGGAGGTGGCTGCCGAGTACGAGAAATGGCGAGGGCTCGTAAAAAGGGCCGGAATAAAGCTGTAAGAAAACTTGACCACGAAAACACACGGAATCCACACGGAATCCAAACAACGTTACCACCTGAACATCACTGTCGGGTATAGATTTCCGTGAAATCAAGAGACGCGTACAGTCGACGTACGCAATATCGTCGTGAGATTTTTCCGTGCCCTTCCGTGTGGTTCCGTGGCTGAATGGGTTTTCGTGCCTGATGGCGGCCGCCCTGGTCGCGGCGGCGACGTGCGCGCTGGCGCAGCCCGCATATCCGCCCCGTCCGGTGCGCCTGCTGGTGGGGTTCCCGCCCGGCGGCGGAACCGATTTCATCGCACGCCTCATTGCCCCGGGTCTGTCCGATTTTTTCCAGCAGCAATTCATAGTCGACAACCGCCCCGGAGCGGCGGGCAATATCGCCGCGGAGCTGGCTGCCGGCTCGCCGAAGGACGGGTGTACCTTGCTCGTCGTATCGGCGGCGTTTTCGAGCAATGTCAGCCTCTACGCCAGGGCAGGCTATGAGCCGTTGCGCGATTTCGCGGCGATCACTCGCATCGCCTCCATCCACAACGTGTTCGTGGTGCATCCCTCCACCCCGGCGAAAAGCATAAAGGAGCTGGTCGCGCTGGCGAAAGCGCGTCCCGCCGAGCTGAGATTCGGCTCGGCAGGCAACGGCAGCGTGTCTCATCTCGCCATCGAGCTGCTCAAAGCCACGGTCGGCGGTCTCAACGTCCTGCACGTGCCGTACCGCGGCATGGCACCCGCAGTGATCGACCTGGTTGGCGGAGAGGTACACGCGCTGGTCGCGACGTTGCCCGTATCGGTTCCCCATATCCGCAGCGGCCGGCTGCGGGCGCTGGCGGTGGCGGGGCTGAAGCGCGCCGGCCCGCTGCCCGAAATTCCCACGGTGGACGAGGACGCCTTCCCGGGCTACGAGGCCGCCGCATGGAATGCCGTGCTCGCGCCGGCCGGAACCTCCTACGACATCGTGACCCGTCTTAACCTCGCCATCATCAAAGTGTCGCAGTCGCGCGAGGTACGGGAGCGGCTCGAGACGCTGGGTGCGGACCTAGTCGGCGACACGCCGGATCAGTTCACAGCTTATCTGCGCGCCGAGATCGCGAAATGGGCGAAGGTAGTGAAGAAGACGGGAGCCAAAGTCGAGTGACGAAGTAAAGGTGACGAATAGCGCTTCGTATGTACGTCACCTATATCTCGTCACTCCTTCAACGTAAAGTGATCGCGAGCAGGGTAGCTCCATCCGAAAAGCGGATCGCTCCATGCTTCGCGGCGTCGGGCACGCGGATGAAGTCCCACACGCCTAGGTTCTCGTCCTCTATCGAAGCGCCTCCTTCCACAATCAGCGCCGATTGGAACGGCAGCGCGGCGTCGGCGGGAAGCGTTGCCCCGGCAGCGTAGCGCAGCGCCTGCAGGAGCAGCCGCCCACAGCCGTGATCGACCAGCGTCTTCGTTTCCCGCCCGCTGCTCTTATCCCAGGGAATCTTGCCCTGCTCGATCAGGCGGTAATGCTTCTCGCTCGACATGTGCTCGACTTCACTGTGGTAGTAGCTGCCCTGGAAAGCGCTCAGGAGCTGGCAGCCCTCCGGGTAGTGCAGGGGGCCGTGCGGCTCGCCACCCGGTCCGAGGATCACGTCCAGCGGACCCAGGGTCAGACCGTCAACGATGGCGCGGCCTTTCAGCACCGTGGTCGCATGCGTGCCGGCATGCACGTGCCGCGGCTCGGTCGAGCCTACGGAATAGTCGATGAGGCGTATGCACAGCTCGTTCTCGCGGTCGTCGTAGTACATGCCGGCGCGGCTGGGCCAGTTGTCCACGTTCACGCGATCCTCCCACGGGATCTCCTTCACCCGTGCGATCTGGAATCCCGATTTGGTCAGCATGTGCCTGGTAAGAACCGTCTCAGATGAATCGTCTCAGATGGAGCGTCCCAGGTGAAGCGTCCTAAGTGAATCGTCTCAGATAGAGCGTCTCAGACAGGGCGCGTCGGTAACGAAACGCTTAGCACGCCTTATCTGGGACGCCCTATCTGGGACGTCTCATCTGAGACGCAGTATCTGGGACGTAGCATCTGGGACGCCCTATCTGGGACGGTTCATGCAGTACTTTCCCAAGGAGCCACCGGCGGCTCGCCTTTTATCGTTGTGCGGTGCATGAGCCGGCGCTGATTGACGTCCACCTCGGTGCGGTAGTGCATGCAGCACCGGTTGTCCCACAGCACGATGTCGCCGACTTTCCACTTGTGGGTCCACGCGTACCGGGGTTGCGAAGCATGCGTCCACAGCCGGTCGAGCAGCTTCTCGCTCTCCTCGTTCGAAACGCCGACGATGTAGTTGGAAGGCCAGGCGCGCCGCCGTCCGAGATACAGTGCGCGCTTGCCGGTGACCGGATGCACCCGCACGAGCGGATGCGTCGGTCCCTCGACTTCCTCGGGCCTCGTCGGCAGCTGCACTCCGGGCCGCAGCACACCGGCGCTGTTGCGGCTCGAATCGTGGACCTGGTACTTCCCCTCGATCGCGCGCTTGAGTTCGTCCGGCAGCTCGTCGTAGGCGCGGTACTGATTGCTGAACGAAGTATCGCCGCCGCCGTCCACCGGCACTTCTATGGAATAGAGCATGCTGCCCGCCGGCGGCACCTTCACATACGAATTGTCCGTGTGCCACACCACCTCGTAGCTCCCGAGCCCGCCGTTGTCCATCACCGGTTTGCCGCTGGCGTCGAGGTTGGAAATGATCGTGATGCTCGGGTGCTTCGACACCATGTAGCTGTCGTCTACCGCATGCCCCACGTTGAGGTGGTAGTTGCGCGAGGCGGCCGTGTGCGGCGGGCCGAAAACGCCCGAGGCCGCCAGCAGCTGCTCATCGGTAAGGCGTTGCCCGCGGAAGAGCAGCACCATGTGCTCGGCCCAGGCCCGGCGCAGCGCGTCCTTCGCGTCTTCCGGGACCGGCAGCGAAAAATCCACGCCCTGGATTTCCGCTCCGAGCGCGGCACCGGTCGGTAGCGCACGGAATGCCGCAAGAGTGTTAGGCGCGCCGGGCATCGGTGCACGGGCAGAATGAGGACTGTGTCGAGTTCCGGGTTCCATGGAAGGCTTCCGTGAGAGGATTTTAAAAGCGCGATTACTTCTTGCCGGGCGGCGCCGGCCACTGAATGAACGGCGGCTTAGTCTCCTTGTCCGGAGGCGCGTACTGCGGTGCCGGCTCGCCAACCGGACCTAACTGTCGCACGTATTGGTAGAACGCGCGCAGGTCCGGATCGGTCCATTGGTTCAGATTGAACCACGGCATCGGCGGGCGAGTCTTGAGCTCCTTCGCATATTTCACCCACTGGTCTTCGGTCAGCTTCGAAAGGCTCAAGCGCAGATTGGGCGCATAGGTCGTACCCCACGGACCGCGAAAGCCCAGCCGACCGCCGAGCAGCCATTCCTTCTCAGGCACTTTCCCGTCGCTGGGCCCAAAGCCGTCGGTATGGCAGTCGTTGCAGCTGCCGACCACCAGCATATAGCGTCCGCGGCTCACCTGTTGGCTGCTCGCCTTTTTTGCCTCTGCGACGGGCTGGGCTGTCTTGGTGTCAGCGGACTGCGCGATGCCGGGGCAGATTGCGCAAGACAGCAGAGCAGCGAGTCCTTCGAGCACGCGGTTTCGGAACATCGAGCGTCTCCGTTGTTATCGAGCTTGCTAGGTTCTGCGGAGCAAGGATAACGTGCGGCCCCGCGAACGCCAAGCCGCTCGCGACGAAACGAAGTGAGGAAAACTACGACAAGGAAGGCGACGGATGTCGCGCATCGCCGGCGCCTTTACCCCTGTCTCGTCACATGCGATCGCGCGATGCGCTCACGCTTTCTTTACCCACGCCGAGCACCAGCCCTTGGCGTTCACCTGCTTGCCCGGGAAGATCGTGCAGCCACCCCACTCATCCTTCGGCTTGCCTTGGTACTGCTGGCAGTTCGCGCAGGTCTGACCCGCCTGGTAGTTCTTGAATTTCGCCTTGTCTACCTTCGCTGCGTCGTGCTGGTAGCCCAATGCCTGGGCCTGCGGATCCTTCTCGTCGAGGTGTTGGGACGCGCCCTGCGCCGCCGCCGACCGCGCGTAGGACCCGACGGCCGCCGCCGCAACGGTGAGGGTGCCGATTTTCAGAAGGTGACGGCGCTCGTTCCTGATCCGGTCCTGCTCCATGGAGACCTCCTTTTGTCATGCAATTTGAGATGCCGCCGGTACGACCGGCCGGCCCCAGCATTAGTTTCAGCTGTCATCTTGCACTCGGGCCCCCGCGCGCCTAGACTGTTTCCGTTCATAGCAGAGGGGGTCCCGCATGTATCCTACCCGTTTCTCCAGTTGCCCGCGCTTTGGATACCTTTGGTTGTTGCTGGTGCTCGCGCCGCTCGCCGCGTCGGCGGAGACCGTCCGCGTCTACGTCACGAACTCCGCCGGCGACAGTGTGCACGTGATCGATCCGGCCACGAACAAGGTGGTACAGGTGATCAAGGGCGTGGAGAGCGCCCATGGCGTGACCTTCTCGCCCGACGGCGCCCGCGTCTACATCAGCAACGAGCATGACGCCACGCTCGACGTCTTCGATCGCAAGACAGGCGCGGTGATCAAGCAGATCCCGCTGAGCAGCCGCCCGAACAACATCGCAATCACCAGGGACGGCAAGCGCATCGTGGTCGCCATCGCGCGCGACCCTGCGGCGCTGGATATCATCGATACGGTTGCGCTCACGCGCACCAAGAGCATCCCGATGAATGGGCGCCTGCACAATACCTACATCACGCCCGACGGCAAGTACGCGGTCTCGGGCTCGGTGCGCTCGGAATTCCTGAATGTCGTCGATCTCGCGACCGAGCAGGTCGCGTGGGAGATCAAGATGAAAGGCGGCGTGCGGCCGATGACGTTCGAAGTCAACCCCGACGGGTCGACCAAGCGCATCTTCGCGCAGCACTCGGATCTGAACGGCTTCTCGGTGGTCGACTTCGCGCAGCGCAAGGAGGTGGCGAGGATCACGCTGCCTGACCAGCCGGGCGGCTACGCGCCCGACCACCGCCAGAGCTCGCCTTCGCACGGCATCGGTGTTGCGCCCAATGGCAAGACGCTGTGGGTGACGAGCATACCGGCGAACGCGGTATTCATATACTCGCTTCCCGATATCGAGCTTCAGGGCCACGTGGCGCTGCCCCTGAAGAACATCGCGGGACGAGACAAGCCGGTTCCCGCGGTTCCGAACTGGGTAACCTTTACGCCCGACGGCAAGCAGATCTACATCTCGAACGCCGCGGCGATGTCGGTTACCGCCATCGATACGGATGCCAGGAAAGTCGTGGCAGTGATACCGGTGGGGGAAGTTCCCAAGCGCATCAATACGCTGGTCATGCGCTGATCAACCCCCTGACGAGTGACTCGCGACCGGTGATCGGTAGAGGAATACAGCAATAGCGAGAACGGCGGCCGGCGGCCGCCGTTCTCTTTCAACATAAGGCACAGAGTGAAGACGTTCCCTCGCTCCTTCGCTTCCGCGCCTCCTCATTCATTTCTTGTCGAGAGCGGGGTTGAGCTTTGCGCCGTTGACCCAGGCGGCGATGGTTTTCCATTCCGCGGAATCCTTCGAGCTGAACTGCCGGCCTCCCGAGTGATAGATGCTTCCGCCTGCCTCGGGCGCCAGCGGGTACATCAGCAGGTGGCTCTTGTCGGGGCTGCCGGGCGTTACGAGGGCAGAAGCTGCGGCAAAGTTCTTGCGGGATTCCTCTTCGGTCCAAGTGTGATTCTTACCTGATGGCTTTTGCAGCCTGAACGCATTGTTGGCATCCGAGTGACACACGAAGCAGCGAGCATGGCCCTCGCGCTTGTTCAGGAAGATCGGCTCGACCCGGGCCTTGAAGAACTCGTAATCGAGAGACGCTTCGGCAGCTGTCGCGGAAGCGGCCTGGAATGCGATCGCCGCTGCCGCGGCAACTGCCACAAGACCCGACTTCATGGATTCCCCCTTTTGCTGTCTTATCATGGGGCTTTGTAACATGGGAACGCAGAAGTGGCAATCAGAGCCGCAGCGCGACTTCGGTCACGGATCATCATCTTAACGTCATAGCCTGCGAACCCGCTGCGGGTACCCCGGTCTAACCATAAACAACCATCCCAAGAGCAAGGACATGCTGAAGGAAATCCACGGCGTCGCAGACGAGCCGCGCACCCACCGGCGCTGGTTTCACGACGACGACTTCGACCTGTTCGTGTGGCAGACGGAGAGCGGTGACGTGACGCTGTTCCAGCTTTGCTACGGGATCGGAACCAACGAGCGCGCGCTGGTATGGCACCGCGATGTCGGCTTTTTCTTCGATGGCGCCGGCGCGAAGGAATCGGCGTCCGGCAAATCGCCGGATGGTGATCCGATGATCGCTCGCTTCGAAGCGGCCGCAGAGTCGCTGCCCTCTCGGGTACGTCGCGCCGTAAGCCACCGCATCCGCGAGTGGCTCAAGGGCGAGGTCCGCCCTTCCTCGCGCCGGAAACGTTTTCGCCGCGAGGAGTGGCAGGAACCCCCTCGCGGCACGCCCAGCAGTCCATACAGGCAATCCTGATCCGCACCGGCGCGGCCGGTGACGCTCGACGCGGCTGCGTGGCCGCGTGGTGACGAGGCGATGCTTGCCGACCCTTCACGGGTTCCCTCGCCTCGACCAGAACCTATTTCATAACTAGGCGCGTGATGCGTTGTGGCCAGGACGGACCGTATGCGAGGCGCACGGCGCAGGCCATATGTCGATATGGTCAAGCCGGGCAACGATGCAGACGACCGTCCTGGCCGCAACCCGAGTGGGACGGGGCG
>DATFWO010000024.1:0-10774 GCA_035259205.1 Burkholderiales bacterium | reverse complement strand
GCGTGGCTGTCACTCGCCTCGGGCCGCTTCGCCGTCCTGGAGACCGCGCCAGTCAATCTCGCAGCGGAGCTCGAGCGGCTAGCGCCCGCAGAGATCCTCGTCGCAGAGGATGCGCCACAGGACTTTTTGAACGGCTGCTCGAGCCCGGTACGGCGCCTGCCGCCGTGGCAGTTCGACCTGGAGGCGGCGCGGCGGATGCTTACGCGCCACTTCGAGACTCACGATCTGTCCGGATTCGGCGCCCAAGCGCTCACCGCTGCGGTCTCCGCGGCGGGAGCGCTGCTCGAGTACGCGCGCTCCACGCAAGGCACCGCAATCACGCACGTAAAGGCGCTCACGGTCGAGCACGAGCGCGCCTACGTCCGCATGGATCCAGCGACACGACGCAATCTCGAGCTCACCGAAACGATACGCGGCGATGCCGCGCCCACCCTGTTCTCGCAACTCGATACGTGCGCGACGGCGATGGGGAGCCGCTTTCTGCGCCATACCCTGCATCATCCCCTGCGGGACCGGGGCGTCCTCGAGGCGCGCCTGGCCGCCGTCGGAGTGCTGGCCGGAGACTCGGGCAATGCACCCCATTCAGGCCTGCACCGGGCACTCAAGCAATGCGTGGACGTCGAGCGTATCACCGCCCGCATTGCGTTACGCTCCGCTCGTCCCCGCGACCTCTCGGGACTGCGTGAAACGCTCCGGCTTCTGCCCGCGCTCGCCGCCCCGCTCGCCGCCCTTTCCGGCGCCCGGATCGCCCAACTGGCGAGAGCTGTGGCGCCGCAGGAAGAGCTCGCCGCGCTTCTCGGGCGGGCCATCAAGGCGGAGCCCGGCGCCGTGGTGCGAGAAGGCGGCGTGATCGCGGACGGCTACGACGCCGAGCTCGACGAGCTCCGCGCCATACAAGCGAACTGCGGCGACTTCCTGGCGCGGCTGGAGACGGCGGAGCGGGAGCGCACCGGGATACCGAACCTCAAGGTCGAGTACAACCGCGTCCACGGCTTCTATATCGAGGTCACGAATGCGCACGCCGCGAAGATCCCGGACGACTACCGGCGCCGCCAGACCTTGAAAAACGCGGAGCGCTTCATTACCCCCGAATTGAAGACGTTCGAAGACAAGGCGCTCTCCGCCCAGGAGCGGGCGCTCGCGCGTGAAAAGCTGCTCTACGAGCGGCTGTTCGACGAGCTCGCGCCGCACATTCCGCGCCTGCAGGACGCAGCCGCCGCGCTTGCCGAGCTGGACGTGCTGTGCGCGTTCGCGGAGCGCGCAACCGCGCTCGACTACCGCGCGCCGGAGTTCGTCGAAGAGCAGCTGATAGAGATCGAGGGCGGACGTCACCCCGTGGTCGAAGGGCAGGTCGGCACGTTCATCGCCAACGACACGAGCCTTTCGGCGATGCGCACGATGCTCATCGTGACCGGCCCCAATATGGGGGGCAAGTCCACGTACATGCGGCAGGTCGCACTCATCGCGCTGCTCGCGCACTGCGGGGCGTACGTCCCGGCGCAACGGGCACGGCTCGGCCCCCTCGACGCGATCTACACACGCATCGGCGCGGCCGACGATCTCGCGGGCGGCCGCTCCACTTTCATGGTCGAAATGACGGAAGCGGCGTTCATCCTGCACCACGCCACGGCCCGGAGCCTGGTCCTGATGGACGAAATCGGGCGCGGTACGTCGACCTTCGACGGACTGGCCCTCGCCTGGGCGATCGCGCGGCACCTCGTGGAAAAAAATTGCAGCCTCACATTGTTTGCGACCCACTACTTCGAGATGACGGCGCTCGCTGCCGAGCTGCGGCAGGTCGCCAACGTGCATCTCGACGCCGTCGAGCACAAGGACCAGATCGTATTTCTCCACAGCGTGGAGGAAGGTCCCGCAAACCGCAGCTACGGGATGCAGGTCGCGCAACTCGCGGGCGTGCCGGGGCTGGTAATACGCGCCGCACGCCGGCGGCTCGCCGACCTCGAGGAGCACGGCTTCTCCGCCGCCCCGCAGCGCGATCTGTTCACCGAGCCCCGCGAGCAACCCGCGCCGCAAGCGGATGCGCATCCCCAGCTCGCGCGGCTCCGGGAGATCGATCCGGATACGCTCACGCCAAAAGAAGCGCTGGAGCTGCTCTACCAGCTAAGACGGCAGCTCGATAATTCCGGAGAGGCGTGATTCGTGACTCGTGACTTGGCCGGGCCGTCGGCAACCATGCGGAACGAGTCACCGGTCACGAGTCACCCGTCACGTCGTGGCTCCCGCGTTGCCGCCGCCCTTGCGCTGTTGCTCGCTCTCCGCGCAGGCGGCGCAGCGGCGGCGGACTTCGTGTTTGCGGTGTTCGGCGATACGCCCTACAACGCGGATGAGGAGTCGCGCTTCATCGCAATCATCGCGGAGCTCAACCGGGAGCCGCTTGCGTTCGTGGTGCACGTGGGCGACTTCAAGGCCGCGATCACGCCCTGCAGCGACGAGCTTTTCCTCCAGCGCAGGGAATGGTTCGAGCTCATCCGTCACCCGCTGGTGTACGTGCCGGGCGACAACGAGTGGACCGATTGCCGGCGGGCGTTCGGCAGAGGCCGCGACCCGCTCGAGCGCATGCAGAAGTTGCGTGAGCTGTTTGCCGAAGGCAATTCGAGCCTGGGGCAGAGCAAGATCGCGCTCGCGCGCCAGTCACAGATCGCTCCGGGCCACAACTACCCGGAGCATGCACGCTGGGAGCGCGACGGCGTGCTGTTCCTCACTCTCAACGCGCCGGGGCCGGACAACAACTCGCGCACGATGCCGGACGAATTTTCCCGGCGCAGCGCGGCGATCCGCGACTGGCTCGAGCAGGGTTTCCGTCAGGCGCGCAGCCGTGCCCTGAAGGCGGTCGTCGTGATCATGCACGCCAACCCCTGGTACGAGCCGGGAAAGCCGCGCCGCGGCTTCAACGGCCTGATCGCCAGGCTCGCGGCCGAAACGCGCAATTTCCGGGGTGAAGTGCTGCTGGTGCATGGCGACACCCACCACTACCAGGTTGACCGGCCGCCGCTGGATGCGGCGAACGGCGCCGCGCCGGCGAATTTTACCCGCGTCGAGGTGTTCGGCAGCCCGTTCGCCAACTGGGTGCGGATCCGCGTGAGCGAGGAAGACGGGCGCGTGCAATTCGACGTGACGCCGGGGAGCTAGGCCGACCGTGACTGCTGCCTCGTGACTGATACTGTGTGACTGATACTGTGTGACTGATACTACGTGACTGATGATTCGTGACTGGTAGTGCGTGCCTGGCGGGGCCTTGCAAACCACGCCGCGTCAGTCACGTTTTAACAGTCACGAACGATCAGTCACGCCGCATCAGTGATGGTGGCCGCCGCCACCATGCACGTGGCGATGGGTAATTTCCTCTTGCGTCGCGGAGCGCACCGCGGTCACCTTGCAGGCAAACTGCAGAGTGCGTCCCGCCAGCGGATGATTGCCGTCCACCACGACCTTGCCCTCGGCGATCTCGGTCACGGTATAGAGCAGCGTGCGTCCCGACGTTTCGCTCTGGCCCTGGAATTGCATTCCGACCGAAACATTCTCGGGAAACCGGTCGAGCGTCTCCAGTTGCACCAGGTCGGCATCGTACTCGCCGAAGGCATCGTCGGGTTCGAGGCGGACGCGGCAGGTATCGCCTACGCTTTTGCCGGCAAGCTCGCGCTCGACCAGCGGGAATATTCCCTCGTAGCCGCCGTGCAGGTATTCCATCGGACCGTCGGTCTTCTCGATCAGGACGCCGTCGGCATCGTAGAGCTCGTAGGTAAGCCCTACCACCGTATTCTTGGCTATTTGCATTTGCCCGCGCGCTTGAGCAGCCCCAGCACTTCCGCGGCATGGCCGCGCGGGTTGACGCCGTAGAGCGCGTGCTTCAACTGCCCCTTGCGGTCGATGATGAACGTCGAGCGCACGATGCAGACCTTCTTCCTGCCCTCGACCTCCTTCTCCTGGAGGACGCCGTAGCTGCGGCACACGTCGCCGTCGACGTCGGCCAGCAACTGCACGCTCAGGCCGTGCTTGTCGCGGAATGCTCCGTGTGACACGCAATCGTCCATGCTCACGCCCAGGATGACGGCCTTGAGCGCGTCGAACTCGTCTTCCAGCTCGCTGAAGTCGATCGCTTCCATGGTGCAACCCGGCGTGTCGTCTTTCGGATAGAAGTAGAGCACGACGTTGCGCCGGTTGCGGTACGTTTCGAGGCTTACCGTGTTCATGTCGGCGTCGGGCAGATCGAAGCCCGGCGCGAGCTGTCCGGGCTGCAGCGTCGACGTGTTGTGAGCCGTCTCCGGAATCATGGGCCAATTGTGTGAACAACGCCCGCCGCGGTCAAGCATTTTCGTCGCGGAGTTTTTTTACAGCTGACGGGGAGCAGCCGGGCAGAGTCGTACGCTATCATGGTTTTGCATGACGAAAACCCGCCTCGCCGGCCTGACGGTGGCAGAGTTCCTGCATCGGCACTGGCAAAAGCGGCCGCTGCTCGCGCGTAGCGCATTCCCCGGACTTGGGGATTTTCTGCGACGGGACAAACTGTTCGAGCTGGCCGCGCGAGACGACCTGGAGTCGCGGCTGGTCATCCGCGAGGGCCGCCGCTGGAAGGTGCATCAGGGCCCGTTCTCGAGGCGCGCGCTGTCGCGAATCCGCTACAGCAGATGGTCACTCCTGGTGCATGGCGTTGACCAGGTGCTGCCCGCGGCGCGGACATTGTTGCAGGAATTCGCCTTCATTCCGTACGCGCGCCTTGACGACGTAATGGTGAGCTATGCCCCGCCCGGCGGCGGCGTCGGTCCTCACTTCGACAGCTACGACGTATTTCTCCTGCAGGCCGCCGGGGAGCGGCGCTGGCGCATCGGGCGTTGCCGCGATTTCGACCTGCTGCCCGGCGCCCCGCTGCGCATTCTGCGCCGGTTTCGGCCGGAGCGTGCATGGATTGCGCACCCGGGCGACATGGTCTATCTGCCGCCGCGTTACGGGCACGACGGTGTGGCGGTGACCGACTGCATTACCTGCTCGATCGGCTTTCGCGCCGCAAGCGCCCAGGAACTCGGCGCGCGTTTTCTCGAATTCCTGCAGGAGCAGCTGACGCTCGACGGGATGTATCGCGACCCGGACCTCAAGCCTCAGCGCCGTCCCGCCGAGCTGGGTACTTCCATGGTGAGGACCGTCGGGCGCATGCTGGACCAGATACGTTGGGGAACCGCGGACGTGGCGAATTTCCTTGGCTGCTATCTGACCGAGCCCAAGGCTCACGTCGTGTTCGAGCGGCCGCCGCGGCCGGTTCCGGCGCGCTCCTTTGGACGTACCGTTGCGCGGCGCGGCCTGCGGCTCGCCCTGACGACGCAGATGCTGTTTCGCGGGACGACGGTGTTCATCAACGGCGAGTCTTGCGCGATGCGTGGCCGTTCCGGCGCGTTGGCGACGCAGCTCGCCAACCAGCGCCAATTGAAAGCAGGCACGCATCTCGACCGCGAGGCGGAGCGCCGGCTTTACGAGTGGTACCGGGCGGGCTACATTACTTTGAAGGATGAGGGATGAGGGATGATCCCCGCAGTGCCGAAAATCGATCCCACTTATCCCATCCCTCATCCTTCGTAATTGCACGAGATCCGGTAAGGGTGGAATCGTGATGAACGACGGCAAAACGCCTGCAGCCGAACCGACCGGCAACCTGCCGCACGCGCAGTACCGCCGCTTCGAGGGCATGCGCGAGTACGAGGCGGTGGTGGACACCCTGATCTCGCAGACGCAGCGCGTGATACGCGTTTTCGACAAGGCGCTCCCGCGCGCGTACAACGCGAGCAGCCGCTATGAAGCCTTGCGCCAGTTCCTGCTTGCAGGCCGCGGCAACAGCATCCTGATAGTGCTCCACGAGGCCGACCGCCTGGAGCGCGAATGCCCGCGCATGATCGAGCTGCTGCGCCAGTTCAGCACCGCGGTGAAGATCAACGAAACGCTGAAGCCCGCAAAGCACGTCTACGACCCGTTCGTGATTTTCGACGCCAGTCATTACGTGCACCGCTTTCACTACAACCACCTGCGCGCGGCGCAGGGTACCAATGATGTGAACGGCGCGCAGCAACTGCTCGACCGGTTCACGGAAATCTGGGAGGCTTCCGCTCCCGCGATTTCCGCGAACACGACGGGCCTGTAGCGGCCCGTCTCCGCGCGGGTCCGGACACGCACAATCCATTGGTTTTAAGGGATTTAGCCCCATCGTCCACAATATGACGCTGCGCTTTCAGCGGCAAAGGCTGCTAAAATAGCCCGACGACTGGCTCCGGGTCGGTCGTAGGCTTCGGTTGGCTCGCGCCGCCGTGTTTTGGCACAACCGTCTTACATAAAGGGAAAAAACGATTATGAAACGCTCGCTCCTCATTGCAGCCCTGTTGGCATTTGGCCTAAGCGCCTGTGATAAGCCCGCTCCACCGCCTCCCCCTCCAGCACCGGCACCAGCACCAGCGCCTGCCCCGGCGCCAGCACCGGCACCAGCACCAGCTCCAGCGCCTGACGCCATGAAGTCGGACGCCCCGAAAGCCGACGAAATGAAGAAAGACGAAATGAAGAAGGACGAAATGAAGAAGGACGAAATGAAGAAGTAGCGTTTGTCGCAGCGAAAAAGCCGGCCCCTCAGGGCCGGCTTTTTTTTGGGTACAGGCCATCGACAGCCCGCAATGTCGGCAGTTGTGAAATAATTCGAGCGCAGAAATGGCCGGCAGGAATTCTGCCGGTTAATCTGCGTCTGTCAACGGTCGCATCCCGGCCGCATCACTTAAGAAGGCGAATACCGATGAAGATCTCGAAGATTCAGGCGCAGATTGTGCGCGTGCCCGCCGACGAGCCCCTCGCCGGCGGACCGACTCCGCCCGGTGCGATGCGTGATCTGGTGATACTGCGAGTAGCGACCGATCAGGGTATCGAGGGCATAGGCTACACGTTCTTTGGCTCCGCCTTGACCGGCGCGCTCAGGCAGGCAGTCGCGGACCTCGGCGCGCTGACGGTCGGCGAGGACCCGCTGCGCACCGAGGCCATACACGCCAAGTTGCGCACGGCCGCAGCCGGCTCGGGACCGGGCGGCATACTCACGCTCGCCCTGTCGGCGATCGACATCGCGTTGTGGGACATCCGGGGCAAGGCGTTGAACCTGCCGCTCTGGCAGATGATCGGTGGTTACCGCGATCGGGTACCCGCGTATGCCAGCGGCGCGCTAATGCGTACGTTTCCGCTCGAGCACCTCGTGAGGGCTGGACCGCGACTGGTCGAGAAAGGCTTCCGCCAGATGAAAACCCAGCTTGCACTACCCGGCGACACTTCTCCCGAGCGCGAAGTGGAGCGCGTCCGGCGCATGCGGGAAAGCATAGGCCCGGACATAGACCTGATGTGCGACATCAACCAGCGCTGGAGAGTCGAGCAGGCGATAGACATCGGCACGCGAATTGAAGACGTGCACCTGTTCTGGCTCGAGGATGTCACGACTGCCGACGACTTTCAGGGACTGGCCCGCGTCGCCGACGCGCTCTCGACCCCTGTCGCAGGCGGCGAGTACCTGTACGGGCCCGCGCCGTTTCGCCAGATGATGGAAGCGCGGTCGGTGGACATCGTCATGATCGACCTGATGCGGGCAGGCGGCATCACCGGATGGCTCAAGATCGCCGGGATGGCGGAAGCGTTCAATCTGCCCGTCGTCAGCCATCTGGTGCCCGAAATCCACGTCCACCTCATCGCCGCGATACCGAACGGTCTCACCGTCGAGTACATGCCGTGGACGTTCTCGCTGTTCGAGGAGGTACCTACTCCTGTGAAGGGCGAGCTAGCGGTGCCCCTCAAGCCGGGTATAGGCCTCAAGTTCGACGAGAGCGCGATCAAGCGCTACGCGGCATGACGGTGACGGGTGACGACTGACGGGTGACGACTGACGACTGACGGAGAGCAGTGGAACGGTTACTTTCAAGACGACCGACATCCAACCGTTTACCGTTCACTGTTCACCGTCGCTATTTACGACGGAAGCTATCCGCGTTTATCTGCGGCTGAATTCCGGATTTTCTTGGCGGCTTGGCGGTTGATATTTTGTTCGTCCTTGCCGCGCCAGCGGCAAGCTAAGGAAGGATTTGGCGCCAGCCAAATCCTTCCTCCTGGGTCGCGACGCCGATCCAGTCTTCTTCGCAGTTGAGCGCCGCCGCGAGCGCGGTGCGCGCGAGGTCCGGCGTGTTGTTCATCTCGGAAAGATGCGCCGCGATGACGTGCTGGAGGCGCCGGCAGTCCATTGCCCGCACGATATCCGCCGACGCGGCATTCGCCAGATGTCCCAGCCGGCCGGCGATCCGCTCCTTGAGCTGCGCGGGATACGGGCCGTTCAGCAGCATGCTGAGATCGTGGTTGCACTCGAGCACCAGGGCATGAACGCCCGACAGCGCCCGCGCGATATGCGGCGTCGGCCGACCCGTATCCGTCAAGACCCCGAGCGTCGTCGCGCCATCTGAAAGGACGAACTGCACCGGCTCGCGGGCGTCGTGCGGCACCGGGTAAGGCCGAACCTCGATCGCGCCGATCGAAAACGGCGTGCTGGTATCGATCAGCACGGTTTCCGGGATTGCGCGCCCTTCCTCGCCCATCGCTACCAGCGTGCCGTAAGTCAGATAGACCGGCAGGTCGTGACGAACGGCCAGCTTGGCGACGCCGCCATTGTGGTCGTCGTGCTCGTGGGTAACGATGATCGCGTCGAGTTCGGAGGGCGCTACGCCGAGCCGGAAGAGCCTTGCGGTGACCTCCTTGAGCCCGAAGCCGCAGTCGAGCAACAGCCGTGTACCGTCGGCCTCGATGAGGAGGGCATTGCCCTTGCTGCCGCTGCCCAATGATGCGAAACGCATCATCGACGGCGGTGAGCGGTGAGCAGTAAGCGGTGAGCGAGGAAGGGAACGGTTCGGCAGTTTGGGTTCTTGTCGCTACCGTTCACTGTTCACCGTTCCCGTTCACTGCTATTTGAGCTGTTCGTAAAGCAGCGTAAGAATGCGCTTGGTCGTTTCCGAGTTCTCCTGCACGCCGTCCTTGTTCAGGACGTCGACCTGGGCGCCCGCCTGTATGTCCTTCACCTGGATCCGGTACTGCTCCGTCTTGACCTTCGTATCATTGCCCCAGAACTTCAACTTGGAGAGCCAGCCCTGCTTGTTCTCCGGCTGCTTGTTGTCGATCTGGGGATCGATGTAGCGCACGAAATAGACGCCCTTGGAGCGATCGCGGTCCTCGACGGTAAAGCCGACGCGGTCGAGGGCGAGCCCGACCCGCCGCCACGCGCGGTCGAACTGCTCGTTCAGCGCCAGCGTTCCAGGCCCGTCACCGCTCTTGCTCAAGGTCGCGCGGGCCGGTGTAGTGTCAGCTACGACTGCGATCTGCGCCTTGGCGCGCGCTTCCTGGACGCCGAAGCGCGTCATCAGGCGGCGCAGCATCTCCGCCTCGAGCTCCGGATCCGGGGGGCGCGGCTGCCACCTGGTCTGGTCCCGGTCGGGGTTCGTATACACCTCTTCCATGCCGCGGTGGCTGATGTAGATTTCCGTCGATTCCTTATCGCCGGTGAGTTCGAGCCGTGTGCGGAACTTGTCACGCTCGCTGGTCGCGTAGACCTGGTCCAGCAATTTGCCGAGGAGCCCGCGTATGAGCCCCGGATCGGAGATCCTGGCGCGATTCTCGGCCCAGTCGGTCTCCATCACGCCGGCCTCGGGAATCTCGAGATTGACGATGAATCCGGTTTCCTGCCAGAACTCCTTGACTACCGGCCACACCTGATCGGGCCTGCTTTTCACGACCAGCCACCGTTGATTGCCTTCGCGCTCCACGCGGACATTTTCCTGCGGAGGCAGCACGCCGCTCGCAACTTCGGTGCGCGGCTTGCCGGCACGGTCCCGGCTGTACTCGGAATAGGTTGCGGTGCTCTTGGTGTTGATGTCGGGAACGACGTAGCGGTCATCCGTCCCCGGACGAGTGAGATCGGGCGGAATCTCGAGCGGCGGCAATTTTCCCGATGACTTGTAGTCCACCTTCTTGGACTCGGGCATCATGTTGGAAAGGCTGCTGCACGCCCCGAGCGCCATGCCCAGAGCGATGCCGGCAAGGACGCGCGGCCAGCTACACCGTCGCATATTGCCCTCGTGCTTCGAGCCGCGCGCCTGCATGGCGCATCGCCTCGCGCACCTGCTCGTGATAGATCGCCGAGAGCGGCGTGAGCGGCAGACGAATGCCCCCCTCGATAAGCCCCATCTCCTGCACGGCCCATTTGACCGGTATCGGGTTCGCTTCGAGAAACAGATTGCGGTGCAGCGGCAGCAGCCGGTTGTTCAGTTCGCGCGCCTTGGCGATGTTTCCGTCAAGCGCCGCCGCGCACATGTCGTGCATGAGCCGGGGCGCGACGTTGGCAGTGACCGAAATGACCCCGTGTCCCCCCATCAGGATCAAGGGGAGCCCCGTGGCATCCTCGCCGCTGAACACCAGAAATTCGCGCGGCTTGCGCCGGATCAACTCGGACCCGCGTTCGAGATTCGCCGTGGCATCCTTGATGCCTACGACGTTCGGAATCTGCGCCAGCCTCAGCACGGTGTCGTTCTGCATATCGGCGACCGTGCGGCCGGGTACGTTGTAGAGAATGTGCGGCAGGCTCACCGCTTCGGCGATCGCCTTGAAGTGGCGGTAGAGGCCTTCCTGGGTCGGCTTGTTGTAATACGGCACGACCGACAGGCTGAAGTCCGCACCCGCCTCCTTGGCGTATGCGGCAAGCTCGATCGCCTCGCTG
>DATFWO010000023.1:0-5230 GCA_035259205.1 Burkholderiales bacterium | reverse complement strand
AGCGTTGTCTACCCGAGCCAGCGTCAAGTCCCTCTGAAGCTGCGTGCCTTCCTTGATTTTGCAGTTCCACGATTGAGGAAGCGCCTGGGCTACGAGGCGACCTAGAGGGTGGGGCTTTCGGATAAGCGTCAGCGCCTGCGCCGAACAGCCCGGCACCCAGCTTAACTCACCGTCAGGCGAGGCTCGCGGATGCTCGACGTCACGCTCGAGCAAGCGGCCCCCGGTAGCCTCGAGTCCCATGACGTGCGTAACGAAGTACCGAGGCGAGCTGCGAGGCTATCGTCGGGGGGCCGAGCGATACCATCCTCGCGCTGTTCTTCCTCTATCGCGGCGGAGAGCCGCTGGCCGAGCGCGTGCTGCGGTTCGTGCATGACAAGCTGGGCCAGCGCGGCGACAGCTATTTTTGGCAGGCCGCAGGCGCAATCCGCGCGACGATGGGCGGCATGATCGTGGTATCGCTGCTCGACGGCGTGTTGATCGGGCTGGCCTATGCCATCGCCGGCCTGCCGAAACTGTAGGTATGGGAGCGATCACGGGGCTCGCCGCGATGATTCCGTTTGTCGCGTACTTCGCCGTCGGCGCGGCGGCGGAGCTCAAGGCGCGCGAGCTCGGCGCGAACGACGTTCTGCGCAAGCCGCTGCTCGCCCGCGACCTCGCCGCGAGCCTCGCGCGCGCGCTGCACCCGCATTAATCCTTTCCCGTCCCCTCTCCGGGCTGGCGACCCGTCCCGGGGATTGCCCCGCCCGCGCCGGCACCCTGATCCCCGGCGCGAGGCAGCTTCCCTTGTCACAACCGTCGAACCTTTCGCTGCTGCCGCCACCGTTCTGCGTCCGCTGACATGCGACCGACCCCCTGCGGAAGCGCCCGTGCCATGACGCCGGCGCAAGCTACCGTCATGCGCAAGGAGCGCCAGAACCAACGGAGAGCCATCATGACCAGCCTAGTCACCCTGGCACACGGGGCCAGCGTTCAAGCCGTCTCGGCAGCCAATTCCTACGCGGTCACGGTCGCACGCATGATGTTCGCGCGCGACCACGGTATTGCGCCGGATGAAGTCGACGTCGCCATCGAGTATGCCTCCGGGCTATTCGAGGGAGCGCCGACGGCGGTAGATCTGGCCATCGTCAACGCGGAGTGAAGCCGGCCCCCTGCAGAGGGGACGAGAAACCGGTCGTAGGCCCCGGAACCGGAGCAGGGGAGCGTCGCATATGTCTGATGACATGACGCGGGCGCGTACCGACACGTCCCGGACAACTTGGTCCTCCACGCTGGCCTGGGTGTGACCAGGGAGGGGCCTGTGGCCGATACCGGTCGAACGGGAGTGCACGCATGGCGATGATGACGTCAGCCGGCGCCGGGCGGGAGGTCGAGTTCCCGCTGGCGGGCCGGATCACGGCCCACACGGCTGCGCCCATCTGGCGCTCGGCGATCGACACGCTCGCCCGCAACCCGGATCGCCCGGTCGTCGTCGACGCATCGCGGCTCGAGTATGCCGACGACGTCGGCATCGCGCTCCTCTTCGATCTCATTCGCCGCGATCGCCCGGCTGATGCGAAAGTCGAAATCCGGCAACTCGCTCCGAACCTCGCCGCCCTGGTACGGGGCTTCGACCCCAAGGACTTCGTCGTGCCGGTGCGTGGCCGGCGCCCCATCGGCATCCTCGAGCAGGTGGGGCGGGCGACCGCGGAGCAAATCGCGTACGCAAGGCAGATGGGCCGTTTCGTCGCCGCGTCCGCCGCTGCGTTGTGGCAGGCTTTTACGCGGCGCGGCGTGGTCAATTGGAGCGATGTCCTCGACATCGCCACCGAGGCCGGCGCCAACGCGGTGCCGATCGTCCTGCTGATCGGCTTCCTCATGGGCGTGATCATCGCGTTCGAGATCGGGCTCGTGGCACAGGAGTTCGGCGCGGTGATCTTCGTCGTAAACGGCGTCGGGATCGCCATGCTGCGCGAGCTCGGCGCGTTGATGACGGCGATCGTTTTCTCCGGTCGAACCGGCGCCGCGTTCGCCGCCCAGATCGGCACGCAGAAAGTCAACGAGGAAGTGAACGCGATCACCACGTTCGGGCTGGACCCTATCCACTTCCTCGTCCTGCCGCGCTTGATCGCAGGCATGCTCGTAGTGCCGCTGCTCGCGGTCCTGGCCGATATAGTGGGGATCTTCGGTGGGGCGCTGGTGATGGCGACCTTCGACATCGGCTTCGTTCAGTTCTATCACCAGCTGCTCCGAGCGGTGACAGCGGGCGACTTCGTCCTCGGCATCGTCAAGGCGGCCGTATTCGGCCTGACGATCGCAGCGGTCGGCTGCCAGCGCGGGCTCGCGACGGGCGCCGGCGCAACGTCGGTCGGCCTGTCGGCAACCAGCGCGGTCGTTACCAGCATCGTGCTGATCGTGGTGATCGACGGCTTCTTCGCCGTCTTGACGAGCTGAGCGGGGCGCGATGATGCAAATCCAGGGGCACTCCGAGCATGCCACGATCGACTCCGGCGCGGCGCCGGTCATCAGCGTGCGCGACCTGCGCATGGGTTACGGGACGCGTGTTCTCCTCGACCACGCCTCCTTCGATGTCCATCGCGGCGAGATCCTGGTGATCCTGGGTGGATCGGGGAGCGGCAAGTCGAGCCTCATGAAGAACATCATCGGGCTCTACGAACCGATGGCGGGCGACGTCGTCATCGACGGGCGCAGCCTGATAAAGGCGGGCGCAGCCGAGAAGGCGCAGTTGCGGCGCAAGCTCGGCGTGATGTACCAGAGCGGCGCCCTGTTTGGCTCGCTCAACGTGCTCGAGAACGTGCGCTTCCCGCTCGACCAGTTCACCACACTTGCCCTGGCGGACAAGAATCTGACCGCGCGCATGCTCCTGAGGCTGGTCGAGATGGGCTATGCCGAGTCGCTTATGCCGGGTGAGCTCTCGGGCGGCATGTTGAAGCGCGCCGGCATCGCTCGCGCTATGGCGCTGGGCTGCGACATCCTGCTCCTCGACGAGCCCTCTGCCGGCCTGGATCCCATCACCGGCGCCAACCTCGATCACACCATCCTTTCGCTGCGCAGCAACCTGGGCTTCACCTTCGTGGTGGTAACACACGAGCTGCAGAGCATCTTCGCCATCGCCGATCGGGCGATCATGCTGGACCCGGTCTCGCGGAGCATCATCGCCGACGGCAAGCCGGTCGATCTGCGCGATCACAGCCCCGACCCGCGGGTGCGGCAGTTCTTCAACCGCCAGCCCGACGCGGGCAAGCAGAAAGCGAGCTGAGTCATGGAAGAAAGCAAGCGCTACTTCCGGCTGGGCCTGTTCGTGGTCGTGACCCTCTCCATTCTGGCCGGGGTGCTCTTCCTGCTCGGCGGACGGAAGCTGTTTCAGCCGACGTTCGTCTTCGAGACCTACTTCAACGAATCGGTCTCCGGCCTCGAGCTCGGTGCGCCCGTGCGCTTCCGCGGTGTCCCGCTGGGCCAGGTCTCGGAGATCCTGACCTCGGCAGCCACCTACGAAAGAGACGTGCCGCTGGACAAGCGCAGGGAGTACATCGTGGTCCGGGCTAAAGTCAATCTATCCGCGAAGGAAGCCGAGCAGCTGGAACGGGACGTGGCGCAGCTGGTGAAGAGGGGTCTGCGCGCCCAGACCCAGCTCGCGGGCATCACCGGCCAGCAGTATCTCGCAATCGATTTTCTCGACGTGAAGAAATATCCTCCGCTCGAATTCCCCTGGACCCCGAAATACACGTATGTGCCGTCCGCGCCGAGCCTCGCCGGCCAGATCATCTCCCACGCGCAGACGTTCCTTGCGAACCTCAACGAAGCCGACATCAAGACGCTGGGGCGGAACCTGAACTCGCTTGTCGTCAATGTGGACCGGAAGGTGAGCGAATTGCCGGTCGCCGAGCTCTCGGCAAGGGCGAACGACGTGCTGAAGAACGCCAATACGGCGATCCAGCGCGCCGACCGCATTCTGGCTACGGCGCCCATCGCCCATACGCTGACCAGCATCGACTCTGCCGCCACGCGG
Source organism: Burkholderiales bacterium (assembly GCA_035259205.1). Classification (GTDB taxonomy): domain Bacteria; phylum Pseudomonadota; class Gammaproteobacteria; order Burkholderiales; family SG8-41; genus SG8-41. The sequence goes on along the minus strand of DATFWO010000023.1, from coordinate 1,224 downwards.
CTCGACGGCCTCCTGGCCGACCCGGGCCTCAAGCAATCGGTGGACAACTTCGCGGCGATCAGCGGAAGGGTGCGCAAGCTCGCGGATGACGGTGAGCTCGACCGCATGGTGAAACATGTAGGCGACACGGCGGAGCGGCTGGACGCCCTGATCGGCGACAACCAATACGACGTCCGCGCGATCGTCCAGGATCTGCGCGTGACCGCGGACAACCTGCGGGTGCTATCCGACACGGTCAAGCGCTATCCCGCCGGCGCGCTCGTCGGCGGCCCGCCCGAAAAGATTCGACTTCCCGTGAGCTCACAATGAGCGCGAGACGCATTGTCTTGGCGGTGTGCGCTGCCCTTACTCTTGCCGCCTGCTCGATCGGCAAGCCCATTCCCCAGGCGACAACCTACGTCGTGGAGCCGCCGCCGCTTGCGGCCGGGACTCCCGCGCCACGGCGCCCGGAAACGCTGCGCATGGGCAACGTGCGTGTCGCGGTCACCTATGCCGGCCACGCGCTCGTCTACCGCGTCGACGGGGTGCAGTACGTCTCGGACCCGTACCACGCGTTCATCGCCGAGCCGGGTGCGATGCTCGGTGAGCGGATGGCCGAGTGGCTCGATCGTGCGGGGCCGTTCAAGACCGTCGTTCAGCCGGGCAGCGCGCGGCCCGCGCCCTACGTGCTCGAAGCGACGGTCGCCGAGCTCTACGGTGATTTCCGCGGGGGACGGCCTCCCGCCGCGGTGCTGTCCGTGCAGTTCGCCTTGATCGACCAGGCCGGTGCGCGTCCCAAGGTGGTGCACGAGCGCACGATCGCCGCCCGCGTCGATCTCCCCCGGGCATCGCCCGATGCCCTGGTGGACGGGTACGGCAAGGCGCTTGCGGAAATTCTGTCGCAGCTCGTTCCCGAGCTCGGCGCCGCGGGCTTGTAACTGGCGAGGCCCCCGCAGGTCATTGCCAGGATTGCAGGCGCCATGTCATTGCAACAGATGACACGATGCGACCGAAGCCTGACACATGCACGCCGTAGTGTCGCGGCACGCTTACAGTGCGCTGCACCCCACATCGCCGCCGTCGCATACGTGCCTATCTATCGAATAGGTTTTGTAAACCGACACGCCGGGAGACCATCCATGACCCGTCAGCACGCAACGCCATCGTCCACCATTCAACGGCCGCGTTCCGGCGGCTGGATTCAGAACCGTTCAATCGTGCTCATTCTCGCGGCCGGGTTGCTCG
>DATFWO010000022.1:0-18602 GCA_035259205.1 Burkholderiales bacterium | reverse complement strand
CTTGAACATCGGCGACGACTCGCTGTTCGTGAACATCGGCGAGCGCACCAACGTCACCGGCTCGCGCGCCTTTGCGCGGCTCGTTCTCGCCGGCAATTTCCAGGAAGCGCTCTCGATCGCGCGCCAGCAGGTGGAGAACGGGGCCCAGGTGATCGACGTCAACATGGACGAAGCGATGCTCGACTCGAAGCAGGCGATGACTCGGTTCCTGAACCTCATCGCCTCGGAGCCCGACATCTCGCGCGTTCCGGTCATGATCGACTCCTCCAAATGGGACGTGATCGAAGCCGGCCTGAAATGCGTGCAGGGCAAGTGCGTGGTGAACTCGATCAGCTTGAAGGCGGGCAAGGAGGAGTTCGTGACGCACGCCGAGCTCGCGCGCCGCTACGGAGCGGCGGTGGTGGTGATGGCGTTCGACGAGCACGGGCAGGCCGACACATTGGCGCGCCGCGTGGAGATCGCCAAGCGCTGCTACCACATCCTGGTGGACGAGTTGGGGTTTCCGCCCGAGGACATCATATTCGACCCCAACATCTTCGCGATCGCGACCGGCATCGAGGAGCATTCCGACTACGGCAAGGATTTCATCGAGGCAACGCGCGTGATCCGCACGACGCTGCCGTACGTGAAGGTCTCCGGCGGCGTCTCCAACATTTCCTTCTCGTTCCGGGGCAACGACCCGGTGCGCGAGGCGATCCACACGGCATTTCTGTATCACGCGATACGCGCCGGCATGACCATGGGTATCGTGAACGCGGGTCAGCTCGGCGTGTACGAGGATATCCCGAAGGATCTGCTCGAGCACGTCGAGGACATCATTTTCAACCGCCGGCCCGAGGCCGCCGAGCGCATGGTGACGTTCGCCGCGACCGTGAAGGGCGCCGCGAAGCGCGAGACCGAAGATCTGGAATGGCGCCAGGGTCCGGTCGAAGAACGGCTCAAGCACTCGCTGGTACACGGGATCACCGAGTGGATCGTGGGAGATACCGAGGAAGCCCGGGCCCGCCTCGGCCGGCCGATCGCCGTGATCGAGGGCCCGCTCATGGACGGCATGAACGTCGTGGGGGACCTCTTCGGCGCAGGGAAGATGTTTCTTCCCCAGGTCGTGAAATCGGCGCGGGTCATGAAGCAGGCGGTGGCCTACCTCGAGCCGTTCCTGCAGGCGGAGAAGGCGCAGCTGGGGGATGCGCGGGCCAAGGGAAAAATGGTGCTCGCGACGGTGAAAGGCGACGTGCACGACATCGGCAAGAATATCGTGGGTGTGGTGCTTCAATGCAACAACTACGAAATCATCAACCTCGGGGTGATGGTGCCGGCGCAGAAAATACTGGAGGTGGCGCGCGCGGAAAAATGCGACATCATCGGCCTCTCGGGACTGATCACGCCTTCGCTCGAGGAGATGGCGCACGTCGCGCGCGAGATGGAGCGCGAAGGCTTCGAGATCCCGCTTCTCATCGGCGGCGCCACGACCTCGCGCACCCATACTGCGGTCAAGATCGCGCCCAACTACCACGGCCCGGTGATCTGGGTCGCAGACGCCTCGCGCAGCGTCGGAGTCTGCAGCAATCTTCTTTCCGACGACCTGCGTGCGGGCTACGTGGAAGAGGTGAAATCGGAGTACGAGCGCGTGCGCACCCAGCACGAAGCGAAGAAGGGCGTCGAGCTCGTCACGCTCGCGCACGCGCGCGCGAACGGTCTCAAGACCGACTGGACCGAGTACGTGCCGCCGCGGCCGGTAGTCGTCGGCACCCGCATGTTGAGAAACTACGATCTCGCGGAAATCGAGCCCTACATCGATTGGGGACCGTTCTTCCAGGCCTGGGAGCTTTCCGGGTCCTATCCGGCGATACTTCAGGATCCCGTCGTCGGCAGCGAGGCGCGCAAGGTCCTCGCCGAAGGAAAGGCGATGCTGAGAAAAATCGTCGAAGGCCGATGGCTTGCCGCATCCGCCGTATTCGGATTGCTGCCGGCGGCCGCGGTCGACGGCGAGGATATCCAGATCTACGCCGACGAAGGAAGGAGCGAAGTGCTGATGACCTGGCACAACCTGCGCCAGCAGAACGTAAAGCCCACCGGCAGGGCGAACCTTTCGCTTGCGGACTTCGTTGCGCCCCGCGGCTCCGGCGTGAACGACTACGTCGGTGCCTTTGCTGTGACGGCCGGCATCGGAATCGAAAAGAAACTCGATGAATTCGAAAAACGGCACGATGATTACAGCTCCATCATGCTCAAGGCGCTTGCCGATCGGCTCGCCGAGGCGTTCGCAGAGCTCCTGCACCAGCGCGTGCGCCGGGAGTTCTGGGGCTACGCGACAGACGAAAATCTGGATTGTGACGCCCTGATCGCCGAGCAATACCGCGGCATCCGGCCCGCGCCCGGCTATCCTGCGTGCCCCGATCATACGGAGAAGGGGCCGCTCTTCGAGCTGCTCAAAGCAGAGCGCGTCGGGATGCGATTGACCGAGAGCTACGCGATGCATCCCGCCTCATCGGTGAGCGGTTTTTACTTGTCCCACCCGCAATCGCAGTACTTTGCCGTCGGCAAGATCGGGCGTGACCAGCTCGAGGACTACGCGCGGCGCAGGGCCATGCCGGTGGAAGACGCGGAGCGCTGGCTTGCGCCCAACTTGGGCTGACATCGGCGGCCGGCGACCGCAAGAACGGCCTGTACAATGGAACGCCGCGGTCGTCCGAGTATCCAAACAGTGGCGTGACTTCGGTTATATGTCGCTGACCCTTCGCCTTCTCGTCGCCATGAGTCTGGTGTTCGGCATGAATCGGCCACTCGCAGTGGACGCAGCCACAGCGCCAGGCGCGGGGGCAGCTGCGGCCGTATCCCCGCTACCCTCCATTCCGTTCGAGAAATACGTTCTCGGCAACGGTCTGCAGGTCATCCTCGTCGAGAACCATCGGCTGCCGCTCGTCGCGGTGAACATCTGGTATCGCGTCGGCGCCGCCAACGAGAGGCCGGGGCTGACCGGATTCGCGCATCTGTTCGAGCACATGATGTTCGCCGGGACGAAGCACATACCGCGTGGTGTGGCCGAACGGCTGCTCGAGGCCGCCGGGGGCAGCGATTCCAACGCGAGCACGGGCTTCGATCGCACCAACTACTTCGACACGACGCCGGCCAACCAGCTCGAGCTCAACTTGTGGACTCACGCCGACCGCATGGGCTACCTGCTCGATGCACTCGACGAGACGGCCCTCGCCAACCAGCAGGACGTCGTACGCAACGAGCTGCGGCAGAACTACGACAACCGGCCGTACGGAATCGTCGATCTCGCGCTCTATCGCATGCTGTTTCCACAGGGGCATCCGTACCGCGGCGCGGTCATCGGCACCCACGCCGACGTGCAGGCGGCCAGGCTCGACGACCTCAAGCGCTTCTTCAAGCTCTACTACGCGCCGAACAACGCCAGCCTGGTGATTGCCGGCGACATCGACAAGGCGGCGACGAAAAAGCTGGTCGAGAAGTACTTCGGCTCCTTCAAGCGCGGCCCCGCCGTGCCGCGCGTCAATGTCGTGACACCGCCGATCACCTCCGAGCGGCGCGCGGTAATCAAGGACCGCATCGAGCTCGAGCGTGTCGATTTCGCCTGGATCACCACGCCGCCGTTTGCGCCCGGCGAGGCCGAGCTCGACGTGGCCGCGCAGATACTGGGCGGCGGCAAGTCGAGCCGGCTTTACAAGAAGCTCGTGTACGAGCTGCAGATCGCGCAGGACGTGGGCGTCTCGCAGGATTCCGAGATGCTCGGGTCTGTGTTCGACATCCAGGTCACGGCACGGCCGGGACATACCGCGGTGGAGATCGAGGCGGCTATCGAGTCCGAACTCAAGCGTTTCCGCGACGAAGGCCCCACCGTCAAGGAGGTCGAGCGTGCGGTGAACACCATCGAAACCGGCTTCGTGCACAGCCTGGAAAGGCTCTCCGGCGTCGCCGAAGCGCTGAACCGCTACGCGTTCTATACCGGCGATCCAGGCTTCCTTCCGCGCGATGTCGAGCGTTATCGCAAGGTAACCGCGGCCGCCGTGCGCTCGGAAGTCGTCCGGCAATTGACGCCTGCCGGGCGCGTTGTCGTGCATGCGGTGCCCGGGGAGAAGGATCTCGGCCCGCAGGCGCCTACGCCCGAGCCGCGGAAATACCCTCCGGGCGCGGGCGCCGAGGCCGTAAACGCCGATGAGCCCTGGCGCAAGGAAGTACCGACAGCGGGCCCGGCGCGGCCCCTCAAGCTGCCCGCGCCGAGGTCGTTCCAGCTCGCCAACGGGCTGACGGTCATTTACTCTGAGCGCCGCGACCTCCCTATCATTGCCGCAAGGCTGGTCGTGCGCAGCGGCAGCGAGTCCAACCCGCCGCGCCGTCCCGGGCTCGCGAGCTTTACCGCCGACATGCTCACCGAAGGCACCTCGAGCCGGAACGCGCTGCAGATCGCGGACGAAGCAGCGCAACTCGGCACTGCAATCGGCGCGGGCGCCTCGGCCGACGCCTCGATCGTGCAATCGAGCGCGCTGAAGCATAATTTTCCTGCCGTTCTGGACCTGCTCGCCGATGTAGTCCGCAATGCCGCGTTCCCGGCGGCCGAGATCGAGCGGCAGCGGCGCATCCGCGAGGCTGCGCTGTTGCAGCAGCGCGAAGATCCGGCGGCGCTTGCCACCGAGGTCATGCTCGACATGCTGTATGGGCCTCAACATCCGTACGGCTATACGGGCCTGGGAAACGAGCGCTCGATCAAGATCACTGCCCGGACCGATCTCGAAGGCTTCTGGCGCCGTCACTACGTGCCCAACAACGCGGCTCTGATCGTCGCCGGCGACATCGATGAAGCGGAGCTGCGTTCGCTCGCGCAGAAGTCGTTCGGCGACTGGCGGCCGGGTGCCGGAGCCGCGGCTGGGCTGCCCGCACCGCATCCGGCATCGGCCCGGATCGTGCTCGTCGACGCGCCCGGCGCGCCGTCGACCGCGCTGGCCGTCGCGCGCCCCGGCCCCGCGCGCAGCACGCCTGACTACCCCGCGCTGCAGGTGATGAACGCGGCGCTGGGAGGACTTTTCACCAGCCGCATCAACATGAATCTGCGCGAGCAAAAAGGCTACACCTACGGGGCGGCTTCAGGTTTCAGCTTTCGGCGCGGCGGCGGACCGTTCGTGATACGCACGACGGTGCGCGCCGATGTCACGGGCCCGGCTTTGTCGGACATTTTCGCGGAGGTCGAGCGCATGAAGAAGGAGCCGGTCGCCGGAGACGAGCTGGAAAAGGCGCGCAGCGCGCAACTGCTGTCGCTGCCGAGCGAGTTCCAGAGCAATGGCGGAACCGCAGGTGCGTTCGCGCAGGTCTATGTCTATGGCCTGGGCAACGACTACTACGACCGTCTGCCGCAATTGCTCGGCGCGGTCGATGCTCGCCAGATAGAAGACGTAACGCGGAAATACATCGTGCCGGACAGCATGAAGATCGTGGCCGTCGGCGACCGCGCCAGGATCGAGCCGCAGCTGCGCAAGCTCAATCTGGGGGAGATAGTTTTGCGCCCCACGCAAGCGCGGCGCTAAGATCGGTCGAGTGCGGCTGTCGAAATCCTGTCCCCGAAATAAGAACGGATCGAGCGTGATCCGCTGTGGTTTCCCGGATCAGCATCGAACAAGCCGGTCTACTGGATCGCGTGCACCGCGACGATGACCACGTCGTCATTGGTTTCATCGCGTCCCAGTTGAGCATCGACCAGCGCGCGGGCGTCGTCCTGGGTTTCGGCGCATGCGAGCACGTAGGCCAGCGGACACGATGGCTTCTGAAGTTCTATGACGTAGGTCATGGCGGTCTCCCAAAATAGTGGTGTATCCCATCGAGGCAACGCTCTATTGGAATGGCTTGTTTCCAGCGCATTGCCCGTATCTGCGAACACATTGTCCGCAACGCAGGCGAGAAAGGGTATTCAACGGAACGCCTAGGCCGGATGGGGGCGCCACCGGCCGCGTGCCGCTAGGCCCTCCGTCGTAGGCTGTCCAGCCGATTTCGCGCGCGCTTTCGGCCAAATAGGATGCGTCTCATCGATGTCGCTGTAACGCGACGAAAGATCGGGGCCGGAAAGCAGGGATGCGCCGCTGCGAAGGCACCGTCGGTAAAGGGACAGCGAAGGCGCAGTTTATCGAATCGAAAGGATTTCAAGATGAAACGCATAATGCAAGGTTTGGTTTTCGCTGCTCTCGCTGCGGGTGCACAAGCGGCATGGTCCGACTCGCTCGGCTTTCTCGACGCGGATGCCGGATCCAGCCTGCCGGCCAAATGGACCTACGCCGACCGGCATCGGACGGACGCCGACAGGCAGCGTCCGGCATTTGATTTCGGCGGCACTACAGAGTTTGCCTCCCCCCTGCCGATCACGTCGACTTACGCCGACCGGCATCTGACGGACGCCGACAAGCATCGCCCTGCATTCGATTTCGGCGGCACCACCGAGTTCGCCTCCCCCCTGCCGATCACGTCGACCTACGCCGACCGCCATGCGAAGACGCCCGAAAGAGCCGCTCACGTCCAGACTCCGGGCTCCTTCCGCTGATGCACTGAGCGCGTTGCCGGTGCGAATCGTTCGGATCCGCACCGGACCGCCGCAGCGAGGGACTGGAGTTCTTCTCCTGAATCCTCGATCGATCCAAGTTTGAGCAAGGCCTTCTCGCAGTTCCGATCCCGAGGTCCTAAGTCCGTTCGTTCTTCCCCTTCTCGCCAGAGGGCGGCTTCCCGCCGTCCGCCGGACCCCGCAGTTCCGCGGGTTTCAGGTGCGTTTCCGCACTTACCGCAGGCCCGCCGGAAATCTAGAGTAGCGCCACATCGAGCATTCTGCTTGAGCCGTCGGGAGGCACGCACCAAGCCGGACTAGAGCATCAGGAGACGCCATGAAAGCAACCGCCCCCACTTCAAACGCCGCAATCGCGCGCAAGGATGTAACGGAAACCGACGTCATGGAGCCTGCCGCCTGGCTGGAGGCGGGCGGGGCTGCTCGAAACCAGCGGGAAACGTGCGCCGTTCACCTTACGCCGCGCCAGCTCCAGGTGCTTGCTCTGCTGTGCGAGGGTCTGCCGAACAAGCTTATTTGCCGGAAGCTCAATATTGCGACCGGAACCGTCAAGGTGCACATCGGCTGCATCTTGAGGGAGCTGGGGGTTTCGAGCAGGCTGCAGGCAGTGGTAGCCGCGCGTCGAAGCGGTCTGCTTGGCCAGGCCGTGAGCCGCACGCCGGAGCACGCGACCAACCCGGCGGTCACAGGTCAGTCCGCGATCGCTGCCGGTCCCTCTGAATTCGGTACCCCCTACCGGCCTGCCGCGGCATTCTGACGGAATACACCCCGGCATCGGGCCCGCGAGCCCGTGCTACGTTACCCGCCGGACCTCAGAGACAACGTTCTCAAGACGCTGGACGTTAGGTATCACCAGCGCGGTTCCCGAGCGTTGAATGAGACCCTGCTTCACCATCGCGGAGAGCTCGCGCGTTACCTGCTCCCGGTAGGTGCTGATATGGCCGGCGATGTCCGTATGCTTCGGCGCGGGATCGATGCGCGCCCTGTTTCCTTCGACCCCCGCTTGCCGGGCGAGGCGTAGCAACTCCGCATGCAGCCGGTTCTGCACGCCGAGCGTGCTGAATTCGAATACCCGCTCGGTCAGTTCGCGTATCTTGTTTACCAGTCGCTGCATCACGCGTTCGCGGACCACGGCATGCTCGGCCAGGAGCCGCCGGAACAGGGCGGGGCTCATGGCGGCGACCAACGTGTCCTCAATTGCGACTACGTCCGCGGAGCGTGACAATCCGTCGATTGCGGCGAGTTCGCCAAACCAGTCGCCGCCACGCAGATCGCCGAAAGCCACTTCCCGCCCGGCTGCGGAAAATGCCGTGACTCGTACTTTCCCCGATACGACCAAGTAAACGTCGTTGTCGGGCGCTTCGCGGGAAATAACGCGTTGGTCCGCGGTAATACGCTTCCACCGACACTGCCGGGCAAGCTCCTCCAAAGCCGCCAGTGGGAGGCTTTCGAGCAATCTGATGCTCTTCAGCCCGAAAGCGGAGGGTTCGACGGATGCTGCCTTGGCCATTGCTCGAGCCCTACGATCGGCCGCATCGCGATGCGAGATATGAGTATTCGATCAATGGGTTACGATCCATTGTCTGCGTCATGGTGCCCTTGGCCCGCCGCCCACATGGGGTAGCGCCAGTCTATTACAAATTCAACAGGTAACACACCGCAACTGCGCGGGGCTGCCCGACCGTTTCCGGTGCGTTTACGCACTTACGGAGTGGCTTGCCAAACCTACACTGTTCCCGTATCGAGCGCACACCTGAGCGCTGGGCACTGATAGACGAGTGTAACTGGACCGATAAGGAGACCACGATGAAATCAGCCGCAATCCCATCCCAGGCCATGCCCTTTCACCAACCCGCATCGGCAGCACCGGTTGCGCCGGCGCCGGTGCGCTTTGGCTCATCCGATGCGGAAGAGGAGCGCCGGAGCACGTCTCCGGTACGTCTTACCCCGCGTCAACTGGAGGTGCTCTCTCTGTTGTGCCAGGGGCTCCCGAACAAGCTCATCTGCCGCCAGCTCAATATCGCCGCGGGGACCGTCAAAGTCCACATCGGCTGCATCTTGAAGGAGCTCGGGGTAACGAGCCGGCTTCAGGCGGTCGTGTCGGCGGGCCGCTTCGGTCTGCTCAAAGAGTTTGTCACCGGCACATCGAAGGCGGATGATTCCGCTGGAGCGCAGCTGTCCACGATAACCGCCGGCACTCCCAAGTACGGCAGGGCGTATCAGCTTGCCGTGCCATTCTGATCGAAGGCGTCCGGCGCAGGGTACGCGAGCCTGCATCAACCCGAACACCCGCCCCGCTCCTCGCATGGCGGGCGACGCAACACTTCCGCGCCCGGCGGCTCCGCATTTCGAATGCGCTGAAATAGTTGTGACGCCGTCCCGCAGCGACGGCATTTCACAGGCCAGGCCACCTGCGTAGCAACGGTCCGCTGCGATTCCTGGTTAGAATCGGAGTAGCTGATGAGGACCGATCATGTCCTCATCCCCCTTCCGCACCCATTCATTCCTCGCATGCCTCGTCTAGCCGTTACGATCGTCGTGATCGCCCAGTTTCTCGGAACCTCTCTCTGGTTCAGCGCCAACGCGGCTGCCGACGATCTTCAGCGTGCGTGGGGTTTGGTCGCTGCGGATCTGGGCACACTGACCAGCGCCGTGCAGCTCGGCTTTATCACAGGCACGCTCGCGTTCGCCCTCTCGGGGCTTGCCGATCGCTTTTCGGCGAGCCGCATTTTCGCGGTCTGCGCTGCGGTCGGCGCGGCAACGAACGCGGGCTTTGCAATCGCAGCCACCGGCCTTGCGGATGCATGGGCCTGGCGTTTCGCTACCGGCGTCGCCCTTGCCGGCGTATACCCGCTGGGCATGAAGTTGGTGGTGAGCTGGGCGCCGGAGCGCTCGGGGGAGGCGCTTGGTTGGCTGGTCGGCATGCTGACGCTCGGTACTGCACTGCCGCACGCCGTGCGCGCTGCGGGAGGCGGCTGGTCATGGAACCTCGTCGTGCTTACGTCCTCGGCCCTCGCGCTCGTGGCGGCGGCGGCGGTACTGCATCTGGGCGACGGCCCCCACCTCAGGCTTTCCGCTCCCGGTCAACGCGCGCAATGGGGCGGGGTGCTCAAAGCGTTCCAGGTGCCCGCGTTTCGCGCGTCCGCATTCGGTTATTTCGGGCACATGTGGGAGCTTTACGCCTTCTGGACGCTGGTGCCGTTCCTGCTCGCGTCGGTGCTTGCGCGCGGGGGACGGGCGGTACCGCTGGAAGTGTCCGCGTGGTCGTTCGCCGTCATCGGCGCGGGCGCGCTCGGCTGCATCCTCGGAGGAAGGCTGAGCCGCGGTCTCGGCGGCGCACGCGTTGCCGCAGGCGCGCTCGCCGGCTCGGGCGCGATGTGTCTGGTTTTCCCGGCGGCACAGGGTGCCCCGATAGCGCTCCTGCTTGCGGCATTGCTGTTCTGGGGTGTCATGGTGGTCGCGGACTCCCCACAGTTTTCGGCGCTATCGGCGCGCGCCTGTCCTCCAGAGTTGGTCGGCAGCGCGCTCGCCATTCAGAACAGCATCGGCTTTTTCATCACCGTGCTGGCGATCTTCGTGGCGACTTCGTCCTGGACTGCGCTCGGCGCGAAGGTGGCCTGGCTGCTGCTGCCCGGACCGGTGCTGGGGCTGCTGGCCATTGCGCCGCTCGCGCGCGCGAAATCCCCGTAGGCGCAAGTCGAATCAGCCACGGAAACACACGAAGGGCACGGGCGTGTTTGGTTCGCTGCTGAGATTTCCGTATTTTTTTCCCGTGTGCTTCGGGGCCAATCATTTTCCTGACGCCTCAGACGACGGGCGGCCGGAGGTTGAGGAACACGACGAAGCCGGCCCATGCCAGCAAGCCGACGCCGAGCGGTGCGGCTACGTGATGTCCGCCGGGAAGGTTCTTCTCCGCCGCCATCACGGCGCTCAACGCGAGCATCCAGCCTACGCTGCCGGTTCCCACGACGAACATCAGCAACATCAGGGCCCAGCAGCAGCCGACGCAAAATGCGCCGTGACCAAGCCCGAGGCGCAGCGCTTCGAGCGCCGGTGCCTTGCCGCGCCAGCGCTCGATAACGAAGCCGAAAGGCGTGCGGCATTTGTCGAGGCACCGATATTTGAGAGCGCTGAACTGGAACAACCCCGCGATGCCCAGCACGGCAGCACCGACAACCCAGCCGTTCACGACGAACCAGGCACTGCGCTCGACCGCGGCGTGCAGCAGCCAGTCCGCGGCGTGCGCGGCGAGGCCGAAACAGAGCCAGGCGAGCCCATAACCAGATATAACGAGCCAGGTCAGCAGGTTCGCGTCGGGTCGTCCGGCAGTAATGCGGCGGAAGATCTCCAGCACTGGCAGCGTCGTCGGTAGCATCATCGCCGCGATCATCAACAGCCAGCCTGCCGCGTACAGCAAGGCGGGCGCCACCACGTCGCCCGCGGGGAGTACCCGGCAGATCGCAGCCGCAACGCCGAAATCGGTCCAGCGCCCATGGTCGAGATAGCGGCCGTAAGGGCTGTTGGACCAGAACCATAGCGTGATCCAGGCCGATACGACGAGACACGCTATCAGCGCGCGAAAAAAAATATTGCGGTCGGCGGCGCGTGCGCCGCCACCGGCGACATCGCTCGCTTGCGTGGTCATGGGTGAATCCGGATCAGGCCGCGCGGGATGGCCGCGCGCGGCCTATGGGCAACGTCAGGCGTCGAAGACAAACGTGCTTTGCAGCGCGTTGTGCCCCTTCATGTCGAGATCGATGCCGAGCTTGGCGTTTTTCGAGCGATACCGGGGGGCCTTGCCGACGAACACCGGCGCCCCCGGGACGGTCGAGAATATGGTGTCGCTCAGCGTGGTGGTTCCCCCCATGGCGCCCTTGTACGGCTCGAGCTCCGCGTATCCGGCGTCCCCGACTTTCAACGTCCCTTTGCCGCCCTGGACGTCGAAAGTGATTGGCACGCGCTCGACGGATACCACCTCGCCGATAAGCTTGACGAGATCGCCGACCGGCCCGCCCAGCTTGCCGGTATAGACCTTGAGGAGCGCCTCCTCCTGCTGCTTGGAGGCCTTGCTGTCGACGTAGACTGCCGCTTTCCAGTTTCCCTGAAGTATGTTGCCCGGGACGTGCGCGACCACCGCGAGGGTCGTTCCCGACACGTCGACGTTGTCGACCTTTCCCTTGTCGAAGTGCCAGGCGATGATGGTGTCGCAGGTGCCGTTGTCGGGATCTTCGCCGATCCAGCACGGGCAGAGCACGCGACAGTTGCAGACTTCGAGCAAACGTCCTTCAAGGTGGTATGCCATACGCCCTCCGTATGAGGTGGAAGTGGACCGTTTTCTGGATGCTGCAGATAGGACAGGTGCCGAACGAATGCTACTATCAATTCGCACGGGATGCCATTTCGTGATCCGCGACGTTCCGCCGCGGAGCCTGCACGGATCAACGAACCGGTGAACGAGCGGATGGCAAAAAGCTCGCGCCGGAAATCACGAGGCAGAAATCACCTCCCCGACGGCGATGCAGTCACGGACCGCCCGCTATCTCGACCTCGTCCACCTGGGCAAGAACGCCTGGTGGCGCTACGCCCTCGGCGCGCTGACCATCGCGTTCTTCTGGCTCGGGCTCGGATACCTGCCGCTGATCCTGGTCCCGGAAGAGCGTCTGGCCGATCCGTTGACCGGTTTTCTCATGGTCAATTTCTCCATTTTCATGATGCTCGCGGGGCTGTGGTTGACGATGAAATTGATACATCGGCGGCCGCTGCGCACCCTCATCACTCCCGAGGAGCGCGTGGACTGGCAGCGCGCAGCGCATGGCGCGCTGCCTTGGGCGCTGCTCGCCGCTCTCGTCGCCACGGCGGAGCAATGGCTCTTTCCCGGGCGCTACTACCTCTCTTACGACGCGCATCGCTTCTTTCAATTTGCCGCAGCCGTTCTGGTGCTCACGCCGATCCAGAGCGCCACCGAAGAGCTGATCTTTCGCGGCTACGTCTTGCAGGGCCTGGCTCTGCTCACTCGGCGCCCGGCGCTGATCGCAGCCGCGAGCAGCCTGCTGTTTGCGGTGCCGCATCTGCTCAATCCCGAGGTGAGCGAGCACGGGATGCTCCTCATGACGGCGAACTACTTCACGATCGGCATGGTGCTATCCACGGTTGCGCTGCGCGACGGCCGGCTCGAGCTCGCCATCGGGCTCCACGCGATGAACAACGTGTTTCTCGCGTTGATCGCGAACTATGAGGGCTCGGCCCTCATGACCGAGTCGATATTCACTGCGCGCGAGCTCGATCCGTGGTACTCGCTCGCGACCTTGGCACTGAGCGGGCTCGCATTTCATTGGTGGATTTTCGGGCGCGGCCTGCGCGCCGGCGCCTGAGCGGACGGCGACATCCGGCCGTCATCGACATTCGTATAATGTCCGTCGTAACGGTCGAGCCGGGTCAACGCCCGTGCGAGTGCACGAGCCGCCAAACTAGAGGAGGAGCCATGTCTAAACAGCGCAGAATCAGTCTCTTCATATCGGGAATCGGCGCAGCGGGAGCCGGGGTAATCGCCGCCACCGTTTTCGCCGGGCCGGACAACATCAAGTTTCCGGAGGGGTTCGAGAAAGGCGTGCTCTACGCGACGGTGGATCGCTACGACATCAAGCAGCATCGCGAGCTCTATGCGACGCCCGAAGCCGTCAAAGCGGTGCGGGAAGGCAAGCCCATCCCCAGCGGAACCGTACTCACGATAGTGCAACACGCCGCCAAGACCGACGAGAAAGGCGTCCCGTTGAGAGGCCCCGATGGCCGGTTCGTGAAAGGTGACGTGGTCGGGTATGGCGTGATGGAAAAACGCACAGGCTGGGGTTCCGCGTATCCCGCGGAGTGGCGCAACGGCGAGTGGGAATACGCCGCTTTTACCAAAGACAGGAAGCCCAACGAGAAGCTGAACGCCAACTTCAAGGCCTGTTTCGATTGCCACAAGCCGCACGAGAACCAGGATTTCGTCATGTCCCTCGCGCGGCTCTCGGGCACGGCACCAGGCGCAGCCGTGAAACCCTCGGGACCGGGCACCGTCGCGATCGCCGAGTTCCTGTTCGGGCCGGAGAAGGCGGTCGTCAAGGCCGGGCAGACGCTCGCCTGGACCAACGTCGACGAGTCTCCACACCAGGTGACGGTGCTGGGCCAGACGACGTTGCGCACGCCGGTGCTGCTCAAGGGCCAGAGCACCGTGCTCACGTTCAATGATGTCGGGATGTACGACTACATCTGCGGCCTGCATCCCAACATGAAAGGCACGATTGAAGTGACGAAGTGATGAATGGCGGGTGACGGGCAAGCAGCGTCTCATCACCTCTGTTCGTTACCCGCAATATCGTTCGTCACCGTTTCGCGACCATCTGGCCGAGCACGTTCTGCGGCAGATAGCTGAAATTGGGCACGGGAAGCAGGTGCTTCATGGACAATGTTGGAGCACCGCATCCGGGTTAGAATGCGGCCGATTCCAATACGCGCTCAGCCGCGCGACTCCGCGGTCGAGGACGCATCAGCGTAGCGGTACCTGAACTTCGTTCTTCTGCCCGGATTTTCTTGGCGGCCTTTGGCGTCTTGGCGGTTCACTTTCCATGCACCTGCACATCCTGGGGATCTGCGGCACTTTCATGGGCGGGCTCGCATTGATCGCGCGCGCGGCGGGGCATCGCGTCACCGGCTGCGATGCGAACGTCTACCCTCCCATGAGCACTCAGCTGGCGGCCCAGGGCATCGAGCTGGTCGAAGGGTGGGGCGCCGATCAAATCACGCTCAAACCTGACGTCTTCGTAATCGGCAACGTTGTGACGCGGGGCAACCCCCTCATGGAGGAAATCCTCGCGCGAGGATTTCCTTATCTCTCAGGCCCCCAATGGTTGCGCGAGAACGTACTTCTCGGGAAGTGGGTAATCGCAGTGGCGGGAACACATGGAAAAACGACCACTGCCTCGATACTTGCCTGGTTGCTGGAAAGCGCCGGGCTCAAGCCCGGCTTTCTCATCGGCGGTGTACCGGGCAACTTCGGTGTTTCCGCGAGATCCTCGTCCCAGGGGCAGGGTTTTTTCGTGGTAGAAGCCGATGAGTACGACACGGCGTTCTTCGACAAGCGCTCCAAGTTCCTGCACTACCCGGCGCGCACCACGATACTCAACAATCTAGAGTTCGACCACGCCGATATCTTTCCGGATCTCGCGGCAATCGAGACGCAGTTCCATCACTTCGTGCGCACGCTGCCTTCGAATGGCCTGATCGTCGCGAATGGTGCCGCTGAAGCGATCGGGCGGGTGCTCTCCCGGGGCTGCTATACGCCAGTCGAGCGCTTCGGTGTTGCCGACGGCTGGACTTCGGCCGGACACATCGGCGACGGCTTTGAGGTGTGCTGGAAACGGGAAACCCTCGGCCGCGTCCGCTGGTCGCAATCCGGTCGCCACAACGAGGCCAACGCGCTGGCGGCGATCGCCGCTGCGCGCCACTGCGGGGTTCCGCCGGCGCAAGCCATTGCGGGGCTCGCTCGCTTCGAAGGCGTGAAGCGCCGCCTCGAGATGCGCGGTGTGGCAAACGGCATTACTGTTTACGACGATTTCGCGCATCACCCGACCGCGATCGAGGCAACGCTCGAGGGGCTGCGCGAGAGAGTCGGCGCGAGCCGTATCGTCTCGATTCTGGAGCCTCGTTCGAATACCATGAAAACAGGTATGCTGAAGGACAGGCTCGCCGGGAGCCTTGCCGCGTCCGACCTCGTGTACTGCTATAGCGCAGGCCTCACGTGGGACGCCGGCGCGGTGCTCGCGCCACTCGGTGCCAGAGTGGTGGTGCACGGGGACTTCGAGCAGCTCCTCGCATCCGTCGCGGGCGCGGCCAGGCCGGGAGACCACATCGTCATCATGAGCAACGGGGGATTCAACGGCATCCATGAAAAGCTGCTGGCGCTGCTCGCCGCGCCAGCGGTAAGCAGTAAGCAGTAAGCGGTAGGCGGGGTCATCTCACAGGCAAGTTGTTTTTGAAGTAGTCTGCTCATCGCTTACTGCTTACGCCTGCCGGGGTCATATGAACGAAATCGTCGCAAACGACACGCTCAACGCCTTCTGCCGCCATACCCACATCGAGGTGAAGGGCGCAGGAGAAGGCCCCCTGGCGGGCCTCACCTGCGCGATCAAGGACATCTACGACATCGCCGGACAGAAAACCGGGTTCGGCAGCCCCGATTGGTTGCGCACGCACGAGCCTGCCACACGCACCGCCCCTGCGGTCCAGTTGCTGCTCAATGCCGGCGCCGACGTCATAGGCAAGGCACACACCGAGGAGATGGCGTGGAGCCTGACCGGGGAAAACGCGCACTACGGTACCCCGGTCAACATCGCCGCACCCGGCCGGATTCCGGGCGGCTCTTCCTCGGGCTCCGCCGCAGCCGTTGCTGCGGGCCTGGTCGATTTCGCGCTCGGCAGCAACACCGGCGGATCGGTGCGGGTGCCCGCGAGCTACTGCGGAATTCTGGGCTTGCGCCCGACGCACGGGCGCATTTCCCTGGACGCCGTGTGCCCGCTTGCCGCCAGTTTCGACACCTGCGGCTGGTTCGCCCGCGATCCCGGAGTGTTCGAGCGCGTCGGCCGCGTCCTGCTGCAGGATAGCGCCCCTGCGGTGCAACCTCGCCGGCTGTTGCTCGCGCAGGACGCTTTCGCGTGTGCGGAAAAGGCGGCAGCAGCAGCGCTCGAGCCGGCTCTGGACAAGGTGACGGCGCTACTCGGCAAGCCCGAAGCCGAGACGGTCGGCGACGAGCCCCTGGCGAAGTGGATGGATTACTTCCGGTTTCCGCAGGGCGCCGAAGCGTGGGCCCATCACGGCGAATGGGTCACCAAGGTGCGGCCGCAGTTCGGACCGGGAATCAGGGAACGGTTTGCGTGGGCGCAGACGCTGGATCCGAACACCGTCGCGCATGCGCGCGCGCGAAGAGAAGAAATCACGCGGCGCATGGATAAGCTGCTCGATGGCGCTGCGGTGCTCGTACTGCCCAGCGCTCCCGGCATTGCGCCGCTGCGCAACGCGCCGCCCAAAGCGGTGGACGAGGTGCGCGCCCGCGCGCTTCCGATGCTGTGCATCGCCGGCATTGCGCGATTGCCACAGGTTTCGCTGCCGCTCGCCACCCTCGACGGTTGCCCGCTGGGATTGTCGCTCATCGCCGCGCGCGGCAACGATACGATGCTGCTCGCGCTGGCGAAAAGGCTCCTGCTTTAGTGACTGTCACGAGTCACCAGCCCACCCTTGCTGCTATACATCCACGGCTTCAACAGCTCGCCGCATTCCTGGAAGGCAGAGCTCCTCAGGCAGAAGCTCGAGGCGACGGGGTGCGGTGCGGAGTTCGTCGCGCCTGCGCTGCCGCACCGGCCTGCGCGGGCGGCGGAGCTCCTGGAGGCGCTTGCGACGCGGCACCCCGGTGCTGCGCTCGTCGGTAGCTCGCTCGGCGGTTACTACGCGACCTGGCTCGCCGAGCGCCGGGCGCTGAAGGCGGCGCTGATCAACCCCGCAGTCCGGCCCTACGACCTGCTTGTCGGAATGCTGGGTCCGCAAAAGAATTTCCACACCGGCCAGCAGTACGAGCTGACCCGCACGCATATCGACGAGCTGCGCGCGCTCGAGGTCGAACGCGTCAGCCCCGAGCGTTATCTACTGCTGGCGGCGACGGGCGACGAGACGCTCGATTACCGCCAGGCCGTGGTGCGCTACTCCGGATGCCGGCAGCTGATCATCGAGGGCAGCGATCACGCCTTGAGCAATTTTGGCGAGTACCTCGATCTTGTGCTGGATTTCTGCGGCGTGGGACGGAGCCAAAAGCCGTGAGCTTCGAGCGATTGCCCGCGCCAATCGAACGGGCGTAGTATGGCGGCCGAAAGTATTCGATAACGCGTGTCGGGCGCCGCCCGAGTGCACATCAGTCAGGTTCGGTTCCATGCAGGAGGAGGTCCGGATGGTCGTCTCGATCAGGTTTTCGCGTCTGTGTCTGGTCGCGTTGGTTGCGGCATCGTTCTGGATTCCCCTCGCACAAGCGCAGAAGTGGGGCAGGCTCGCGGCGTTCCCCGAGGCTTCCGAGGAACTGTATGGCATCGGTGCCGGGGGCAAGCTCTATGTGTTCGGGGGACTTGCCCCGGGCTGGAAGCCCAAGGGCCTGGTCTATGAATACGATCCGGGGAGCGACACGTGGACCAAGAAAAAAAACATGCCGCTGGCCTCGCACCACCTCGCCCTCGCGGAAATCAATGGCAAGATCTACGTCATCGGCGGTTTCAAGTATCCAGACTCCGGACCGACCGCGTGGCAGCCGATCGACAACGTATGGGAGTACGATCCTGCGGCGGATACCTGGAAGGCGCTCGCGCCGTTGCCGACCAGGCGCGGCTCCCCCAACGCCGTAGTCGTGGACGGCAAGATCTACGTGATCGGCGGGGCGGGCCTGCACCCGGGCTCCAAGGAAACCGTGGTGCATCCTGCGCGCCCGCATCGCGCTCTGAGCGTGAACGAGGTCTACGATCCGGTCGCCAACAAATGGGAAACGAAGAGCCCCATGCCTACCGCGCGCAATCACGCAGCCGCGGGTAATCTCGGGAACAAGATCTACGTCATCGGCGGGCGGATCGGCAACGCGTTCATCACGCGCGCGAGCAATACCGATATCGTCGAGGTCTACGACCCGGCGACCGACCAGTGGGGGCCGCTGCTCGCGCCGATGCCGACCGCGCGCAGCGCGGTTTCCTGGGGCATCTACAAGGGCAAGATCTACGTGGCCGGCGGGGAGCAGCGCACCAGTGAATATCAACGGACGTTCCGCGCCGTCGAGTCGTACGACCCCGCAACGAACCGCTGGGCGACCTTGCCGCCGATGGAGTTCCCGCGCCATGGCATGGCCGGCGACATCGTCAACGGCAAGTTTCATCTGGTGAGCGGTGATGCGGCGTCCGGAGGCGCGCCCGGAACGCATATCGATACGGACGTCCACGAGGCGCTCGACATCGAGGGCAAGTAATACTCGCTCTCTTCG
>DATFWO010000021.1:0-31540 GCA_035259205.1 Burkholderiales bacterium | reverse complement strand
GCCGCCGGCCCCATCGCGCCCTTAAGGGATTAACGCCCGATGCTGTGTACTTCGAATCGCTGCCAGTACCGCTGGCGGCTTAACCCGCAGAGTTGCACTTATCTTCTCTACAAAACTGTCTTAACAAACGGGGCCACCTCTGTTTGCAATTTGAGCAAAGCACGGCTGCCCGATTAACTGTTGTTATTTGTCAGCGTCCGATAGTCCAACTTGCATCCTCTGAGCGATGGCCTTGTTAACCAGTCCCTCTACGGTATCCCTCATGTTGTGGAGTTTGATTCGTTGCATGAAAGTCACAGGCCCAAGTGCCAGGAATAACTTACCAAATGCCTCATCGGCAAAGCTGCTAGACAGCAATGGTACGTCAGCAAAATCCACGCATACCATTCCGCTGCCACTCATTGTCGCAAGGTTGTAAAGCTTGTTCCTGATGGGTTTTCCAGATACACGACTACCAAAAGAAGCGCTCTCTTCTACTAGTTTGAAATGAATGTCGCCAGCCGCATTAAATGTGTATTTGGTCTCGACAAAGTCAACGGGTTCATACCTAACTCCTTTGAACTGTAGTGCATTTTCGAGGAGTTTTGGATCCGAGAAATCTATGGTCGCCACAATCAGGGTGCCGCTGTACGGAATTGCCTGACTAGCAATAGAGAGCCCGCTCTGTGGATGAAATTTCAGCCGTGCGTAGCCGGAGTCAACCATGAATTCTCCGCCCGACTTGTAACAGATTTGATAGCTGCCAAACATCCCGTTTCCCTGCCCGATGGCGGGATCTCGCGTTACACCTTCCCTGATAGCTCGATCCAATGCGTCAGTATCGGACGTAATATCAGAATGGCCACTCTTCAACGATGTTGGGATACCGATGCCAGCGTCGGCGACAACAAACTGCACGCGCTTTCGATACTTAGCAAACGTTGATACTTGAACAAGCCCTCCGATGGATGAGCTCGCATGCACAAGTACGTTGTCGGTAAGCTCATTGACAGCCCATTCAAAGGCTGCAAAATCCGGACGCGCCAGGTCCGGAATAGCTCCTAACATCACATTTACAATCCTGTTAACAGCGGATTGCTGTTCTTTAGGATTCTGATATTGAGTTGCCGCCACGCGCGTGTGCCCTTTGAATCCTGATGGCTCAAACGCATGGGGATCAAGAAAATGTCCCCAGTTGGTATTTCCGAAGAGGTTTTCAAGCTTCTTGTCTGTTGGAGGGATGAGCTCGAATGATATGCCCGCCTTTCTATACGCCATCACCTGAGCACAAACGGATAGCATCGCATTCTGAAATGCTAAGGTGCAATTCCGCAGATCAAGGACGACGTCCCGATATCCACGCCTTTCAACGATGGAGTGAATTTGAGAGAGAAATCGATGAAAATCGAATAGTTCTCCGCTCACTACGATTCGATTGTCTATTCTGTCGATCGTATTCACAGGATTTTCCCTGCCGCGTGCCGGGCGAAAGGCCACGGTCATGCTGTTATTCGAACTGACCTCGGCCTCTATTTGTAGGATACCCTATTCATCCTGACTCTATTTATCGCTGGTTCCGGCTACACTTCCTCGCGGGAAACCATCGGGGAGAAACACGATGTATCGGCGACTACTGTCTGTCAGGATGCTGGGGCTCTCCCTGCCCAGCCCAACGCTGGTCTGACCACAGCAACGCGTTCTAGGCCAACAGAATTGCTGTAACCGGTTGTCGCAGTCGAGCGATCGAGTCTGACCCCATCGGATTGCCCGCGCAGTAATGCTTTTTTGCAAGCGCCTTAGACCATCGATTTCGGGGTCAGAAATGGCGGTTTAAGCGCGAAAGAGCGGGGCTTTCTGGCGGTCACTTCGAATCAATTCATGACGTTGGCTTGGTCGAACAGGAGATGGACCCCAACCCATTCCGGTCGGACCAAGCCAACGGTTTGATGCAACAAGCATAGGCGCGCAAAACAGCCCTATTTTTCATCTTAGACGCGCAGTTTGCGCGCTGAAAATCGCTCTCTAAGGCTGGGAGATGGGGGCGGGATGGGGGCCACTCTTTAAAGGGATGAGGGCAACGCAACGCCCGGGTTGGGCGCGGGCTTGGCGCCCGTAGAGGCGCCCGAGCAGCGCAGCCGAGGTTGGGGATTTCGGCGAGCACTGTCGAACCAGAGTGCATTCATTCCGTGCACTGCGGGTACTCGACTATGGCAAAGGTCAGATAAGCGACACCAGTCCGTGAGTTGCGCAGCCGCCGACCTCGGCGAGCAGCGCAGGGTTTACCGCTCCGAGCTTGCGAGGCAGCGGCGCCGGGTCGGGCGACAAGGCCGTGCCCAACCCGGGCGATCCTAG
This sequence comes from Burkholderiales bacterium, assembly GCA_035259205.1. Taxonomy (GTDB): domain Bacteria; phylum Pseudomonadota; class Gammaproteobacteria; order Burkholderiales; family SG8-41; genus SG8-41. Next base: position 29,209 of record DATFWO010000021.1, on the reverse strand, counting down.
GGGAGAAGGATTGTTGCTTAAAGGGTGCTTAGGCGCGCGTCACCGCGCAGCCGGGAACGACCTCGCTACTGGACGCGCAATCCGGCCTTCTTGATCACCGCACCCAGGTGCGCAGTTTCGGACCTGATGACCGCCGCGAACTCCTGGGGTGAGGTTCCCACGCTCTCCACGCCAGCGTTGAAGAACCGCTGCTTGACCTCGGGCGTGTTCAGCACCGCCACGGTTTCCCGGTTAAGGCGGGCGAGGACTGCAGAGGGCGTCCGGCCCGGCGCCCAGAAACCATAAATCGCTTCGGAGGCATAGCCGGGCACGCCGGATTCGGCCACTGTCGGCAACCCGGGCACCAGCGGCGAGGGCTGCGCGCTGGTAACCGCGAGGCCCTTCAGCTTGCCCGCCTTGACGTGTCCGGTGACCGAGCCGGCGGTCGCAAACATCACTTTCACCTGGCCGGCCAGGAGATCGTTTAGCGCCGGCCCCCCGCCCTTGTAGCCGATGCGCACGAGCTTGACGCCGGCCAGCGCGTTGAACAATTCAGCGGCGAGATGGTTCGCCGCGCCGACCGGGCCGGATGCGTAGTCGATCTCCCCGGGCGCGGCCCTGGCGCGATCGATCAGCTCGCGGACGGTATTGACCTGCAGCGAAGGATGCACCGCCAGGATGTTGGGCGAGCGCGATAACAGCGAGATCGGCGCCAGCTCCTTCTCGTGCTCGTACGGTACAGGACCGAGGAGGGTTGAGACCCACACCGTGTTGTTGTGGACCAGCAGCGTGTAGCCGTCGGGGGTGCCTTTGGCGACCGTCTGCTCGGCAATGCTGGTGCCGCCGCGATTGTCCACCACCACTTGCTGCTTCAGCCGCTCGGTGAGACCGTGCGCCAGGATGCGAGCGGTCAAGTCGATGCCTCCGCCCGCCGCTGCGGTGACGAAGCGTACCGGCCGGGTCGGGTAGTCCTGCGCGCTCACCGCTCCCGCGATAGCGCTCAGGCCGGCGAGAGCTACTAACTTCGCAGTGACGAGTTGCACGGTGACGAGTTGCACGGTGATGAGCTGCGCAGTGACGAGTTGCAGTCAGCCAGTGCGGCGTGGTCCGCCCAACTCCGCCTCGTCAAGCTGCGGCGAACGCCGTGTGGTGCGGTCCTTTCGACACCGGCGCGAGGCCGCTCAGCACTTCGCGCCACGCTTCGCCTCCGTCGTCGCTGCACCATACCTCGCCGGTCGCGGTAGCTCCGAGGAGCGAGAACGATTCGCCCCAGTCCTCCAGGCACAGCGCCTCGAAGGCCGTCCTGAGCGGCGCATCCGGAAATCCCCGGCGCACCACCTCCCAGGTCCGACCGCCGTCGGCGCTCCTGGAGATGCGCGAGCCGGCGTAGTGCTCGCGATACCAGGCGCCGGGTCGCTTCTTCGCCGAGGCCACGAACAGCACCTCCGGGTATCGCGGATGGTGCACCAGGAGATCCGGATACCCGCCGATCTCGTGCTGCGGATCGGTGCGCTGCTCCCACGTCTTCCCGCCATCGGTGGTCGCGTACATGCCCACGCCCGTCGTAACGAGCATCTCGTCGGGCTTGTGCGGGTTGATCACGGTGCGGTGCACGTCGTCGTCCGTTCCCGGGAGGAACTGGAACGTGCGTCCTGCATCCGAGCTCTTCAGAAGGCCGCCCTGCTCGACCCCGACGAACATCGTGTACGGGTCCCGGGGATGGAACTCGATGTGTTTGGTATGCGCGATGTGCGGCGGAGCGGGGAAATTCCATTTCGACGTATCACCCGAGCGCAACCCGGGCAGCTCCGTCCAGGTGCGCCCCAGGTCGTCGCTGCAGAAGAGATGCGCGGGCTCCGTCCCGGCGAACAGCCGCGGACCTCCCGCGAGAGGCGTGCACGCGAGACTGTAGACGTCCTGCTCGCTCAACCCGTCGTCGCGACGCTCCCAGCTGCGCCCCTGGTCCACGCTGGCGAAGATCGAGCCGTGGTTCACGCCGGCGAAGATCGTGCCGCTCTGCGGCTCGATGAGGAGAGCGTGGATGTGCTTGTCGGCGAGCGTCCGGTCGGCGACGTGCCATCCCGCGCCGCCGGCATCGCGCTCCATCCTGACCACCCCCTTGATGGTGCCGACCAGTACCTGCCGGGAACGCTCCGGCGAGCGAAAGATCGTGGGGCCACCGTGCGAAAGGGTTATCGCCATGTCCGCCTCCTGTCTGTCGCGTCCGCTCGACGCAGCGGGAAGGACACGTTGCCGCGCGGTGGCGGGTATGTCAAGGCGTCAACGTGGAACGTGGAATGTGGAAGCGCTTGAGCCAGACGCGTTGCAATGACGAGCGCTGCGGTGACGAGCGTCGCGGTGATGAGCAGTGCGGTGATGAGCGCTACGTTAAGGAGGGCGGATCAGGCGTTCGTCACTGTGAAACTCGTCACCATGAAATTCGTCACCGCGTAGCTCGTCACCGCGAAGTCACTTCGTGCAGTGTCACCGCCAATCGTCGACACACGCGCTGCCCGCCAGACGCGCGCCCGCGATCCGCCAGTAGCCGTTGGTCTCACCGCCCACCACCACCACGTTGACCTGCTCGCGGGTCCACATGGGAATCATCTCGCCGGGCGCGGCGCGCAGCTTGCCCGCCAGGGGCTCCTCGCCGAACGTGGCGCGGGGATACAGGTAGTTCTGGGCAAGCTGGTAATCCCAGTATTCCCCCGCCGGCATGCGCCCGTTGTCGCAGATCCAGTCGATCAAGTCCTTCTTGGTTCGCAATCCGCCTACGTCCTGGAACAAGCGCGCCGCAATGGGATCGAGCAGAAACGTCGGCGATTCGTTCGGGTCCATGCCGCGCAGCATGTTGCGCACGTGCTCGCGCCAATGAGCGCGCCTCAGTCCCAGCGTGAACGCCATGTGGCGCATGCCGACGAACGCGGTGACGACGCTCTGCTCCGCCCGGTAGCCGCGCTGCACGTGCAACGGCTCGAACGGGCTGCGCTCTTCGTTTTCGGCGAAGGTCGGGCTGGCGTAGGCCAGCGCGTTGCCCATAGACCCCATGTAGGTATCGCCCGGCACCGAGCCGCCTTGCAGGTTCTGCGAGAGCAATCCGAACGCGCGGCCGATGGTGGCATTGGCGTGGTTGTAGGGCCCCATGGCGCCGGTGCCGGCGCTCATGTCGATCTCTTTGCGGACCGGCCCGTTGACCACCACCATGCCCGCCATGGAGCTGGTGGAGGAACCCCGGGCGCTCGCTCCGGTGGCGGCGATCGCGAGGATCACCGGGAAGTATTCGGGCCGCGCGCCCGCCATCACCGCATTGACCGCCACCTGCTCGACCGTGCACTCCCAGACCTCGCGGAAGTGCGTGGCGGTGTGGTGGCCGACGATCTCATCGGGCTTGCGCCCGGTGTGCTTCATCATTTCGGCCACCCGCTCGACGGTGGGCAGGACGATGGGCAGCTTGTCGGTCCAGTTGTTGTCGAGGAACAGCCGGTTCAGGTCGGCCTCGCTCGCCGGCTCGCAAAGACGCGGCGTGGCGCGCTCAAAGGTGAGGCCTTCGCGATCCTCGTCGCTCAGCGGTTGAGTCAATCCCTCGACCACTTCCCGCATCACCGGCTTGCGGCTGACGGGGCTCGTGCCGAAAACATAGCCCCCGATCTGCTCCGGCGTCTTCCCCATCACTGGGTGCGGCAGGTAGACCTGGCGCATGCGCGGCGCCCCGTTCATGCGCGCCACCGACCGGGTGACCGTGACGAACATCGAGGTGTGCAGGCAAACGGTCGGGACCCCGTACTTCAGGTCGATCGACATTCCGTGCGCGGCGACCGCCGGCGCGCACGTGCTTCAGTGGCCGACGCCGATGATCGCAGCGTCGCCCTTTTCCCGTATCTCCTGCCAGGTGGCCGGATCGTCCCTGGTGTAGACGCTGCTGATGGGCTTGTAGACGGTCTTTACCTCCGGCATGTGCTCGGTGAACCAGGCTTGCACCGATCTGAGCAGAATGTCCGAGTCGTCGAAGCGGCAATCCACGAGGTAAACGGTGCGGCCGTTAAGGGTATCGAGCCGCGGCGCCAGCGCCTTGCCGGCAACCTTGGGGGGATAGCCCATCGGATTGTGAACCAGCATTTGCGTGGACATATGTAGGCCCCTTGCGACCGTGCAGCGCTCCATGGCGCACGGGTCAATATAGCAGACCACCGCCAGGCGAGCCCTGCGGTGATGAGCCTTGCGGTGACGAGCGCTGCGGGGACGAGCGCTGCGGTGGCGGGGCGCGTCGAGGGGCGGAGCAGGGGCCACATCGTTGACGATGGGATGCGACCCTCGGTGACGCGCGAGCGGCCGACAGGATCACCCGAATATTCTGTATGGTCTCTCGGAGGCCGCCGCGGTGATGAGCTTCCCAGTGACGAGCCCTGCGGTGACGAGCCCTGCGGTGATGAGCCTTGCGGTGATGAGCCTTGCGGTGATGAGCTTAGCGCTCGCGATTGGTGCGTCGGAGATGGCTCTCGCACGGCGCCGACCCAAGCGCGGCCCGGTGCATCATACGGATCAAGACCGCTTTACTCGGGCTACGATTACCGTAAGCGGCTGCGCGCGTGCAGTTTGAGAAGAAGATGGTTGCCTAACCAACTGTCCGAATAAACCGGGACGCCTCAATCCGACCCGTCAACCAGTAGTCTTGCGGCGGGCGAATCCGAGACCGGCCAGACCAAGCCCTATAAGCATCAGAGTCGCAGGCTCGGGGACTGCAGCTGGCAGAGTCAGCGCGAGAAATGTGCCAAGTACGAGGTACTCGATAGTGACGATTCCGCCTGGCGATTCAGACTCGCGCAGATTGAATCCCAGAAAATCGGGATAGTCGCCTTCCAGCTCGATCAGGAAGTCGGATATGTCGAACACGACGTCTGTCACGACACCCGGATTTGCGACCAGAGATTTTGTTCCAATGGGCTCACCCAAGTTGAAGTCCCCGGCGGTAACTTGGCCATCCCCAGCATATGCGAAAACAGTAAGATCCTTGTTCGATTCAATCGTACCGCGCACCACAAAGCGGGCATCCTGGAAGATTGGCAATTCTTTGACGCCGCGCAGATCGAATTCAACAGCCCCGCGATTCTCCACCGGTCCGACCGGATTCGATATGAGAAAGGGGGGAGTTGTCGTCGTGAGCTGAAAGGTGGCGCCGTTATCCTGACTAGTCCCGGCCCCAACCAATGGACCGGCATGTACGGTCCCTTGGACACAAAAAGCCGAGACCAGCAAAAGCATCGGGGCAAAAAACCAGGGGCGAGCAACCATGAGCTTTCCCTCCTAAGCAATACGTTCGCACTGCACTTGAGTTCAGCTAGCCGGGGTGAACGGGAACGAGACGCTTATGACATCGCGATCTCCCCCCTTTTTTTTGTCGAAATTTTTTACAAACCGCCGTCCCGCGGGCGATTTAACAAGACCAAAGCAGTACTCGTGCCACGTTGCCTAACTGACTGATAGCTCAGCGTACACGTAGCAGCTGCGTGGCTTATTAGAGGTGTCGAGTAAATTTGTCCGACAACACTGCAGGGCAAGCGTCGCTACGGGAGGACCATCCCACGTTCCACGTTCAGAGATGACGCATGCGATTCGACGACCGGCTACGGAATGACGCGCTGCCAGCTGGTGACAAACAGGGTCAGTGTAACTTTTCCACCAGTGAAGCGACGATTGACGCGAAAATCTTATACTGACCCTAATTACAGGGGCATTTCTTCGTCATCGTTCAAGACAGGAGGGCGCATGCATCAACAGGCGACTGGCCGGCGGCGGTTTCTGCTATCCATGGGTGCGCTCGGCGCGGCAGGTATGGCCAGCTGCGCGCAAACCGACTCTCGTTCCGGGGCAGCCATCGCCTACGACCCAAAAGCCGGGTTCGAGCTCGAGGTGAACGAGGTCGAGTATCGCCGCACGCCGAAGGGGCGCGCGCTGATGGCGCGTATCTATCGGCCGCGGGGCGCAGGGCCGTTTCCCGTGGTCCTCGACCTGCATGGCGGGGCGTGGAACACCAAGGATCGCATGGCCGAGCAGCCGATGGATCGCGCCATCGCGTCGAGCGGCGCGCTGGTCGTCGCGATCGACCTGACGCTCGCTCCCGAGTCGCCCTATCCGGCGAACGTACAGGACGCCAACTTCGCCGTGCGGTGGCTTAAATCGAAGGCGCGGCAGTGGGGCGGCGACCCGGTGACGCTCGGCGTCTACGGCAGCTCCAGCGGCGGCCACGTCGCCGAGCTGCTCGGCATGCGCCCCACCGATGCGCGCTACAACGCGATCGCGCTGGAGGGCGCGCCGAACGTCGATGCAGTCGTTTCCTATGTCGCGACGCGGTCGCCGATCAGCGATACGTTTGCCCGTTACCAGAACGCCGAGCAGAGGAAACGCGCCAGCCTGATCAAGAGCAGCCGCACCTACTTCAATCCGTGGGAAACCGTCCACGAGGCAAACCCGCAGGAGATCCTGGAGCGCCGCGAGAAGGCGATGCTGGTGCCGCTACTCGTCATGCAGGGCGCGCTCGACGACAATCTGCTGCCAGCGGTACAGGAGCGGTTCGTCAACACGTACCGCACGGCGGGCGGCAAAGTCTCGTATAGCGTGTTCGAAAACAGCATTCACGACTGGGTCCAGGAACCGAGCCCGCAGACCACGCGTGCGCAGGAGATGGTAAAGGCCTTCATCGCGGAGCAGCTCGCCGCCCGCAGGCGGACCAGCACAACGGATTTGATCCGCTCAAGCTAACAAAGAAATGGCGAGCGACTCGGTGCGCGGCGCATCCTGCCGGACAGGAGCAGCAAGCAGGCGAGCAGCGCAAGCGTACCCGGTTCGGATACTTGTGCAACGCCGACCACCTCAGCCGCTGTGTCGCCGAGCAGCCGGTGAACTACGGCCGCAGGATGCAAGGGGTCGGAAAACACAGCCACGTCGCACGCGACCGCGATGGCATCCGGCGCGAAAAACTGGTTTGACACAGGCCCGGGTGTAATGCACGGCGTGGTGACGTTCGTAATGCCGAACTGGGCGCCGCCGTGGTTCACCGCATCATCTAAAACCGAGTCGAGCAGGCCAAAAAAGTCGAGCGAGCGGATGTCGAGATCGACGCCGGTCGCCGCGAAAAAACTCGCGTCCAATGCACCAAGCCCCGCGGCCAGCGCGGCGTTGAACGCTAACGATGCCGACGTCGACTCGGACACCAAACCGAGCGCGCCGGCCTCCGGCGTCCTGCCGAGGTTCGGCACGTTGGAGATCAGAAAGTGGTGGGCGCCGGCCTGCGCGAGCAGGCCGACCGAATTGATGACGTTGGTGGCGGCCTGGATTGGAGTGAACGCGCCTGGAGTGCCGCTCCGGAAGTCGCGAATGTCGTTCGTGCCGGCCATAACGACATAGAGCCCGTTCGGGTCTGCGGCGCGGGTCAACGCGCCGCCGAACGGCGCGCCGTTCCATGCGACCAGCTGGCCGAGCAGACCCGTCGTCGGAGTAGCCGATCCGCCCAGGCCGGTGCGCGCGCCGCCGAAGGAAAAGTTCTGGCCGCCAAGCGGGCCGATCGGGATTACCGCGCTGCCATCGAACAGCAAGTTGCTCGGGCCTGATGCTGTCGGGAAGCCGAGGGCGGACGCGAGCGTTTCCGTCCAGATCGGTCCGTTCGAGAAGCGGCCAGGAGCGGCCGGAAAGTCAGGAAACGGCGGCGGCGAGAATGCAGTTGTCAGGGACAGCACGTTCCCGGTCTCCGAGATACTGTCCCCGAAGAACGTAACGCTTATGAACGCCGCCTGGGCACAGGATACCGTGACGGCTGCCAGGAAGATGAATGCCAGCAGGTGATTGCGGAATGATGTGGGCATTTTAGTCCCCCGCGGATGGAGTTCAAAGGGTCGATGAGTTCAAAAGGTCGGGTTCGATTGAAACACAATTATTCTCTAAATACGGTCGCGGTAAACGGCGGTAAACGGGCCCGGGTTCGCTTTTCGACGAGAAATGCGGACCCCGCCCTATTTTCTCTCCAAGGCCATTCGAGTGGGTTTTGGCACCTCGCAGAGAGCAATGCTGGCACGCGATATGCATGGCGCGGCTGCGTAACTGTCGCCTCACGGCTACAGTGGCCGATCCTTTTTTGGAACATCCATCGGACGCCGGCGGTCGTACTTGACGTTGCGGGTACCAGCCCGCGCGAGTGAAGGAGGAATTATGGGTAGCCTGTGGAAAGTCGTTGTAATCGGATTGCTCGTCATGCTCAGCGGGTGCTTTGGGCGTGAGGTCGTGCGCGAGCAACCGATCATCCAGAGCCAGCCGCCTGTCGTCGAACGCGAACGCGTGATTGAGCAGCCCACGGTGCGCGAGCGGACCGTGGTCGTGCCCTACTAAGGAGGAATGCGCGCTGGCCCGGCAGTGGACCTGTGCCGGCAACCACTGAGTCTGGGTGATAGGGCATTGGCTGTAAGTACACTGACGGCGGCGGGCGGCGGTTTGTGCGCCCGCCGCCGGGCCAGCTGAAGACGGAAGGATGAAGGCGGAAGGGACCGACGCCTGGGTTGGGCGCAGGCTTGGCGCCCGTAGAGGCGCCCGAGCAGCGCATGACATGAACTGCGTGACGAGATGCAGGTGACGATTACGGGTGACGAGAAACAGGCCGTTAAGTGCTTTGCCCGGTGTGGGGCCTAAAATCGCCCTTATTCGTCACCATCACCTCGTCACCATTATTCGTCACCTTTAATCGTCACGCTTTTTTAAGCTTGGTGAGTTCCGCAGCCGCCGACCTCGGCGAGCAGCGCAGGGTTTTCCGCTACGAGCTTGCGAAGCAGCGGCGCCGGGTCGGGCGACAAGGCCGCGCCCAACCCAGGCGATCCTGCTGCTACCGTCTACTTATCCGCTGAGCCTATTTATCCCTGGTTTCGGGATACACTTCCTCGCGGAACCATCGGGGGAGAAACCACGATGTATCGGCAACTGCTGTCGGTGAGGATGCTGGGGCTCGTCCTGCTGTCAATGGCCTGCGTGCCCATCGCGCCGGCGGCGAGCTGGCCCGAGCGGCCGGTGCGCATCGTCATTCCCTGGCCGCCCGGCGGCAGCACCGACATCATCGGGCGGATCCTGGCGGCGGACTTGACCACCCGCTTCAAGCAGCAGGTGATCATCGACAACCGCTCCGGCGCCGGCAGCATCGTCGGATTGCAGATCGCGACCGCCGCGCCGCCGGACGGCTACACCTTCATGATTACGTCCACCGCGTACGGCTTTCTCATCGATAAGCCGAAGGTGCCGGTCGACCTCGTCAATTCGTTCGCGCCGGTCGCGATGATCGGGTTCGGTGACGCCGCCCTGGTCGTCCATCCGTCGTTTCCGGCGAAAACCGTGAAGGAGCTGATCGCCCTCGCCAGGAAAAAGCCGGGCGAGATCCTCTACGGGTCCTCGGGCATCGGCGGGTTCCCGCACATGAACACGGAGTTGTTCATGCTGAAGACCGGCACGAAGATGGTGCACGTGCCGTTCAAAGGCGGCGCGCCGGCCATGGCGGATGTCATGGCCGGCCATGTCCCGGTCTACCTGGGCTCGCTGGTCCAGGTGATGGCGCAGGTCCAGAGCGGCCGGCTGAGGCTCATCGCCATTGGCGGTCTGCAACGCAATCCCAAGCTTCCCGACGTGCCGACGATCGCGGAGACCGTGCCCGGCTACGAGTCCAGGATCTGGTGGGGCGTATTCGCGCCGCCCAAGACGCCGCCGGACATCATCGCGCGCTTCCATGCCGACACCACGGAAGTGATCTCGGCGCCGGCCTTCGAGAAGAAGCTCGACGAGCAGGGAGGCGCGGTCGTGAAGATGAGCACCGCCGAGTTCGGCAAGCTCATGGTGTCCGAGCAGAACAAATGGCTGGAGGTCATCCGGGCCGCCGGCATAAAGGGCGAATAGACAGCGATAATTAGTGACGTGATCCGGCCATCGGTAACGCCGACTAGCGTCATAGCAGCATGCGGCGGCGCAGGCCCAATCCTGCCAGCCCTATTCCGATGAGCGCAAAACTCGCCGGTTCGGGGACGCTGGCGGCGGCAGTCAATTCTCCGAACAATCCACCAGCAGCACCGGCGGTGTCGGTGATATCGACACCAGCAGCACCGGCGGTGTCGGTGAGATCGGCGGTAAAGAACAAAGCGTTGGGGTCTTGCCCGTTGGCCCCATTTCCCACTATCAATCCCCTCAATCCGGCGTTGATGATGGCGACGCCATTCGCATCCTCGAGCGTCCCGAGCAGAGCCCCGGTATCCGGATCAAACGCGTTAATCGTCCCATCACCAAAGTTCCCGACCAAAAGATCGTTCGCGAATTCACCGAAACCGGCGGGCGCGAGTGCAATTCCCCATGGGGCGTTGAGGACACCACGTGAGACCAGCCGTCCGATCAGAGCGCCATCGGTGGTGTATTTGTCTATGAAGCCCGCCTCTGCGCCAGGCAAGGCCTTAAGCTGTGCGGCGTCCTGCCGCGCATACGTCACGTACAGGATACCGCCGATATTTTGAATGTTGTACGGGGCAAATCCGCGGGGAAGGTTCGGATCGGTAAAGGCCCCGGGCAAGCTCACCGGGCTGAACGCACTATCGAACGCTTCGATAGTAGCCGCTCTGAAATTCGCGGCATACAAGGTGTTGGTCTGAGCGCCTCGGACGCCCAGAGTCAAGCCGGTATAGACTGCGCCCGCGTGATTTACCGCGACGGATGCGGCTGTCAGATTGACTCCCGGGTTCCATCCGTCGATGGTCCCGGCCTCAGTAGAGAACATGAACAACGCCGAGGTGTTATTGGCGCCAGGCACGAGCAGAAATTCTCCCGTCGGATTGGAAGTCACACCGGTCGGGCTACCAAACGGAAGCGAGACCACCAGGGTTTGAACTACGCCAGTACCGGAATACAAGGTGGCAACGCTGAATTCATTGTCCGCTACCCAAAGCGGAGTCCCGGGACCCGACGCAAGGCCCCAGGGATTGACCAGGTTCGGATCGACGACCGGCGCCGGTCCGGTAGCGTTCGATACCAGGTTCGTCTGAATATAAGCTGCAAATGCCGGGCCCCACGTGGCGAGGCACAGCGCAACGGTCAATCCCACGCGCGAGCGCCTAATCAGGCGTCGAATCAAGTGACTCATGAGGGACCTCCAATGCTAGTTGCTGGGTTGCTCGAGCTCGTCGAGCAGGACAGGCATGACACTACTTTTCTCGTAGACTGAACAAGGCGGCGATTTATTCCCTGTCCCGCCAAGGCTTCAAGGCACTAGGCGGTACGCCAGAGCAAGACCCCGGGCCGAACGACGAACGGCGCTGGGCATCGTCATCGCGAGATGCTGGCGGATCAATGAAGGATGAGGGCTGAGGCGGTGGACTAGATAGGCGTACCCAGAGCATGGCGAGCACCACGTTGCTTGCCGCATACATCGCCAGGCGGTGTGCAGCACCTTGTTGTAGATAAGATGCACCATGCTGCGCCCCACGCGCAGCCCGAAACGATTAATCAGGGACAGACCACGGTTTCTGATCATTGAGTGACTACCGGGGCAGGTTTTGCCTGTTGTCTGGTGGCTTAGTGCCCCGCCTATATCTCGCGACGACCTGACGTGCTTTGGTCGAGGGCTCTTCCTCATCCCTTCGTGACGGCCGGATGATCAAATATTAATGCGTCTAAATACGGGGAGTAAAAGGGGCCAAGCTCGATTATTCGGATGCGCCGTCTCGGAAAATGACTCTGGCCCATTTTTCTTTTCCTGCGGCCTGTCACGGTTATTTTGTCGGAATATTTTACAAATGGAGATTGTGACCCTGCCTCTGTTTTAGCTAAGCGGCTGTTTCATATGACAAACATGTTACAGGCATGATTGTTGCATAACGGTTGATACCGGTAGCCTCGTCGTCCAAAAGAAGGCGTTCGGTGATCTTGGGTCGTCGCGGGAATGCGCCCGCGTTTGGAAACTGGGGGGGAGTCATGGCAAGGAAATTCGCCGCCGGACTGGGCTTGTTCCTGAGGAGAGGGACCCAGCGAACGGGCAAGTCACACGTTTTTGAAGTGGGTAGCCTTCTGCGCCGCACGTTCAATTGGGCGCTGTTGATCGGATTGGGCGTATTTGCCGGGGCCAGCCAGGCCGCGGTCATTTCCGCAGGCCCTCCAACCACCACCGTGCCGGCCGCGCTCTCCGACCCCATAGCGACGTTGTCCTCACCCCTGCCGGCGAATGAGTTCTTGCTGCCGATCAAGATCACCGGCGCCAATGTCCTTCAGGACTGGAGCTTTGACGTGACGTTCAATGGCGGCGTCGTCACGCCGCTCGATCTTAGCGGGCTCTTCCAAAGCGTGTACCAGACCGAGTTCAACGCGGTAAACACCGCCTTGTCCGACATCACGTCCAGCGGCTTCCCTGGCGTCGGCGTGCTGGCGGGGATCGCGGGCTTCTCGTTCGGTGCCAGCGGGGATGGCTTGCTCGCTTTTGTCCTATTCGAGTTTCTCCCGGGTCATTCACCAACTGAAGATCCGGGCATTGGCATCGGCAATGTGACGTTGAACGAGCAGGCTCCCGCACCGGGCACGCTGGTGTTGCTTATCCCAGCGCTCGCCGCGTTGGGGCTGCGTCGAAGAAAAACGGCGTAGCTGCGCAGCGCGCTCACGGCGCCTTGGCACGGTTCGTGTGCCGGTGTCTGCAAATCGATTTCCGGGTTGCCGCCGGCACGCCCCGGCTCGGCGGAACCAATCCAAGGGGGCTCAATAAGGGAGGTGGCACATGAAACTATCGCACGTTGCGAGATTAAGACTGGTAGTCGGGGTACTCGGTATGGCTTCGGCGATTGCGCAAAGCCCGGCGAGCGCGCAAGTGTCCACCTCGGCAAACGGGCCGTACTACGCGACGCCGTCCTGGGATCAGAAGGTCACGACCGGGCGCTTCGTCGTGCTCTCGAACTGGAACAACGAGGCTGTGCTCGATCGGGAAACCGGGCTTGTGTGGGAGCAGTCGCCGAGGACGGATTCCAGTGACTGGGGACTTGCATCGGCTCGTTGCCTTCAGCGGAACAAGGGCGGTCGGACAGGTTGGCGGCTCCCGACTATCCAGGAACTCATGAGCGTCGTCGACCAGACAGTGCAGTTTCCTGGGCCTACGCTTCCAGCGGGACACCCATTTACCAACGTGCAGGGGCTCAACTACTGGTCGGCGACTGCTGTCGCCGACTCTCCCAACTCCGCGTGGATCGTCCAATTCCAGTTTGGCACCACGTTCATCAACGATAAGTCGGCGCTCATCGACCACTCGTTCCATTGGTGTGTGCGCGGCGGATCAGGGACTGATGTTCAGTGATGGGGGTTGTTTGAGCGTTTACCCGACCCCGCTTCGGCGGGGTTTTTTTTCAAGGTGACGGGCCCGCCATGCGCGGGCCTTTTTTTTGTTCTCTATCTAGGTTGTCTCCACGGAGATTTGTGGGTGTACCAGGCCCCAGATGTCAGGCGGCGTAAACCCTTTCAAGCTTCTCTCTTCTCTCTTGAGCATCCACCGAAAGCGTCGCGGTGGGTCGTGCGAGCAACCGCCTCAGCCCTATAGGCTCTCCGGTGTCCGCGCAATAACCATAGCTTCCGTCATCGATACGTGCCAGTGCTTGATCGATCTTTCGCAGCAGCTTGCGCTCCCGATCACGGGTTCTCAGTTCGATGCCGTACTCCTCCTCTTGCGTTGCGCGGTCCGAAGGATCGGATACCACTTCCGCCGAACGCAAGTGTTCTGTCGTTGCGGTGACGTTTTGAGATAGCTCGCTCTTGAGGGCCAGCAAACGCTCCCGAAAAAACTGGAGTTGCGCCGAATTCATGTAGTCCTTCGCAGGCATTTGCAGCAGTTCCGTCTCGTCCATGAACTTATCAGTCTCGATGGCTCTCATATTCGGTGGGGGAAAGGTTGCGACATGCGCGCCTTTATAGCAGGTAAACCTTACTGAATTGTTTCGGAATTCATAGCTTGTAGAGCGCCGGAGCGTGGGGAGGCTCGTTTTCAGGTCGGTGGTGTAACAATGATTTCACATTGAGGCGATATAGGGATCGGAAAACGCCAACCGCCAGGAGGTTCACGGTGTTCTCGTTCGGAATCGGGAACAAGCATTCGGATGGTGCCTAGAGCGCGTGGAATAGCCGCACCCAGAGCATGGCGAGCACGACGTTGCTCGCCGCATACATCGCCAGGCGGTGCAGCACCCTGTTGTAGGTGAGGTGCACCATGCTGTGCCCCACGCGCAGCCCGAAATACGCCCACGCGAGCGCGACTGCCGTCGCGTCGACCGTCTGCGTCACGTAGAACGTAATGCACGCCGCGTAGAACAGCACTGGCATCTCGAGCAGGTTCATGAGATTGCGGTTGGGGATCGAGACGTCACCGGGGACGTTCGTCGACTCGCCATACTTGAAGTCGTGCGCGCGCACCCGGCCCCGGCGCGCCGCGCCTATGCGCTTGAACGGGAGGATGAGCAGGATGGCGAAGGTCAGGGCGACCAGCGCCGTCATCGGATAAAGGATGCCTTTAGGGTCCATCGATGCCCCTCTTTGTCCGGCTTCGGAATTCTAGGCCCACCGTTCGTAACGTGGAATGTGGAACGTGGAATACGGTTCCATACGTGCGCCGAGGGCGACCCGTCGACAGAAAATCGGGGACCACGGTTCCGACCAGCCTGCGGCCACCTACTCGTCGCGAAAACCGTGATCTGTCCCCAGTATTCCCAGCCTGATCTTGCCCGAAGTAAGCCACGTGCAAGGTGGCTTTGCGAGAATTTAACGATGCCAGAAGACTGCAGGAGCAATGCCGGAACACTGAAGGAGAAACGTAACTGATTGTTGTGCTCTCGTTTACGGGGCGTGCGGAAATCCGATTCCTGAAAACCAGGATTTCTTTCGCCGGGCGAACATCCGCAAAGGAAAGGAAGAGAGGACACGATGAACAAAGTCAGGGACACGACGATCCGGTACGGCTCGGTTCCGGCCAGGCATTTCAACCGAAGCAACCAGTCCGGGGACACGAGGTTCGTTGACGTCGCCTTCAAAACGCCCTTCGGCCCGCCCAGACCGGGCAAGCCCAAAGGGGTGGGCCAGGCGATCAGCGTGGTCGTGACTCCCAAGGGCGGCGTTCCCGCGGTCGCGATGGCCGTGGATGTCAAATCGACCGGTTTCACCCTTCGGGCCCGGAACGCGGACCCGACGATCGAGGGGGACGTCGCGTTCGATTGGCTGGCCGTCCTGGGCGTATTTGAGCTGGATGCGCCGCCGCTCGACGCGCGTCTCAGCGTGCTTCAAGCCAAGCACTTCGGGAATTTTCTGGATCGCCACCGCTGGCCGAGGATCTGGTTCAGCACGTCTTTCGATCCCTCTTCCCCGCGGGTACTGCTGCTCACCGAAAACGATCTGAACATTCAGGGAGACCGCAATCCGGCGATCGTGGCGGTGGCGGATGAGCTGGAGAGCCTGCCCGGTTTGCAGACCGACGGGTTTTCCGTTCGCGCCACCAACGTCGATACCATTTCCGGACGCTCCGGTTTCTATGCCGCCGCCTTCACCCTGGGTAATCCCGCCACCCCCACGGGCCAGGAGACGGCGGAGATGTGGATCGATCATGGTTCCGAGCAGAACACGGAAGACTATTTCAGGAACGTCTTTCCCGGTACGCCCTATCCGGTGAGTCCCGGCGGCGAGGACGGCGACTCCCGGGACTTCGCCATCTATTTCGACCGGCCGTTCCTCACGCCGCCCGTGGTGCTGGCCACGGCGCGCGAGACGAACGCGGTCGTCACAATAGCACGCGACGTCACGACCCATGGCTTCACGCTGCACGCGCGAAATTCGGACTCCGTTGCCCGGCACGCCTTGTTCTATTGGATAGCCATAGGATGCGTCGAAGGCTGCGGATAGGATCCTTTCAGGTCCCGGCCTCGGCCATTCGCTCAGTGACAGCGCGAAGCGCGGCCCGCGCGGCGGCATCGTAGGCCTGTGCGTCGGCCTTCGCCTCGCGCAGCACATCGAAATAGTAAACAACCAATGGGCCAGGTCCGGATCTCCGGGGCGAAAAAATGGACCCGGTACGAATTCGCTCCGTCGCGATCGACCCCACGAGAAACTAGGCGCTCTCAGAGCGGCTGCTGCATAATGCGTCCCGGCTTTGAGAGAGCACGGGAACGCCACATTGACGCCTTCTGACATCGCGCACGCGGTCGACAGCATCCGCTACTCCGGCTTCGTCGTGCTGCCGGCGTACATCGACCCGAACGGCCACATGAACATCGGCTACTATTCCGTGCTCTTCGACAAGGCCCTCGATCTCCCCTTCGAGATGCTCGGCCTGGGTTCCGCGAGCATCGAGCAGACCGGCCGCAGCTCGTTTGCGCTGGAAAGCCACGTCACTTACCAGCGCGAGGTGCGCGAAGACGACACGCTTGATTTTACGTTTCAGTTGCTCGACTTCGATGAGAAGCGCATGCACTACTTCATGACCATGCTGCACGCGCGCGAGCGCTGGCTGGCAGCGACCTCCGAGTCGATCTCGATCTGCATCGACATGACGACGCGGCGCAGCACCACCTGGCCCGACGACAGATTCGCGCGCCTGAGAGCCCTGCACGAAGCGCATGCGCGGCGCCCGCGGCCGGCGGAAATCGGTCGCGTCATCGGCATACGCCGGAGCTTCTGAAGGCGGAAGGAGGAAGGAGGAAGGCGGAAGGATGAGGGAAGCGCCCGCTGTGCGGGAAACCCATCACCCGTCACTCATCACGCCGTTCTACGACAGTCCGTTCTACGACAGGCAGGGCAGCGAATGGGAAACTCGCGTCCGACAATCGCGAATCGCTGATAATAGGGTTGCCGCGGCCCCCCGCCGCCTCACTTCCGGGAAGCGCCATGAAGATCGCCGTTCTCGACGACTACCTCCATCTTTCGCAGAAATCCGCCGACTGGTCGAAGCTTCCGCCCGGCTGCGAGGTCACCGTCTTCGACAGGCCGCTCGCGGTGCCCGACGAGGCCGCCCGCGTTCTGGAGCCCTTTCACGTGCTCTGCCACATACGGGAGCGCACGCCCATGCCGCGTACGCTGATCGAGCGGCTGCCTAACCTCAGGCTGATCGCGATCACCGGGCACTATCACCGCACCCTGGATGTCGCCGCGGCCACCGAACGGGGCATCGTCGTTTCCCATAGCGGGCGCGCCGTCCACTCGAAAGCGACGATGGAGCTGGCATGGGGGCTCACGCTCGCCGTGGCCCGCCATATCGCCTACGAGTCGAACGAGATGAGAAAGGGCGGCTGGCAGCACACCGCGGGATTCACGCTCGCCGGGCGCACCCTGGGGCTGCTGGGCCTGGGACGCCAGGGCCGCAACATGGTGCCGGTCGCGAAGGCGTTCGGCATGGAGGTCATCGTGTGGAGCCAGAACCTGACAGCGGAGGTGGCCGGCGAGTTCGGGGTGCGGCGGGTCGAGAAGGACGAGCTCTTTCGGCACAGCGACGTGCTGAGCCTCCACCTGGTGCTCGCCGAGCGCACGCGCGGCATCGTCGGCGCGCGGGAGCTCAGCCTGATGAAGCCGACCGCGATCCTCGTCAATACCGCGCGCGGCCCGATAGTGGACGAAGCCGCGCTCATCGCGGCGTTGCGGGAAAAGCGCATCGCGGGAGCGGGTCTCGACGTATACGAACGGGAGCCCCTGCCCGACAGCCATCCGCTGAGGACGCTGCCCAACGTCGTGCTGACGCCGCACCTCGGGTATGCCACGCAGGAATTCTTCCAGTCAGCCTATTCCGACACGGTCGAGAACATCGTGGCGTTCGCCGCCGGCAAGCCGATCCGCGTGCTGACCGCCGAGCGCAACGACAGCCGGCTCGCGAGGTAGAAGAAGCAACCCAGCCGTGGTCTGTCCCAGGTTTTTGCAATTTCGCGCAAGCGTGCAAAAGTCACACTCCGAGGGTCTTTGTCGCCAAACTCGCTCGCTAACCACCTGAAAAAGCGGGCGAGATCCTCCCTAAAGCGCATCGCAGTCGTGGATCGCGACCACGCGACGATGGCGGACGGCGCGCGGCCACGCTGTAAGGTTGCCGAAAGTGTCTGTCGCGAAAATAGGAATGCTCGTAGCGCCAAATTACGGGTGGCTCGGAAGGGAAAAACTGGGATTGAATCATGAACCGGCCAGACGACGAACTCGCACGTAAGATCGCCCAGCAACTCGATCACGGCGTGGAGCGGCTGAATCCGGCGACGCGCGAGCGGCTGGCTGCTGCGCGCAAGCTTGCGCTATCGCGCTTTCGAGAGCGGCCTGAAACAGTGTCGGGCCTCGCATGGGCCATGAACGCGATTTCCCACAAGGGCGACCAGCGCTCTCATGGCGCCCGCTATCTGATAGCCATCGCCGGGCTCGTCCTCGCGCTGATCGGTTTCGCGTACTGGCAGAGCATGCCCCCGGCTGATTTCTCCGAAATCGACGTCGACCTGCTTACCGACGACTTGCCGTTGAACGCGTACTTCGATAAGGGTTTCGATACCTGGTTGAAACGCGCGCCGCGCTGATCGACGACCAGCGCCCCGCCTGCATCTCGCGACACCCGGCGTGCTTTAGGTCGAGGGCTCTTCCTCATCCGTTCGCGATGGCCGGATGATCAAATAGTAATGAGCCCACTAAAGTGGACCCCGCCCCGTCTATCCCTTTGCCAAAACGCGCGATTTAAGCCGCCCGACAGCTTCATCGTCGTGATCTACACGGATCAGCGTTTTCCGGAATCGGGAACGAGCATCCGGATGGTGCCATCCTGTCTCGACGTAATGAGCAGCTCGCCCTCACGCGTCTGGCTGATCATGAGATCGGCGCGGACGATTTTCGCACCCATTTTCCGGTCGACGAGCTCCTGGAACGAGACGTTCACCCGGTTGCCGCTGGCATCTCGCTCGTAGAGCTGCACTTCCTCGATAGGCGCCACGGTGCGGGGAACTCCATCGTCGGCCTTCTTCATCTGGGCGAGGTCGGCCGCGAAGATGCGCCCCGCGAAAATGTCGCCGAAGATGTACTTCCCGCGCAGCGCGGTGATCTTGCCGTGATACGCGAAGCCGGCGGTGATTGCCCGCCCTTCGTCGTGGTCGTAGACCGCGACGGGATACGTGAAGCCGTCCTTCACGCGCCCGTCCAGGACTTCATCGGTCAGGGGATAGAGCTCGTTCAGCGCGCCGCCGCGCCAGCGGCCGGCTTCGAAGTATCCTTCGCGCCTCATCCAGCCGTAGTTCCCGCCGTTGCGGACGATATTGATCTCCTCGATCTGGTTCATCCCGATGTCGTTGGCGAACATCGTGCCGTCGGTGTCCCATGAGATCCGGTGGGCGTTGCGGAATCCGTAGGCGTAGATCTCTCCCAGCGCGTTCGGGACAGAGGCGAACTGGTTGGCCTTTGGAATCGTGTAGTCGCCGAGGCCCTTCACCCCGCCCGTGACCGAAGGACTGCGCGGATCGACGCGCAGGATGGCGGTGATGACCGAATCGAGACGTTGTGTCTGGGCCGGATTGCTCTGGTTCGGCCCGCCGCCGTTGCTGAATCCATGATCGCTGCCGCTGATGTAGAGCAGGCCGTAGTCGGCGTCTCCGGGCTTCGCCGTCGGGTTGAACTCGACCGCGCTCAGGGGATGTGTCAGGTTCTGGACCACGTGGGCCGTGCGCAGGAGCTCGCGCCGGGTGCCCGCAAACACGTTGGCGGCCGGATTCGTCGCGCGCCACTCCGTGACGATGTTGTGGTAGGTCACGTCCTTCAACCCGTATCCGGGCGGGATGAAGTTCGGCGTGGCCGGATTGTCCGGCCCGTGCTCCGCGTGAACGGTGTAGAACAGGCCGTTGCGCGCGAACTCCGGATGAAAGACGTACGCGATGAATCCGCTGGAGAGCCGGTTGTAGACCGCACGCTGAAACGTTTCCGCCACGTTCGCGTACACCTGTGGCTGGTTGCTCGAATCGAGCAGATACAGGAACCCGCGCGAGTCGTTGGCGAACCGGCGGCCGTCGGGAAGGTCCCGCACGTAATTGATCCGAGCCCAGCCGGCCGGCTTCACGTCCTGATCGGCGGGGCGTATCCCGCGGGTGTCCGGCAGGCGTACCAGTTCCACGACTTCCACCGCCAAGCCGCGTTTCTCGATCGGGGCCGGAATCGGGTTGCTGGTGATCTGCGCCGCTGCCGGGCCTGCGGCCGCGATTGCCAGCAGCGACACGACGATTTGCAACTTTCGTCTGGCCATGGGACCTCCTGATCCTCAGGTGGGTGACGTCATCCTACACCGAGGGACTAGGGATGAGGGATGAGGAACGAGGGATGAGGGATGATCTACACCAGCAATGCGGGCTACACTATGGCCGTCAGGCTGGATTGGGGAAGGGAGCCAACCGTGGACAGGAAACGACGCTCGCTGCTCACCACCACCGCCGCTGTCGCGGCCGCCGCCGCCGCACCCGGCGCGTTCGCTCAACAAACCCAGAAAGGGGGATCTGCCATGGCTGTCTACCAGAAAGGCGACGTCCGCATCGCATACGAGGAAGCCGGCAAGGGCTTCCCGCTCCTGATCATCTCCGGCGGAGGCCTCAACTCGACGATCGAATGGGCCAAGAAGAACGCGCCGTTCAACGCCATGGAGGAGTTCAAGAACGAGTATCGCTGCATCGTGACGGACCTGCGCAACGCGGTCGGCGGGCAGTCGACCGGCCCGCTCGAGGTCGACCGGCCGTGGGACTCTTACATAGACGACCTGCTCGGCCTGATGGATCACCTCGGCATCAAGCGCTTCATGGCGCTGGGCTACTGCATCGGCGCGCCGTACATCTGGGGCCTCGTCAAGCGTGCGGCGGACCGGGTCGTCGCCGCCGTGCCGGCGCAGCCCGTCGGCTGGAACAAGGCGCACCCGACCTACATGCGCGACATCAGCATGAAGAGCTGGGCCCCCGAGCTCATGAAGCGCGATCCCAAAGTCACGCCGGACATGATCGAGAAGTTCCTTACCCGGATGTTCCCCAACCCCGACTTCCTGTTCACCGTGAATCGCGACTTCGTGCGCAGCTGCCAGACGCCGATGCTGGTCCTGCTGGACGACACCCCGGGCCACCCCTACGACGTCGCCTGGGAAACTGCGATGCTCGCGCCGAGATCGGAGCTGGGCTACTACCCGTGGAAGGATCCCAAGGAGCTGATCCCCATCGCGGTGCGGCAGGTGCGCTCATTCATGAGGGCGCATCGGCCGGCGGCAGCCTGACGAGCGCTGCGGTGATGAGCATTGCGGTGACGAGCATTGCGGTGGCGAAGTTCGCTTAGACTTGCCCTGCGCTCAGTTCATGTTTCTTCAGCGATCATCACTGCGTAGCTCGTCACTACGAAGTTCGTCACCGCGCAGCTCGTCACCATGAAATTCGTCACTGCGAAGCTCATCACCGCGCAGCCCATCACTGCGCAGCTCGTCACCGCGCAGCTCGTCACTGCGCAGCTCGTCACTGCGCAGCTCGTCACCGACTAGATCGAGTAGACCGGCTCCTCGAGGCCGTCGGCCAGGTGCTGGTGGGCCCATTCCTGCGGTTGGATGCTGCGCTCGAGCAGCACGCCGGCTGCTCGCACGCGCTGCCTGCTCGCATTCAGCGCCGGCGGTTCGACGCCTTGCTGCAAGCCGGCGGCCGCTTCCAGCAGCATGCGGCGCGCCATGACGATTCCGCGGTCCGTAGGAAGCAGCTTCTCGCGCTCGAGGTCCTGGATCGGTCCCATGCTCTCCTGCAGCGAAGCGTCCTGCAGCGCGAAGCCGAACACGCCGCTGAAGGCGCGCTTTTCCCTTTGGGCACGGCGGTCGATGAGGTAGTCGTTGTCCTTGTTCGCTCGCGGGCGGAAGGTGCCCGGCTCGACCTCGCAGTGGATGCCCTTGCCCGCCTGCATGTCGCTCCGCTCAGCCGTGCCGAGCGGCCGGTCGGGGCGGTAGCTGATGCTCCACGCCCAGCAGTTCTCGTCGTCGATCGGCACCCACACGTGCCCGCCGAGCGAGTGCTCGCCGAAAGGCGGGATCAGCGTGAACCAGGGAAACAGCCACTGGGTGATGCGCCAGTAGTAGGAGTCGGGCTCGCCGTTCCTGCGGCCGAACAGCGTCAACCCGAAGTCGGTCTGCTCGATCTCGAACACCACGTTGCCGTCGGCCTTGATGTAATCGTTGGCCTTGCAATTCCTGAACATCGGGTCCTCGTCGACCTCATAGCGGTGAACGTAAGTAACGTGACTCGTGTCGATGCCGCCCTCCATCGCCTGGAGGTAATTCGATTCCTGCAGGCGCTTCGAGACGAACACGTGGCTGTCCGGTAGCGCGCACCACTCGACCTCGGGAGGCGCCGGGCGCTTGTCCCGTGGACCCATGTAAGCCCACACGATCCCTGCCCTCTCGATGCACGGGTAGGCCTTGATGCGCATTCGTTCGCAGACCTGCGGCGCAGAAGGGACATCGACGCAGTCGCCATCGCGGTTGAACTTCAGGCCGTGGTAGGAGCATCGGATGCCGTTCTCCTCGTTGCGCCCGAAGAAAAGCGACGCACCGCGGTGCGTGCAGAACTCGTCGATCAGCCCGGGCCGGCCCGAGGTGTCGCGGAACGCGAGCAACCTCTCGCCCAGGATCCGCACCCGCACCTGCGGTCCGTCGGGTGTTGCGATCTCGCTGCTCAGCAGCGCCGGCACCCAATAGCGGCGCAACAGAGCGCCCATCGTCGTGCCGGGGCCAGTACGCACCAGAGTTTCCGCCGTTTGCCCGTCCATGACCTTGACCTCCTTCGTAACTTCACCCAAGCGTTATGGTGGCGAGCGGTGCGGTGGCGAGCGCTGCGTTAAGGAGGATGACTTTCGTCACTGTGAACTCGTCACCACGAAGTTCGTCACCATGAAATTCGTCACTGCAAAGCTCGTCACTTCGCGACGCCGACCACGAAGATAACCGCATAGTCTTTCTTCTCGCAGCCCTCGACCGGTGGCATTGTTGCGCCCGGAGCGACCGGAAACGCGCTCTTTTGCACGTTCGCCGGCGACCCCTCGCCGGTCGTCGATGTGTAGCGGGCGGCGCGGCAGGGCAAGTGTGTCACGTCGTAGAGCGTCGCGCGGTCGCCGAGCTCCCAGCGACTATCTCCGTCGGTGTCGACGGGGTGTATGGTCAGCACAGTCGTAACTTCACGATCGCCCGTGACCAGGTATTTGCCGGGAGGAACCGGAAACACGGGAGGCTCCATGAGCAAGCCGTGTTCCTCCAGCCACCAATTCGTTGGATCGAATTGCCATCCTGCCGGGGCGACCCCGCCTGCTGCCTTCATCTGCGCGAAGTTGATGAGCCTGACTCCTCGCGGGCCGGGGTCAACGGGCCACAGACCCCACGATTGCGCCCCGCTCCCGGAGTTTGCCTTTGGATCACCCAATGCCGCGATGAACTGCGTTGAAATGCGCTGAAACCTCATCTGCCCTCGTCCCATTCTAGATGCGTGACGAGATACGGGTGACGAGTACGGGTGGACGAGATACAGGTGACGAAGTACGAGTCATAGACTACTTCTGGCCGACCAGAGACTCTAGAACGTGCCTCAAAACCATTACAGCCACGAAAGCACACGGAAGCACACAGAAGTTTTCGAATGACCAGAACCTGTTTCATAACTAGGCACGTGTGCGACGGAGGCAAGGTGGGATGCAGTTCGAGGAGGAGAGTCCGAAGCAATATGTCGATATTGCGAGGGCTCCCGACAAAGAAATGCGCCCAGATTGCCCCGTCCCTCCGGGTTGCGGCCAGGACGGTCGGCTGCTGCGTTGCCCTCCTCGACCATATCGACATATGGCCTTCGTCGGGCGCCTTGCATCCGGTCCGTCCTGGCCACAACGCATCACGCGCCTAGTTATGAAACAGGTTCTAGCACACCAACCGAATTGGATTCGTGTCCGTGTATTTCCGTGTGTTTCCGTGGCTATTTTTAAAACCGGTTCTACTCAACCCTTAGCTCGTTACCATTATTCGTCACCATTACCTCGTCACGCAGTTTAAGTCATACGCTCCTCGCGCGCAGTGCCCCGCCTGCATCTCGCGACGACCTGGCGTGCTTCAGTCGAGGGCCTTGCTTCATCCCTTCGCGACGGCCGGATGATCAAATATTGGTGGGCTGCACTTCCTACCCGGGTCGCACCAGCACAAGTGGCTGATATCAAGCGACAAGGTAGTGAAATAGGACCCGTAGACAGCCTTTAGCTCGCCAATTTTCCCCCTGAAAAGCGCAACTCTTCCGGCGCTCCGAGGTGTAGATTGCACGGTAGCGCGATGGCAACGCGATGCATCGGCCATTTAATGCTGAATGCATGTGCTTGCCGTCTTACGAACGGATGCATGTACAAACTCGCATCGAAATGGGAGGTATGTATGTGTTATCGAGATTCGCTTCTGGAAATCGCACTGCTGGTGACGCTTTCGACGCTTCTTTCAAATGCTCAGGCGCACGATGAATCGAAATATCCCAACTGGAAGGGCCAGTGGGGCATCGTGATCACGCCCGGCCTGGAAGGTCAGACGGTCAAGTTCGATCCGACCAAGCCCTGGGGACGTGGCCAGGAAGCCCCGCTGACGGCGGAGTACCGGAAGATCCACGAGGACAGCATGGCCGATCAGGCCAAGGGCGGACTGGGCAATTACCCCACTGCGACGTGCTGGCCGGGCGGCATGCCGCGCATGATGTCGGTCGGACAATACGAATACATCGTCACGCCGGATACCACCTATGTCCTGATCGGCGGCGAAGACCACTATCGTCGAATCTACACCGACGGACGCCCCTGGCCCGCGACCATCGAGGCCACCTACCAAGGCTACTCCATCGGCAAATGGATCGACACGGACGGCGACGGCCGCTACGACGTGCTTGAAGTCGAGACCCGCGGCCCCTTCAAGGGCCCCCGAGCTTACGACGCAACCGGGCTGCCGCTGCACTTCGACAATCAATCGACGTTCAAGGAACGCTTCTATCTCGACAAGACCGACCCGAACCTTCTTCATAACCAGATCACCGTCACCGACCATGCGTTGACGCGGCCCTGGACGGTAGACAAGACATATCGGCGCGGCGCGAATCCACGTCCGACCTGGCGCGAGTTTTATTGCGTCGAGGGCAATGCCAATATCGTTATCGGCAAGGAAAACTATTTCCTGAGCGCGGATGGGCTCCTGATGCCCGCCAAGAAGAATCAGGCGCCGCCTGATTTGAGATATTTCAAGCTCAGCAAGTGATGAGTGAGATACTCATGGTGACGAAGTGACGGCGCATCGTTGGTAACGAAGTGCTGCCGCTATCGCTAGCGATGAAGTGATGGCGCTGTTGCTGGTGAAGTACGTCACTTCGTCAGTCGTCACTTCTTCACTGTCACCAGGCACAAGGAACTTCATTCGATGCGCGAAGTGATCGCCGCACCGCTGCCCGGACTCGATCTGCGGCGGCATTACGGGCACTTCCAGTCGCCCGCCATCCGCGCCGGCGGGCTCATTTTCTGCTCGGGCATGATCCCGGTCGATCCGTACAGCGGCGAGCGCCGGCACGGCACGCTGACGAGCGAGGCGCACGTCATCTTCGGCAACTTGAAGCTGCTGCTGGAAGCCGCGGGCTCGTCGCTCGACCGGCTGGTGCAGGTGCACGCGCTGATCTACGACAGCATAGAGTACGACGTGCTGAACCGCGTATACCGGCAGTACGTCGCGAACGGTCCGCCCGCGCGCACCGTGTGGACCGCGCAGATCGAAGCCGGCTTCAAGGTCCAGCTCGACGCGATCGCCGCCGCATGAGCCAGCCGCGCAAGGTGGTCGCAGTGCCGGGGCCGGGCGCGAAGGGCAGCACGGCTCCGCACGCATCACCAGCGGTGAGGGGCGGCGCGTTCGTGTTCGTGTCCGGGCTGACTGCCGTCGATCCGGCCACCGGCCAGGCGGTGCGCGATACCACGGCTCGCGAAACGCAACGGATACTGGAGAACCTCAAGCTGATCCTCGAAGGGGCGGGTTCCTCGCTCGACAGCGTGGTGAAGGTCAACGTGCTCCTGCACAGCATGCTGGAGGCGCCGAACATGAACGAGGTCTATGCGCACTTCTTCCCCGAGCCGCCGCCTGCGCGCACCGTATGCGGCGCGCGTCTGCCCGACGGCGTGAAGGTCATGATCGAATGCACTGCCTTAGCGTCCTGAATCAGTGATGACGACCGACAGACTGTCCCGTTCGGTAATCGAGCCCGCCAATCCCGTGCTCAACGTGTCGCGCAGCGCCAACCTGCCGCACGTCCCCGGCATCCGCATCGGCGACTACCTCTTCCTCTCCGGCATGGGACCTATCGATCCGGCGACCGGCGAGCGCCGGCACGGTCCGATCGCCGAGCAGGTGCGCACGACGCTCAACAACGTGAAGCACATGCTGGAATCCGCGGGCTCGTCGCTCGAGCGCGTGGTGAGGATCCACGTGGTGCTCGCGGACATCGCCGACATGGCGGAGATGGACCGGATCTATCGCGAATTCTTCCCGGTCGATCCGCCGGCGCGCACGGCGTGGTCCATGCAGCTCCGCTTCGGCAACGGCGTCGAGATCGAGTGCGTCGCACTCGTCAAGTGAGACAGTAAAGCTTTACCGCCAAGACGAGCGATAGTTACATTAATCCCAATTAGCGCTAGCGGGAGAGAGCGCCTGGGTTGGGCACGGCCTTGTCGCCCGACCCGGCGCCGCTACCTTGCCGCAGTTCCGCGGAGGCGACTGCGTTCTCCTCAGCGTCCCGAACAGCACCGCTTTCCTGCAATGACAAGACCGCGGAACACAACTGGAAAATCCGCAGCTGCCTTGATCCAGGTCAAAGAGCGGACCCATTCACGGGATTAGCGTTGTTACGAGTCATTGGAATGCGGATCGTAACCATACATTTAGGAGGACCGCATGCTGGTTCAGGACCGAATGAGCACACCCGCAGTGACGATACGCTCGGACACCGACTACAAGGCAGCGTTAAGGGCGATGGAGAGTAATTCGCTACATCACCTGCCTGTCGTTGATCGGGATGGAAAGCTGGTGGGCATGGCGGCGGAGCGCGACCTTCTCCTTGCTGCCGCGCGCTATCTCCAATCCAATGTCGAGATTGGCGATGTCATGCATCGCGGCATCGTGACCGCGACACCCAGCATGAGCCTGGCCGGCGCTGCAAAGCTGATGGCGAGCGAGCGGATTGGCGGGCTTCCGGTAGTCGATGATTCCGGAACGCTGGTCGGCATCATCACCGAAGTCGATATTCTGAGGGCCTTTGCGGAATTCGAATGACCTGCCGGCTTTCCGATTGGGGCTGAGGGGTGATGAATAAGTGGCATGCAACTATCGGATATGGAGTAGTGATAGTCGCATCCGCGTTCACGCTAGGTGCATGCTCTCCAGGAAATGTCAGCTTCAGCCGGGAAGTGCAGCCCATTCTGAAAGCGAGGTGCCTTGAGTGCCACGTCCCGGGCGGGGCCGGCTACGCAGCGAGTGGTTTCGACATGAGCAGTTATGAAACGCTCATGAAGGGCGGCAAGTTTGGCAAGCTGGTGATTCCGGGTGATCCCTTGACCAGTACGCTCAACATGCTGATGGAAGGTCGAGCTGATCCGTCGATTCGCATGCCGCACGGCCGCGGGAAACTTCCCGACCGGGAAATCGAAATACTCAGGGTCTGGGTGAAAGAGGGCGCGAAAAACAATTGACGCGGCGGTTTCACTTTTCTGGCCGACCAGAGGTTCTAGAACGTGTCTCAAAACCATTTACAGCCACTGAAGCATACGGAAGTTTTCGAACGACAAGGCACACTAGCCGAATCGGATTCTTGTCCGTGTATTTCCGTGTGATTCCGTGGCTATTTCTGAGACCAACCCTTAGCCGTCACCATTACTCGTCACCTTTGTCCCGTCACCGTTACCTCGTCACTATCAGCTACGGCTGATCCACCCGAATGCCCGCCGCTCGAATGACCTTCCGCCACTTCGCCATCTCGGCCACGATCAGCGCCCGGAACTCGTCGGGCGAGTTGTAGCGGATCTCGGCGCCGACGTTCGCGTAGCGCTCCTGCGCCTGCGGCGATTTCAGTATCTGCACGATCGTCTCGTGCAGCCGGTGCACGATATCCTTGGGTGTTCCCGCCGGCGCGAGGATGCCGTTCCAGATGCTCGATTCGTAGCCGGGCACGCCGGCTTCGTCCATGGTCGGAATGGCGGGAGCAAGCGCCGAGCGCGATTTCGTGGTGATGGCGAACGCCTTCAGCTTTCCCGCTTTCACGTGCGGGAGCACCGACGTCAGGCTCGGAAAGGCGAATTGTATTTCGCCGGCAATGACCGCAACGTTCGAGGCCTGCGCCCCCTTGTATGGCACGTGCACGAGCTTGATGCCGGTCATGAACTCGAGCAGCGCGCCCGCGAGGTGCGACGGCGAGCCGTGCCCGGTCGAGCCGTAATTGAGCTGCCCGGGCCGGCTTTTCGCCAGCGCAATGACCTCTTTCACGCTGTTCGCGGCGAGCGCGTGGGTGCCGATGAAGATCTCCGGCGTCTCCCCGATCAGCGTGATCGGCTGGAAATCCCTGACCGTATCGTACGGCACCTTCGAGAAGAGCGACGGGCTCACGGCGAAGGTATTCGCCACGAGCAGCACGGTGTAGCCGTCTGCCGGCGAGCGCGCGGCAAGCTCGAGGCCGATCATCCCGTTCGCGCCGCCGCGATTGTCGACGACAAACTGCGTTCCCAGCGCCTCGCTCAACCGCTCCGCGATGTAGCGCGCCTGGATGTCGGCGTTGCCGCCTGCCACGTACGGCACGATCATGCGCACGGGCTTGACGGGATAGGTGTCTGCGGCGAGCACGGATGTCCCGACCGCCGCGGCCCCGATGGCGATGCAGAGCACGGCAATTCGCTTCATGGTCAACTCCTAAGATAGCAGAGATGAGCGTGACGGGTGACGAGTGACGGGTGACGATTGACGGGGAAATTTATCTGGGACGCTTTATTTGAGACGCACTAGCTGGGACGCATCATCTGGGACGGTTTATCCGCGAGCTTAGGGGACAGGACCCTAAGCTCCATCGTCGAAGCTGTTACCATTGCTCCCGCCGCGCTCCGGTGCAGCGCCCCAAGAGAGAGGACACAGCAATGCCCCCGAGCAAGTACGTCCGTCCCACGGTCTGGGTGCCGCCCACGG
>DATFWO010000020.1:0-15439 GCA_035259205.1 Burkholderiales bacterium | reverse complement strand
CGGGCCGTTGCTCTCCGCCCCGTCCCACTCGGGTTGCGGCCAGGGCACGCGGACGGCGGAGCAGTGCCTGCGCGTATCCACGCGTAGGTGCGACCCGGGAGCGGGCCACAGCGCCGCACTTGAACGCGTGCTTGCGCACCTGCGGGGTCGCATCCCCGGAAGAACATCGGGGCCCCTGCTCCTCCCTGCGGCGCGCCGTCTGCGTCGTTGCCCGTCTTGACCATATCGACATATGGCCTGCGCCGTGCGCCTCGCATACGGTCCGTCCTGGCCACAACGCATCACGCGCCTATATATGAAATAGGTTCTGTGTGCTGCCCGGTCTTAGCGGATGGCACACCAGGCCGCTGCTAATCGGTTATCTCCGGCAACCCTACCTGCGCGAGCATGGCCGCACGCTGTCGGCGCAGTGCCGCGTCGCCGGGCGCACTCTCGATCAGCGCGGAAAGCGCCGCAATCGCGTCGTACCAGAGGCCTGCCTCGGCGTAGAGAGCAGGCGCTTCAGCCTTGCCGGCTTTTGCAAGCCGGGCGCGCAATTCCGCCGAGGGCTCGATCCGCTCGATCGCGCCGCCGGTCAGGAAATCCCTGGCGCGGCGGTTGGCATCGGGAACGACCGCGACGTACCAGCGATACGCGACGCCCGGCTCAAGGCGGACGTTGTGATCGGCGAGGCGGATGCGGTGCACGCCTGCTTCCACGGGCGAGGACAGGCGAACTTCCATGAGCGGCTTCGTCGCGCGCGGATCGACCACGGTCAGCTCCACCGGCGAGGGCGCTTTGCTGGAAATAAACCAGTAAAGCGTCGGCTGTTCGCTCACTGTGAGCCCGGTGTGATCGGGCGCCAGAACCGACAGAACGAACACGGCGCGACCCGCGCCCAGTCCGCGCGTACCCCCTCCTACGCGGCCACCGGGAGCGCCGCGCAGAGGAGGCTTGTACACGGGGACAGCGCTGCTCGCGCTCGCCGCCGGCGGCTTGGCCGGCTCTGCAGCAGGAGGAGGCTGAGGCGTTTCCCGCTTCTCCTGTGCCAGGCCGTGAAGCGGAAGCGTAATCACCAGCGCCATTACCGGAAGCATCGTAATTGCCCGAGACTTGCTCATGCCAGTTCTCCTTTCCGGGACGCCGGGGCGGCGTCCGGCATCCATCCGAGCACCCGGTATACCGCCACCGATTGCTCCTTCCCCTGCAATCTTACGTCGCCTACCCGTTCCGTGGCGAAACGGTTGTCCAGGCGTTTCCACGTGGTTTCCCCGATCAGAATTCGGCTCGGGTGGTCGGCCGGATCGGGCGGGAACAGGCTCTTGTCGAAGCTCTCCAGCCGCGAAGCAGTGTTAATCGTGTCGCCGACCACGACGTACTCCGACCGCTCGGCGCTGCCCAGGGTGCCGGCCACCGCTGCGCCCGTAAATACTCCCACGCGCATGCCGGTGATGGGGCGGCTCTCCGCCGCCCAGCGCCGGTTGAGCTCGCGCAAGGTCGTTTCCATGGCGAGCGCGCAGGCCACTGCGTTCACGGCGTCGCGGGCAATCTCGGCCTCGTTGCGCCGCGCGACCGGCACGCCGAAGATCGCCACGATTGAATCTCCGGCATATTGCCGGATCACTCCTCCGTGCTTGCTGACGTGCCCCGCCATGGCGCCCATGTACTCGTTCAGCCAATCCATGAGCGCGGCGGGACCCAGCCTCTCGGATACCGAAGTGAACCCGGTAAGGTCGGTGAAGAAGGCGGTCACGACAAGGCCCTCGGAGCGCGGCCGCCCGCCATCCAGGAACTGGTCGCGCTGTTGCCAGATCGTTTCAGCGACCTCGCGCGAGACATTGGAAGAGAACAGGCGCATCAGCGCCGCCTGCTGCGCCGTCTCGCGGTAGGACACGTACGCGGTGACGACCGCCGCGGTGGCGAGCCACGCGAGCGCCGCCGGCGCGAGCGGGATCCACCACCCGCTCAGGAACGCAAGAAATGCCACGACTCCCAGGCCTGCGATGCCCGCGCCGGCCGCCAGCGAGATCCGCCAGGGGGAACGCACCATCAAGCCGAGGATGCCGCCGGCCGCGCTCCACATCAATATCCATGCCGCGCTTTCCCGCTGCGGAAGCGTCGCCATGGGGCGTGCGCCATCGAGAGCAGTCCGCAACAGCTGGCTCACGATGTGCATGTGAATGGCGACGCCCGCTGATTGTTGCTCGGCCTGGAGTCCGCGGCTGTACGGCGTGTAGAAGTTGTCCTTGACGCTCTCCGCCGTTACCCCGATCACCGCTATCTTGTCGCGAATCGCGGCGGGCGCCACGGCGCCCGAGAGCAGCTCGGCGAGGGTAACGGTCGCGAATCGCGCGTTCGCTCCCTGGAAGTCCAGCAGGAACTGGTAGCCGCGGGCGTCCGCCCCGACGTACGCCCCGTCGTTGGGCTCCAGAGGCCGGATCGTGGTCTGTCCCAGGCGCAGGAAGCTCGGATTCACGGGGTCCGGACGCGGACTCACGCCTTCCGCCTTGAGGTAGAGCAGCGCCAGCTGCAGGGCGAACGCATACGCGGTCGTCGAGCCGTCGTCCAGAAACAGCAACCCGCGGCGAACCGTGCCCCCGGGGTCCACCAGGATGTCGTTGAAGCCGACCCGATTCGCTTCCCGCAACGCGGGGTGGGCCGCGATACCGTGCGATGCCGCATCGCGGAATTTCCTCACGCCGACGACGCGCGAGTCCCGCTCCAGCACTCTCTGGAGGCGCTCGGTCCCCGGCGGCACCGGCACGTCGCGATAGATATCCAGTCCGATGGCCCGCGGCTGGTGCTGCGCCAACGCTTCGACCGCGCGCGCCAGCACCCCGTCGGGCAGCGGCCAGCTCCCCTGGGCGTTGATGTCGCGTTCCGTGATGGTGACGAACACGATCCTGGGGTCGGCGGGGTGCGCGTCGGGTCGCAGCCTCAGGAACCAGTCGTAGGCCGCAAGCTCGGCGGATTCGAGGGCGCCCAGGGCGCGCATTCCCAGAACGCCGATGCAAACCAGAAGGGCGGCAAGCGCGCAGGCGGCCAGCGGAGAGCGGGCGAGCTTCTGCAGCGGCGCAACAGACACCCGAAGGGCTACAGCCAGTTGTTGATCAACAGGAACGGCGACCAGAATCCCGGATGATCGTAGCGCGGATCAGCGAGCACCTTCATCTGGGCGCGCCGCAAAGCCGCGGCCCTCGAGACCGCCGGATCCTTCAGTTCCCGGTAGAACTCCGCCACGAGTTGCGACGACACCACGTCGTTGACGTTCCACAGAGTGGCGAGGGCGCTGCGCGCGCCCGCCTTGATAGCCACGCCGGCTAGTCCCAGCGCCGCGCGGTCGTCGCCGGCCGCCGTGTCGCACGCGCTGAGCGTCAGCAATTCGAGCGGCTCGCTGCGGAACTTCAACAGCCCGACGACCTGGTCCAGGCGATCCATCGTCAGCTTGTCGTTGAACGCGAGAACGAAAGTGTTCTTTACATCGCTGCCGAACTCGCCATGGGAAGCGATGTGCAGGACGGTGTATGGCTGCTCTTTCAACTGTCGCTCCAGCGCCGGGACGCTGAAGGCGTCATTGAGGAGCGTGGTGCTGCCAAAGAGAGTGCGCAGCGCGTCGAGCTCGGTTGCTACGCTGGGCAACGGGGGGAAACCCTGGACCGGTTCTGTGACGCCGAGGGCCAGCACCTTGAGCCGTTCCCGGCCTATCGGCCGGGGATCGCTGAGATTCAGACCTGGAGTGACTCCCAACGCGTATTTCTCCACCAGGAAGCGGCGGCCGTCGTGCAGTGCTGCCATGGAAATCGTACGGAGCGGGCCGTCCGGAACGAAGATCAGGGTATCGATCTTCAGCGCAGCCAGATCGGATTCAAGGGGCCCTACCAGCCACCGATAGAGCTGCTGGGCTCGCGGGAGGAATTCGCGCGTGGTGCGCTTTTCCAGCGCAAGCCGGAGTTGCCGCGTTTCAAGGGTCAGAGCGTCCGCGGTCACCGGCAGCGAAAACCGCTTCAATCCCGTGGGCAGGCTCACCAGCAGCTCGGTGCGATCCGGAAGCAGAATCGGATAGATCACCGCCGCAGTCGGGGAAACGACGTCGAGCTTCGTGCTTTTCGCCAGCGCCGTCTCCACGCATTCGTCCCGGAAGTAGTCCCGCAACTCGGCGATCTTGAACAGCTCGACGGTGTCCCGCGCCTCCACCAGGTGCAAAGTCACCTGGTCGGGATCCGTCAGGGCGGCGCTGCGTTGCAGGAGCAGGTCCACCAGCTCGAAATAAAGGCGCCCCACCGTGTCGCGGAACGATGACGCCGGAGCGCCGTAGCTGGTCGAGAACTCCGCGCGGATCGATTGCAGCGTGTGCACCGCGCGACGGTATGCGGCAATAGCCTCGTCCATGGCAGCGCGGCGCTTGAGCAGGCGCGCAGCCTGCCACTGCCAGCGGTAAAGGGATTCCGGCGCGTTTACGAGCTGTGCGGCGAAGACAGCCTTGCGCGTCAGTTCGAGGGCCTCATCGTATCGACGCTCGTCCTCGTAGAGGGCTCCCAGATGTCCCAAAGCGTACGAGGTGCCGCGCACGTCACCGATCCGCTCGGCCATTGCGCCGGCCTCATTCAGTGCATCCGAGGCCTGGCGCAGGAGTCGGTCGGCGGCGTCGGCGAGCGTGGCACGCAGGTCGCGGCAGGCGAGGGCGATCTGTATCCACGTGTACACCGCCTCGTGCGACGGCTGTGCCTGGCGGATTTCCGCCAAAGCCGCCTGCAGGGAAGCGTCGGCCTCGCGCGGCTTGCCGTGTTGACGCAGTGCGCTCGCGGCATTGGCGAGCCCGCGCGCTGCCAGCACGCGCAGCCCCGCTCCCTGTGCAAGGGCCGCGCTTTCCCGGTAGGCCGCTATCGCTTCCTCGTACTTACGCTGGCCGGCATGAAGATTGCCGAGGGCATTGAGGCCCGTGGCCGTGCGCGCGGCGTCCTCGCTGCGCCTGGCGAGATCGATGCTGCGCTGGAGATACGCTTCGGCGGCCTCTGGCGGGCCGACTGCGATGTGGGCATTGCCGAGCGCTGCCAGCAGGGACGTGGTCCGCGCGACGTCGGGAGTCGCCTCGGCTATCTTCAAGGCCCCGGCCAGTGTCTGGATCGCCTGACCGTAGAGGCCCAGGGAGGTGTACGCCTGGGCGAGATATTCCAGAGCGGTGATCTGTTCGGCGACGTTGCCCGCCGACTGCGCCGAGCGTGCCGCATCCGTCCAGCTGACAACGGCTTCTTCCAATGCGCCGCGCTGAAACGCCTGCAGGCCGGCGTCGAGATGTTGCGCCGGGGAAGCGCGCTCCAGCGCGAATGCGCAGTGCTGAACCAGGAGGAGTAAAGCGAAGAGCCACAGCCGCCAAGGCGGCCCACAGCGATCGGAAAACATGCCCTCTGGCTCCCTCCTCATCCCCGCGGAGAGATCACGGCGGAAGTCGCGGACTTCGTCCAGGGGTGGTGGAAAAATTATCCTGAGCGCTCCCGCCACTGTCAAGACAAGACATGGCCTGCCGAGGTCGCTCGCGGCCGACCTCATGACAGCCGAAAGTCAGGGCTCGGTGACGGCCGGCATTCCCAGGGCGGCCACGGTCGCAGTCGTGCGCGTGCCCACGCCAGGTGCCACTATCCTGTTTCGGATGCCAGCCGCTATGCGCGGTACGGCGGTTTCATTGCTTCTGCTCGCGCAGAACGGGCTGTTTGGTAGCGGCGCCGCTCGGATCAAGTATCGCGCCCTCGGCAGGTCCGGCACCGGTGCGGTCCTGCCCCGGTGGTGTGTTGCCGCGCTTCCCGTCCTTGGGAGCGTCCTGGGCAGGAGCGGCGGGCTGAGGCGCGTACTGGCCCGGCGCGTAGCGGGGCGATGAGTACGGTGTACCTTCGGACTGCGTGGTCGCGCAGGCGCCAAGCAAGGACCACAGGAACGCCATCACCGCTGTGAACAGGCTTCTCATATCGGTCGCTCCCGAGTGAGACCCGCGGGCGAGTCATGAGCTTAGGCATCGGAACTTCGGGTGCAGTTCCGTGCAGATAGTCGCCTGGGCCGAGCCGGCGCGGTATGCCGGGATAGAAACGTCAATCGACGCCGTTCGCCTTCAACACCGCCTTTGCCGCGGGGCTGGCGAGAAACCTGAGCAGCGCCTGAGCGCCCCGCGGGTTCGGCGGATCGAAGGCGAGGGCCACCGCGTAGACTGTGTAGTTCTGTATGTTCTCCGGGAGCGGGCCCACCAGGCGCAAGCCCTTGTCGCGCCAGCGCGCGATTTCGGTCAGGCCGCCGAAGCCGATCTCGCGTCCCTTGCCGTTCAGCAGGTGCGTGAACTCCTCTTGCGCGTCGTGATGGCGCAAGGTCTTGTCCCTGATTTTCTCGGCAAGCCCCAGCTTTTCCATGAGCCGCTCGACGTAGAGACCGCTCGAGGCGCGATTGTAGACGACTGAATCCGCGTCCAGGACGGCGCGCTTGAGCGCTTCGGTGCTCGAGATATCCGGGACCGGGGCGTTCGCACGCACCACAACCCCCACCCCGACGCGCCCCAGATCGAAACGCCCCGCTGGATCTGCTTTTCCCATCTTGACGATGCTGTCCATGGTGGCCGGCGGCGCGATGATGACATCCGCAACCGCGCCGGCGGCAAGCTTCTTCGCCAGTGCCGGCGCGGTCTCGAAGGCGAGCTTGACTTCGTCGCCGCTCTGGCCGCGGTACGATTCGGCGAGCGCGTCCAGCGAGGAATGCATCGCGCTGGGGCTCAGCACGCGGATTTCGCCTGCTCGCGCGACGGGCCCGGCCATCATGAACGCCGTGGACAATGCAGCAACGACGCTCCAGCCGCTACTCACTGCTCGCGCGTCGATTCGGATCGAGGAGCCTGTTTCGTTCCGCCTCGTAGTCGCGGTATGCCGGTAACCTGGACGCGGCGCCGTGCTGAGGAGCCGGTTCTCTCATTGCCTCGCGCGCCTTGAACCCCTCGTAGAGGTTTTCCGTCGCGCATGCGACGAGGGTCGCGGTCAGGATCAGCCAGAAAACGGTTTTCATGGCATCGGTCACCGTTCTCAGATGCGGCAGACATCGTCGCCGCAGCCGAGGTCCCGGTCCGCATCGGCGAGTAGCCTCTCGAACGTCTCGGGCACGCGGATCACGCGTCCTGGGACGGTGGGAGAGGAGTGTGCCTGCAGCCAGTAGCTGTGCGTCGGATGACCGCCGCCCGCGACCACGAGCACGATGTTGTCGGGCTTCATGCAGATCGGCCACGGATCCAGCGCGATGCTTTCCCGGACCTTGGGGTTGGTGTCGATCTCGAACCATGCCGGCGCGCCGGCGCGGCGCAGCTGGGCCATCGGGATCTTCGAGTTCTCCCAGAGAAACTCGCGTATCGACTGCTGGGTCCAGCCGATCTTCGCCATCTGCTTCGCGACGATGGGCGCGATCATCATGATGCCGGGCGTGCCCTTCTCCCAACCGTGGAGCACCGCGAGGTTGGGGGTGCGCATGAAGTCGGCCATGCGCCACATGCCGTTCAACGCGTCTTCCTCGGGCGTCTCCTTCTTGGCGCCGCGGCGGCGCACGTTGCTCACGCCGCTCGCGAAGACGACCGACACCGAGTTCGTCCCCGGCGCGTAGCCGTGGCGCTGGGTGGCGTGCGGCTGCCAGCCCGGCGGCAGGTTGTCCTCGTCCTCGGCGAATACCGCGTTGGTGTAGCGCATCGCCCCGAAGATCGCCATGGTGCCGACGCCGGGCAGGGCACCACCGACGTTTTGCTGGATGAGGCGCAGCGCGCGCCCGATGCTGGCGCCGGCGGGACGCTGCGGATCTGGCCCGAGCAGGCCGAAGCCAGAGTTGAGACGAATCTGCTTGGCGATCGGCCCGTTGACGATCACGGCCGGAAAGGGTCCGCCCGACGTGGCTTGCAGCTGGTCAAAACCCTCGGCGGCCAGGCACGCTTCCACCGCGGCGAGGAGCACCGGGAGGTACTCGGGTCGCCCGCCCGCCATCGCGAGCGCAATGGCGCAGGTCTCCACCGTGGTGATGCCGCCGCGCGGGGGGAATTTACCCAAAACGTGCGTTCGCGGCAGCGTCGAGCCCTGGAGTACCCAGTCCACGCGCTCCTTCGTCGCCGGCCGCAGCGGCAGACCGTCGCCCCACAGGCTGGTGAGGTACAGGTTGTTCGCCTTGTCGAGTGCCTGCTCGTAGGTGGGGGCCTCGACCGTGATCATCTTCGCCGCGCCCGACGCCTGCGCGAATTCCGACTTCCAAAGCGTGAGGCCGTTGTAGATCTCGCGTATGCGTTCCCTGACCGGGTTGATGTCGCTGCCGGGAAGGAACATGTTGACCGGGAACGTGACCATTGCCGCGTCCGGCGCCAGGCCGATCCCGGACACGGCGTTCTTCATGACGCCGACGAAATCCGACCGCGTGATCGTGACCGTCGGAATGCCGAGCGTTTCAATTCTAGCGGCTGCACGGCCGCATGCTGTGGCGCAGGCCCCTCAAGCCGCGTTGCCGACGATGACGGCGTCGACGCCGCTCATCTGCACCTGCCGCGCGGTATCTTCTTCGCCGATCAGGGCGTTGCCCTGTGGGTAGGCGTCGATCGGCAGCACGGTGATGTCCGGGAAGTCCGCCTCGAGCATTTCCTTTACCATCGGCAGCATGCGATAGGCCTGCCACTGCTCGTTGCTGACGAACCCGATGCGCTTGCCCTTGAGCGAGGCCAGCCGCGCGGCGTGCGGCTGCGTTATCTCGAGCGCACCGGACGGGTCGTGGAATTCCAGCTTTACCATTGGAATCTCCTGCATGAAGGCTCGAATCGTGCCCATTGTAGCGGCGTTGCAGGCGAGACGAAACTCAGGTGGCGAGCGATGTCGCCGGTCAGCTTTCACAAGAACCTATTTCATATATAGGCGCGTGATGCGTTGTGGCCAGGACGGAGCGTATGCGAGGCGCACGGCGCAGGCCATATGTCGATATGGTCAAGCCGGGCAACGACGCAGACGACCGTCCTGGCCGCTCCCCCAGTGGGACGGGGCGCTCTGGGCGCATCTCTT
Organism: Burkholderiales bacterium; assembly: GCA_035259205.1. Classification (GTDB taxonomy): domain Bacteria; phylum Pseudomonadota; class Gammaproteobacteria; order Burkholderiales; family SG8-41; genus SG8-41. The sequence continues at coordinate 6,416 of DATFWO010000020.1, read as the reverse complement.
TGTCGGGAGCCCTCGCAATATCGACATATTGCTTCGGGCTCTCCTCCTCGACCTGCATCCCACATCGCCTCCGTCGCACACGTGCCTATATATGAAATAGGTTCTAGCCTTTCAGACGCGCAGCGGCAGCCAGAACCAGCCGACGATGCTCGCGAAGAAGACAAAGATGCCTATCTTGCCCAGCGTGCGCCAGGTTCCGTCTCCGGCTTTCAGGATCTCGAAATCCTCTATGTACACCACCTCGCACGCCCCGTTGCCGGTGTCGTTGCGCACCGTGCTGCTCACCCGAGTGCCCGTGGGAGCGCCGTCCTTGTAGGTCGTATAGTCCGCGAGATAGCCTCGGAAGCGCACTTGATCGCCGATGCGCACCTGGCGCAGACGCCGTGCGACCGCCGGCTCGATCGTGATGAGATGATTGTTCGATACCGCGGTGATATCGAAGGGGAGTCCCGCGGCGGTCCAGCTGTAGAGGCACTCCCACTGGCTGTGCGAGAAGGAGACCGATTGGTATGAGCCGTTACGCACGTTGTCGCCCCACACCACGCACAAATCCACGACGTTCAGGTAATCGTTCCATTCCTTGTGCGCATAATCCCACCAGGTTTCCGAGTCGTGCACGGCGACCACCAGCCCCCACAGCTCGTAGGCATAGCGCGGCTGTATGGAGTACTGAATGCCGTGCACGGTGACGGTTGCGGGCTGCGCCCGAACGGGACTCTGTTTCGGCTCGTCACGCAGCTTCTCCAGGAGCTGAACGGGCGGCGGCAGCGCGTCCTTGCGCCAGAACGCGACCGCCATCACCACCAGGCTGCCGAAGAACAGGAACTTGATCAGCGACCGCATTTTATTGGTACTGCGTGACTGTTGCCCCGTGACTGAAGCTGCGTGACTGATAGGGCGTGACTAGTACGGCGTGACTATTCCCACGTGACTGATGAGGCGTGGCCGAAAAACGGTCAAACTCGCACCACCAGTCACGCATTTCCAGTCACGCAGTATCAGTCACGTAATACCAGTCACGCCCCACCAGTCACTATTCTTTGACGATCGCTATCGGGCTCACCTTACCCGGCAGGAGGCAGCCTTTGCGCGCGCGGTGGAGGATATGCTTCTTGAGGTCTTCGCCGCTCACGGTCACGGTGCGCTCCTTTCCGGAGCGCGACCTGCCGGCCACGGTAATGGAGTCGGCGCCGGCGAATCCGACGCCTACGAGCTTCTCGCGGTCGTCGAGCCCCATTAGCGTAATGCCTCGGCCGCGCGCCAGCTCCTTGAGCTCGTCCGCCGGGAACAGCAGCATGCGCCCTTTCTCCGAGAAGGCGACTGCCATCTCGGGCTTGTCGGGCACGGGGGCGGGACGGATCACTTCCTCGCCTTCCTCTATCGTCATGAAGGTCTTGCCGGCCTTCACGCGCGTCAGGAGGTCTTCGGATTTCACGATGAAGCCGTAGCCGCCGGAGTTTGCAACGAGGTATTTCCTGCCGGGCTGCGCGTCGACGACGTGCGCGAGCCGCGCGCCGGGTGCAAGCTCGATGAACGAGGTCAGCGGCTGGCCGTCGCCCCTGCCGCCGGGCAGCTCGGAGGCCTCGACGCTGAACGCGCGCCCGGTCGAATCGATGAGGCCGACGCTGTGGATCGAGCGCGTTTCGAAGATCGCGTACGGGCCGTCGCCCGTCTTGTAATTGACGTCGCCCATATCCAGCGCATGGCCGGTGCGCGCCCGCACCCAGCCGTTGCGCGAGACGATGATCGTCAACGGCTCGTCGATCACCTGGCGCTCGAATACCGCGCGGTCCGCCTCCTCGATCTGCGTGCGGCGCGCGTCCCCGTACTGCTTGGCGTCGGCGCGGATCTCCTCCGCGACGAGCTTCTTCATCTCCGCCCCGCTGCCGAGCAGGCCTTTCAACTGCCTGCGCTCGCTCTTCAGCTCCTTCAGCTCGGTTTCGATCTTGATGCCTTCGAGCCGCGCGAGCTGGCGCAGCCGGATTTCCAGGATGTCTTCCGCCTGCGCCTCGGTGAGCTTGAACTGCTTCATCAGATCGGGCTTGGGCTCGTCGGAGTTGCGGATGACCTTGATCACCCTGTCGATGTTGAGCAGGACGACGATCCGCCCCTCGAGGATGTGTATGCGCTTCTCGACCTGCCCCAGGCGGTACTTCAGCCGGCGCGTCACCGTGGCGACGCGGAATTGGACCCACTCGCCGACGAGCTGCGCGATGTTCTTGCGCACCGGGCGCCCGTCGAGGCCCAGCGCCACCAGGTTCACCGGAAAATTTTCCTCGAGGCTCGTGTGCGTGAGCATGAAGCGCATGAACTCCTCGGGATCCTGGCGCGAGGAGCGGGGCTCGAACACGAGCCGCAGCTTGTTTTCCTTGTCCGACTCGTCGTTAACCTTCTCGAGCGCGCCCAGCACGACCTGCTTCAGGTTGGTCTGCGCCGCGGATACCTTGCCGCTCTTCTCCTTCGGCCTGGGATTGGTGAGCGATTCGATCTCGGCCATCACGCGCTTGACCGAAGTCGTCGGCGGCAGCTCGTACACGACGACCTGCCATTGCCCGCGGGCGAGATTCTCGATCTTCCAGCGCGCACGGGCTCGCAGCGAGCCGCGCCCGCTGGCATACGCCTCGACGATCTCCGCGCGCGAGCTGATGATCTGGCCCCCGCCCGGGAAGTCCGGGCCCTTGACGGTACGCATCAGCTGTTTCGCGGAGGTGTCCGGCTTTTCCAGCATCAGCACCGCCGCTTCGGCAACTTCCCTCATGTTGTGCGGCGGCAGCTCGCAGGCCATGCCGACCCCGACGCCCGAGGCGCCGTTGAGCAGCAGCATGGGCAGGCGGGCGGGCAGCAGCTTGGGCTCCCGCAGGCGACCGTCGTAGTTGGCGATGAAATCGACCGTGTCCTGGTCGATCTCGGAGAGCAGCAGCGCGGCGAGCGGCGTCAACCGCGCTTCGGTGTAGCGGTATGCGGCCGCGGGGTCGCCGTCCTGAGTGCCGAAGTTGCCTTGGCCGTCGATCAAGGGATAGCGCAGCGAGAAATCCTGCGCCATGCGCACCAGGGCTTCGTAGGTCGAGGCGTCGCCGTGCGGATGGAACTTGCCGAGCACCTCGCCGACGATACGCGCCGACTTGGAGTGCTGCACCCCGGCCGTGAGGCCCAGCTCGTTCATGGCGTAAAGAATGCGGCGCTGAACCGGCTTCTGCCCGTCCTCCACGTTCGGAATCGCCCGCCCGCGCACCACGCTCATCGCATAGGTGAGATAGCTCCTCTCGGCGAACGCCGCCATATCGATGAAGTCTTCGTCACCGGCTGCCGTGGGGCCGCCGGGGCCACCGCCTTTCCTGCCGCCGCCCTCGATGCCCGGGGGCGGAGCGCTGTCAGCGCCCTTTGCCGTCCTTTTCTTGCCCTGTACGGAACCCTTGGCGGATGCTTTCGTGCCCGCTTTCAGGGCGACCGCCGCTTCGGAACCAGCCGGCTCGAACAGATCGAGCGTGGCTTCGTCGCCGCGCTTGCCGCGTGTCCTGCTGTCGTCGCCGGTCATACGTCAGCCTCGACTTCGCTGCCTTTCTCTTCCATCCAGGCGCAGCGCTTCTCCGCTTCCTTCCTCGACATGAGCATGTTGAAGAGCGCATAGGTGCGGTCGCGGTCCTCGATGCGCACCTTCAGCAGGCGCCGGGTATCCGGATTGAGCGCGGTTTCCCAGAGCTGCCCCGGGTTCATCTCGCCCAGACCCTTGAAGCGCTGGATCGATATCGAATCGCGCTTGACCCCGTCGTCACGGGCGCGGTCGAGTATGGCCTTCAGCTCTTCCTCGTCGAGCGCGTAGACTTTCTTGGCCAAGCGCTTGCCGTGGCCGGGCACGTCCACCTTGTAGAGCGGCGGGCACGCGATGAAGACGTGCCCGCGCTCGATCAGCTTCGGGAAGTGGCGGTAGAAGAGGGTGAGCAGCAGCACCGAAATATGCGCGCCGTCCACGTCCGCGTCGGTCATCGAGGCGACCTTCCCGTAGCGCAGGCCCGAGAGGTCCGGCTCGTCGTTCTCGCCGTGCGGATCCACCCCGAGCGCGACGGCGATGTCGTGGATCTCGGCGTTGGAGAAGAGCAGCTCGCGCTTCACCTCCCAGGAGTTGAGCGCCTTGCCGCGCATGCGGTAGACCGCCTGGAAGCGCTTGTCGCGGGCCTGCTTGGCGGAGCCGCCCGCCGAGTCGCCCTCGACGAGGTAGAGCTCGTTATCCTTCACGTCCGTGGACTCGCAGTCGGTCAGTTTCTCGGGCAGCATGACGACGCTCGAGCTCTTCTTGCGCTCGACTTTCTGCACCGTGCGGGAACGCTCGATCGCCTGCTTGATCACGAGCTCGGCGATCTTGCGGCCGTGCTCGACGTTGCTGTTCATCCACAGCGCGAAGGGATCGCGCACCATCTCGGCAACCAGCTTGACCGCGTCGCGGTTGGAGAGCTTTTCCTTGGTCTGGCCGTGGAATTGCGGCTCGAGCACCTTGGCCGAGAGAAAGTAGACGGTGCGCGACCACGCGTCCTCCGCGAGCAGCTTGATCCCCTTCGGCGTCAGGTTGTGGTATTCGGTGAAGGCCTTGATCGCCTCGAAGATGCCCTCGCGCAGGCCGGCCTCGTGCGTGCCGCCGGCGGGAGTGGGAATCAGGTTGGCGTACGACTCGCCGTAGCCCTTGCCGTTCTCGACGAAGGCGTATGCCCACCCGGCCCCTTCGCCCACGGCAAAGCCGTTGGCTTCCGCGTCCTGCACGTACTTTTCGCCGTCGAAGACCGGCGCGACCGCCTGCTGGTCGCCGATCAGCTCCGCAAGATAGCCCTTCATGCCCTGCGGGTAGTTCCAGGTCTGCTTTTTCGTCTCCTTTGCCGTCTCGATGTTGAGCGTCACGTTCACGCCGGGCAGCAGCACGGCCTTGGAACGGACGATGCGCTCCAGGTCCTCGAGCGAGACTTTCGGCGAGTCGAAATACTTTCTGTTCGGCCAGATGCGCAGCGACGTTCCGGTTTCGTTCTTCTTGCAGCTGCGCACGCGCTTCAGCTTACGCGCGACCACGCCGTTGGCGAAGGCGATTTCGTAGACGTCGCCGTCGCGCTTGACCTCGACCTCGAGGCGCTCGGACAGCGCGTTGGTCACCGACACGCCGACGCCGTGCAGGCCGCCGGAGAATTTGTACGCGGCGTCCGCGTCGGTGCGCGAGAACTTCGCGCCGGCGTGGAGCTCGGTGAGGACCAGCTCGACGGTCGGGATTTTCTCTTCGGGATGCAGGCCGACGGGTATGCCGCGGCCGTTGTCGCTGACGGTGACCGAGCCGTCCTGATGCACCGTCACGTCGATGCGGTCGGCATGGCCGCCGAGAGCTTCGTCGGCCGCATTGTCGATCGCTTCCTGGATGATGTGGGTGGGGTCGCTGGTGCGGGTATACATCCCCGGCAGCCGCTGCACCGGCTCGATGCCCCGCAGTTTCTTTACTGAACTCTCGTCGTATTTCCTGGCTGCCATGCGCTCCGGTGACAGGCGAAAAGCGAGTTAGACTCGCGCAACGCGTATTTTATCCCGCGGCGCATCTAAGTACCACCCCGTCACCGTCTCTAGCCGCGCGGCCCGCCCGGGCAATCGGCGGCGCGCCCCTTGCAGTGGGTACCGATGTACTCGGGCAATCCCTTCCCGGCGATTTCTATTCTCGTGCCCTCCGGGTCCTGGATCGTCCAGCCGAGCTTTGAATCCGGCACGGGGTTGTAGCCGCGACGCTTCAATTCCGCTTCCACCCGGTCCTGGTCGTAGTTCTCGATCTCGAACGCGAAGTGATCGACGTACGGTTTGCGATCGGGCCGCCTGCTGTTGCGCAGATAGAGCGTGTTGTTCCCGAACCGCAGCATGGCTTGCGCGTTTGGCTCGTCGGGCTTGTAATAGAAGGGCCGCATGCCGAACATCTGCTGGTAAAAATCGCGCGCCTGTATGATGTCGGGCACGCACAGCACGATGTGGCTGAACGCGGTCGCCTTGAAGCCCTTGCCGCTCGGCTTGGGAGCCTGAGCCAGATTCCTGAGACCTACCGCCTCCGCGGCCTTGCATTTCTCCGAGGTCATGACCGTGCACGGCTCGGCCGCACCGGGGAAGATGCCCGTTTCCGAAATGAAATGGATCATGTAGCCGCTCGCGTCGTTCAGGGTCCAGCCCCACTGGGTATCTCCGCGGAACTCCATGTTGCGCCGCCTGAACTCGGCTGCGAGCTTGTCCTTGTGCGCCATGAAGCTGTCGATCGAGTACCCGATGTGGCTGACGTTCGCCCGCTCGCCGGGCTTTCCCGGGACGAGGTAGAGCGCCTCCGGCTTCTTCGGGTCGCCGAATTCGACGGAACACCGCCTGCCGTCGTCCCATGCGACCTTCATGCCGAGCATTTCCACGTAGAAATCGCG
>DATFWO010000019.1:0-6593 GCA_035259205.1 Burkholderiales bacterium | reverse complement strand
CATTGCCGGCCCCCGACTCGAACGGCGCGACCTACCGCGAGCCGCACACCGCCGCTGAGGAGGTCCTGTGCGGGCTTATGGCAAGTATGTTGGGGCGTGAGCGGGTAGGCCTTAACGATAATTTCTTCGCCTTGGGCGGCGATAGCATCTCGTCGATGCTGCTGGTGAGCCGGGCGCGTCGCGCGGGACTCGAGCTTACGCCTCGCGATGTTTTCAACCAACCGACCGTCGCGGGGTTGGCGGCGGTCGCACGTCCCGCCGCGATGTCGGTGGTTTGGGACCCGGCAGCGGGCGTGGGCGATGTGCCAGCAACCCCGATCATGCGCTGGCTGCTCGAACGCGGCGGGCCGATCTCGCGATTCAATCAATCGGTTCTGCTCAAGGTGCCGAGCGACATCAAGGAAGCGGATTTGGTCCAGGCCTTGCAGCAGCTGCTGGATCGACATGATGTCCTGCGGCTGCACCTCGACGGTGCAGGAAAGGTGTACATCCGTCCGCGGGGCGCTGTGTTGGCAGCGGCGTGTTTCAGCCGCATAGACGAGGCGCCGGACGTCGACAAAGCCGCGTGGGAGGCGCGCCTGCAGGCGGCCGCAACAGAGGCGGGCGGGCGCCTTGATCCGGCGAGCGCACGGGTGCTTCAAGCAGTGTGGTTCAACCGGCAGGGCGACGACCGGCTCCTACTTGTCGTCCATCATCTGGCGGTAGACGCTGTGTCATGGCATATCCTGCTCTCGGATCTTGCAACCGTCTGGCGGTGTATCCGAAACGGGGAACCAGTCCCGGAACCTGAAGGTACGCCCTTTCGAGCGTGGGCGCAGTACCTGGCCGACAGGGCGCAGCAGCCGGCAATCGTGTCCGAACTGCCGGTGTGGATGGCCCTGCTCGCCGCGGGAACCCCACTGGTGCAGGGGGTGGAGCTTGACACAACAGCCGACACAGTGGCCACCGCCAGTACGCTCAGTCTGACGCTCTCGGCACCGCTGACCACTAAGTTGCTTACCTCCGTACCTGCTACCTTCTATGCCACGACGAATGATGTTCTGCTGACAGCCCTGGCAGTCGCAGCGGCGGCTTGGAAACGTGAGCGCCAGGAACGTACAGACGGACCGATCCTTGTCGACGTAGAAACCCATGGCCGCGAACCCATGGAAAGTGATCTCGATGTGGCGCGCACGGTGGGCTGGTTCACAAGCTTGTCCCCGGTTGCACTCGAGGTGAGTCCTCTCGGTCTGGAAGATGCGCTGGCGGGCGGAACCGAAATCGGGCGGTCGCTTAAGCAGGTGAAGGAACAACTACGCACGATCCCAGGACACGGGATAGGATACGGCCTGCTGCGGTATCTGCACCCATCGGCCGGATTGCAACTGGCCGCCTGGCCGGGTGCGCAAGTCGGCTTTAACTACCTGGGGCGGATAACGGACGAAGACGACTCGGTCTGGGCACGGGCTCCGGAGCCGGTGAGTGTCGGCTTCGATGTCGACCAGCCGCTGGCGCACTTGCTCGAGATCACTGCTGTTACGCTGGACGGGCCGGACGGACTCCGGTTAGTGTCGAGCTGGAGTTGGGCGGGGCGTCACCTCACGGAGACCGAAGTACGACAGCTTGCCCACGCGTGGCAGCGAGCGCTTGCGGCCATGGTGCGGCATACGGCACACGGAGGCGGAGGCCATACGCCTTCGGACTTTACCCTGGTTACGCTGACACCGGAGCAGGTTGCGGATCTGGAGGCAAGGCATCCGGCGCTCGAGACTATTCTGCCGCTCTCGCCTCTGCAGGAGGGCCTGGTCTTTCATTCCCTTTACGATGAGTCGGTACCCGATGTCTACTCGGTGCAGATGGCGATTGTGTTGGAAGGCACCCTCGATGCCCCGCGGTTGCGAAGGGCAGCCGAGGCGTTGCTTCAACGGCACGCGAATCTGAGGGTCTCGATTGAACACACGGGGCTGGAACGCCCCGTCCAGGTAATCGCGCGCACAGTTGATCTGCCCTGGCTGGAGGTCGACCTCTCGGGTTTGGCCGACGAGGAGCGACAAACGCAGCAGGACGCGTGGTTGGCTGCTGATCGCCGGAAGCGATTCTCGCTCACGCTCCCTCCGCTGGTGCGTTTTTGTCTGATACGGCTGATGGGCGATCAACACCTGTTGGTGTTCACGCACCATCACTTATTGCTCGACGGCTGGTCGATGCCAATCCTCTTCACCGAGTTGCTGGCCTTATACGCAAACAACGCCGATCCGTCCGCGCTGCCGCGGGTCCGGCCGTATGCCGACTACCTCGCCTGGCTTAGGTCGCAGGACACTGCAGCGGCTCTGTGCGCATGGCAGGCGTATCTCGCAGGTCTCGACGGACCGACGCTTCTCGCGGCGCCGAGGAGTGGAGCCGTTGGAGCATCGGGTGCGACCGAACGGGCGCAGGCTCTCTTGTCGGAGGAGCAGACGGCGGCTTTGCAGGCATTCGCCCGCGCGCGGGGACTGACGCTAAACACGGTCGTGCAGGGTCTATGGGCAGTGCTGTTGGGCCGACTTACGACGCGGGATGATATCGTTTTTGGTGTGACGGTGGCGGGACGGCCAGCAGAGTTGGCTGGAAGCGAGCAGATGGTTGGCCTGTTCATCAATACCGTGCCGTTACGTGTCCGGTTGCAGCCTGAAGCAAGCTTGAGCGGGCTGCTGGCTGGCATTCAGCAAAGTCAGTCGGAACTGCTGGGCTATCAGCATGTAGGGTTGGGCGAGATCCAGCGTGCCGCAGCAGGTGGGCCGTTGTTTGACACGCTGACGGTATTTGAGAACTATCCGCTCGATCGTCGTGCATTCAGCGAAGCATCGGGAGATCTGCGGGTGCTGGGTGCTGAGGGCCGCGATGCGACAAATTACCCGCTGACTCTGGTGGTGACACCTGGTGAGCGGTTATATATACGGCTGGACTATGATCCGGGCCGGCTGGACACAGCAGTGGCGGAGAGGGTGGCCACGAGCTTTGTGCGGCTGCTGGAGCAGGCGGTCGCAACCCCGGACATGCCCCTGCATCGGCTCGAGATTTTGGACAGCGAGGAGCGGCAACAGCTGCTCGAGAGGTTCAACGCTACAGCGCAAGAGGTGCCGCTAGCAACACTGCCCGACATGTTCGAAGAGCAGGTTGCGCGGACACCAGATGCAGTTGCCGTGGTGTTCGTCGAGGAATCGCTGACGTACGCGGAGCTGAATGCGCAAGCCAATCAGGTGGCGCACTACCTAATCGGACAAGGCGTCGGGCCGGAGTCGCTGGTGGGCATCGCGCTGGAGCGTTCGGTCGAAATGCTGGTCGCGGTGCTGGGTACTATGAAGGCCGGCGCCGGTTACCTTCCAGTTGATCCGGACTACCCGAAGGCGCGGCTCGAGCACATACTCGCCGATGCGGCACCTGCCGTCGTACTGAGCAGCAAAACGGAGCTGCAGAAGGTCACCGCGGGCATGCCCATGGATAACCCGATGTGGACTGGTCTGCGACCGGAGCATCCGGCGTATGTCATTTACACTTCAGGCTCCACTGGCCATCCGAAAGGTGTGGTGATCCAGCACCGGGAACTGGCCAATTACCTGATGTGGGCCAGCGCTCTCTATCAGACGGCAGGGGGTGCCGGGGCACCGATCAACACGCCGCTGGCTTTCGATGCCACGATCACCAGCTTGTTTGTCCCCCTCATGCTGGGCCAGCGTGTCCTCCTGTTACCGGAACACCGGCAGATTGAGGCATTGGCAGAGCTGTTGGAGAGCGGAGCCGACCTGTTCCTGGTCAAGCTGACGCCCGCTCACTTGGAAGCGTTGCGGGGTTTGCTTGGGCCGAAAGCAGCTGGGGTGCGGGCGCGGCTGTTCGTGGTCGGTGGGGAAGCGCTCTCAGTAGCGGGGGCGGCATTCTGGCGCGAGCATGTGCCAGACCTGCGGATCGTTAACGAGTATGGCCCTACAGAGACCGTGGTGGGCTGCTGTATCTATGAAGTGGGCTTGGCGTCGCACCTGTCTGGAGAGATCCCGATTGGCCGTCCGACGGCCAATACCCGGCTGTATGTGTTAGATGGATTGCTGGAGCCGGTGCCGATTGGGGTGACGGGAGAGCTCTATATTGGGGGATCACAGCTCGGCGCAGGCTATCTGAAGCGGATGGGGCTGACGGCAGAGCGGTTTGTGGTGGATCCCTACGGATTGGCGCCGGGCGGGCGGATGTACCGGACCGGAGATCTGGCACGGTGGCGGGCGGACGGCACGCTGGAATTCCGGGGGCGGGTGGATCATCAGGTGAAGCTCCGCGGCTTCCGCATTGAGCTAGGCGAGATTGAGGCATCGCTGACGGCATGCGCTGAAGTGAGTCAGGCAGTAGTCATCGCGCGCGACGACGGCCCGAACGGCAAGTATTTGGTTGCCTATGTGGTTCCGGCCCATGAGACGGTTCTCGACACGGCACTTTTGCGGCGCAGCCTTGCCGGGCGGCTGCCCGGCTATATGGTGCCCTCGGTTTTCGTACAACTCACGCAGTTGCCCCGAACCTCGACGGGCAAAGTGGACCGCCGGGCGCTACCGGCGCCTGAGGCGGACACGGAAACCTATCGTGCCCCGCGCACGCCCGAGGAAGAGATCCTGTGCGAGCTCGTAGCCGAAGTGCTCTCACTTCAACGTGTCGGTATCGACGACAACTTCTTCGCATTGGGCGGTCACTCGTTGCTCGCCACCCGGCTGGTCAGCCGGGTGCGGGCTACGCTCGGAGTGGAATTACCTATCCGCGTACTATTCGAGGCGCCGACCGTCGCGGAACTGACACCGCACCTATGCAAAGCCAGATCGACACGGCCTCCACTTGTGCGCCTGCCGCGGCCGGAACACTTACCGCTATCCTACGCGCAGCAGCGCTTGTGGTTCATCGATCGTTTCGAAGGGACGAGTTCTGAGTACAACATGCCGCAGGCGCTACGGCTGCGCGGCGCATTGGACTATCAGGCGCTGGAAAGGTCGATCAATACGATTCTTGAACGGCACGAGAGTCTGCGCACGCATTTCACCGAGGTAGGAGGGGAGCCAGTTCAGGTCATTGCCCCCGCACTGCACATCGATGTTCCCGTTGAAGATCTGAGCGCGCTAGACGAGTCGTCGCAGCAGGAAGCGATTGCTGTGGCTGTACGACAGGAACACGAACGGCCGTTCGATCTGGCGCACGGGCCGGTGCTGCGGCTGAAGCTGCTCAGGCTCTGGGAGCAGGATCATGTGCTGCTGACGACGTTCCATCACATCGTGTCCGACGGTTGGTCGTTAGGGGTCTTCACCCGTGAGTTTGTAACGCTCTATCAAGCCTTTCACGAGGGGCGCGAGAACCCCATGGCGCCATTGCCGGTCCAGTATGCAGATTTCTCACTATGGCAACGTGTATGGCTCAACGGTGAGGTGATGGGCCGCGGACTCGCGTATTGGAAAGCGCAGCTGGCGAATATTCCCGGCCAATTGGCCTTGCCCACAGACTGGGCGCGAGCGGAGATCCAGACGTTTGCCGCGGATGTGTGTGTTGTGAGTTTGCCGGCACCCCAAGTGACCCTGCTGAAGCAGCTGGGCTATGTCAACCAGGCTACGCTGTACATGACCCTCCTGTCAGCGTTCGCACTCCTGCTGCAGCGATATAGTGGGCAGGACGACATCGTGGTGGGTTCTCCGATCGCCAACCGTCAGGAAGCGCAGCTCGAGGACCTGATCGGGTTTTTCGTGAACGCGCTGGTGATGCGGGTGCATGTCAATCTCGACGCGAGTTTTCAGGAGTTACTCGCAGCGGTGCGGGGCACGACGCTCGAGGCTTACCAACATCAAGACATCCCGTTTGAGCGTCTGGTTGAGGAGTTGTCACCCGAACGCAGCCTGAATACAACGCCACTGTTTCAGGTCATGTTGGCACTGCAGAACGTGCCCCAGGGGCCACAGCAACTGCGAGAATTAGAGATCGCGCCAATTGCGAGCGATCAGCTGCGCGTGCGCTTTGACCTTGAGGTGCACGCAGTCGAGCATGACGGTAGCCTACAGCTATATTGGCTATACAACCGGGACTTGTTTGATCGCTGGCGCATCGAGCAGATGGGCGAGCACTATTTCCGTCTGTTGGAAGCCGCCGTGGCCAACGCGGACACGCCGGTGCGGCGCCTGCCAATGGTAAGTGCCGAGGAACGACAGAAGGTGCTCGAAGCATTCAACGCGACGGCGCAGGCGCTGCCGGAACGCACGGTTGTCGATCTGTTCGAAGCACAGGCGGCGCGCACGCCTGAGGCGGAAGCGGTGGTGTTCGGGGATGAATCTCTGAGCTACGGGGAGCTGAACGCGCGAGCCAACCGGGTAGCCCACGAGCTAATGGCGCGCGGGGTCGAGCCTGACACGCTGGTGGGCGTCAGCATGGAGCGCTCGGCGGGGATGATCGTTGCGCTGGTCGGGATTCTGAAAGCCGGGGGTGCGTACGTGCCGATCGGTGGCGACCTGCCGTTGATTAGGCGAGAGCAACTAGTGGCCGATGCACGCCTGCGGCACATGGTCGCGAGTGAAGCCAATCGAAGCATGTTTGCCGGGCGGATCGAGCATGTGGTGACGGTGGCC
>DATFWO010000018.1:0-6954 GCA_035259205.1 Burkholderiales bacterium | reverse complement strand
GCATCGAACTGCAGCCCATCGTCGCCAGGTTCTCGCGTGGCAACTGGCAGCAGGCAGTGGGCTCGTCGGGAACCGTGCGCGCGATCGCCGATATCCTGCAGCAAAACGGCTTCGACGACGGGAACATCACGCCGGCCGGCGTCGAGCGGCTGCGCTCCTACCTCATCAAGGAAGGCGACATGGAGAAGGCCGAGCTGGCGGGCTTGAAGCCCGATCGCGTCCCGGTATTCCCGGGGGGGCTTGCGATCCTGAACGCCGTGCTCTCCGAGCTCAACATCGACTCGATGGTCACGACCGGCGCAGCGATGCGCCAGGGCGTGCTCTACGACCTGCTCGGGCGCTTTCACCACAAGGACATGCGGGACCTGACGGTCGCTCAGTTCATGCAGCGCTACCACGTGGACGCCCTGCAGGCGCGGCGCGTCGGTGCGCTCGCCTACTCCCTGTTTCGCAAGCTGACAGCGGACGCCGGTGAGCCCGAGGACACCGCCGCACAGCGCATCTCTTGGGCGGCCAAGCTGCACGAGATCGGCATATCGGTCGCCTACAGCGGCTATCACAAGCATTCGGCGTACATCATCAACCACGCCGACATGCCCGGTTTCTCCAACGACGAGCAGCTCGCGCTCTCGCTGCTGGTCCTCGCGCACCGCCGCTCGCTGAACAAGGTATCCAAACGGCTAGAAGAGCATGATGGCGACTGGAACATGGTGTTCGCGCTGCGGGTTGCCGCGCTCTTCTACCGCAGCCGGGCTGATGTCGCACTGCCCGCGCTGCAACTGAAAGCGCAGGGCAAGAAGCTGCGCCTGACGGTGGATCCCGATTGGCTCGCGCGCAATCCGCTCACCGTCACCGCGCTGCTCGACGAAGTCCAGGAATGGGACAACATCGGCTTCGAGCTGAGGGTCCCGGGTCTTGAGGAGCTCGAACGGGCATCAGAGCTGGCGCTCGCGAGCTGATGCTCGAGAGGGCGTGATTTGTAGATTCGTGACTGGCGACTCGCCGCCGCTGTCGTCAGGATGCCCCCTTCGAGTTACGAGTCACCAGTCGCCGATCACCGCCTCTTGGCGCGCCTGAGCGCGCGCTCCACCGCCCGGCTCAGCGTTTTCAGCACCTTGATTCGCGCGTAATACTTGTTGTTCGCTTCGACCAGCGTCCACGGCGCAGCCGCCGTCGACGTGCGATCAACCAAGTCGCAGACCGCGCGCTCGTAGGCATCCCATTTCATGCGGTTGCGCCAGTCTTCCTTGGTGATCTTGAACCGCTTGAAGGGCGTCTTTTCACGCTCGCGGAAGCGTCTGAGCTGCTCATCCTTGCTGATCGCGAGCCAGAACTTAGCCACGACCAGGTCGTGGCCAACGAGCTGGTGCTCGAAATCGTTGATCTCGGGGTACGCCCGCATCCAGTCGGCTTCCGCGCACAAGTTCTCGACCCGTTCGACCAGCACACGGCCATACCACGAGCGGTCGAAGATCACGACCCGGCGGCGGCGGGGAATATGCCGCCAGAAGCGCCACAGGTAGGGCTGCGCGCGCTCCTCCTCGCTCGGAGCGGCAACCGGTATGCCTTGGTACTGCCGCGCGTCGAGCGCCTGGGTCACTCGCCTGATCGCTCCACCTTTGCCGGCAGCGTCGTGCCCCTCGAATACCGCGACCACGGCAAATTGCCTGAATCGCGGATGGCGCGATGCCAGGTTCAACCGCCCCTGCCATTTCAGGAGCTGCTTGCGGTACTCATCCCTGGTCATCGCCTGGTCGAGGTGCAGCGCCTTCAATACGTTGCGCCTGTCGATGGGCGGCAGCAGCGGCGGGGTCTTGTCGGGCAGCCGGTCGACGGGCTCTTCATCCAGGCGTTCGCGGAGCGCGGCCAGCAACAGCCGCCCCGCGGTCAGGCTGCGATACTCGTGGTCGTTGCCCTCGATCACCATCCAGGGCGCCTCCGCGCTGGTGGTCTGGCGGATGTAGTGCTCCGAAACCTTGCGAAAGCGATCGTAGAGCTTGTACTGCTCCCAATCGGCGTCGGTGACACGCCAACGAGTCAACGGATCCCGCTGCAGAGCCTTCAGCCGTTTTTTTTGCTGTTGCTTCGACAGGTGGAACCAGAACTTGAGGAGCAGGATACCTTCGTCGGTCAGCATCCGCTCGAAACGCACCGTTTCTGCGATCGCGCGATCGAGCTCCGCCGCCCCTATGCGTTTCTCCACCCGCTCCAGGATCGGGTCGGTATGCCAGGCTCCGAAATGGATGCCGATCTTCCCGCGTGGCGGCAGCGCGCGCCAGTAGCGCCACATGCGCGGGCGCTCGCGTTCCTCGTCGGAAGGTTCGGGAAAGGCGTGGGTCAGGATGTGCCGCGGATCCATCCATTCGTTCAACAGATTCACGGTTTCGCCCTTGCCCGCACCGTCGACGCCGCCGATCACTATCAGGGTGGCGAAGCGCTTGTGACGCAGCAGGTCATACTGCGCGGCGAGCAGCGCCTGCCGCAGGCGAGGCTCCTCCCTGCGGTAGGTATCCTTGTCGATCTTGTGTCCGATTTCCGCTGATTCGAACAAACGGGCTCTCCGCAGGACGAGGTCTGCCGGTGTACGGGGTCGGTGCCGCGCCGAGCGGCTCTAAAGGACGTCGGGCGCGATCACGGCGCGCACTATGACGTCGCCGCGCTCACGGCTTTCCAGCCACCACAGCCCGCCTTTCTTGATGCTCCAGTCCGCCTGTTCGCCCGTCAGGATGAGCGCCGCGGTCTGCCCCAACGTCGGTTGATGTCCGACCACGACGACCGTGCCTCCGCGTCGGGGCCAGCCGGCGGCCTTCAGCACGGCTGGCGGGGCTCCGCCCGTGCCCAATTCGGCGATCATTTCCACGTCCTTGGTGTAGGCCGCGGCCGTCTCGCGGGCACGCCGCGCGGGACTGACCAGAACGATCGCGTCTTTGGGCAGCCGCTCCTTGAGCCACCGCGATATGCGCTCCGCCTGCTTGGAGCCCTTTCTTGTGAGCTTGCGCTCTTCGTCGGGCACGCCGTCCTCGGCATCGGCGTGTCTCCAGAGTATCAGGTCCATGCTACAAAACCCCTATCAGCAAAAACGGATCAGAGTCCAGGAACTTTCGTGTTTTCCGCAATGATTCGTGGTCAATGCGTCTACCAGAATTTTTCGGCAGCGCGAAAGGCCTTCCACGCCGTTTTGAGCTCGCGGCGCAACGTCGCCGCCCGGCCGCGGCTCCATCCGAGCAGAATACCTCTCGACTCCGCAGCGTGGCGAGTGTTGGCGCCGCGCAGAACCTCGCCCACCAGATTGCCGACCGTTGCTGCGTCGTTGATCGCTCCCAGTATATCCTGCAGGCGCGCGAGGCGTTTCAGCGTTTCGCGGCCGCGCTTCCCTTCGTACAAGCCGGCGAAAAAATCGGTCGCATAGCGAAACTTCTTGATCGCTATCCGCAGGCGATGCAGCTCCGCGGGCGACAGGCGGCCGAGCTTGCGGCCGCGCTTGCGCACCCCGCCAAAGCGGGCTTCGAGCACCGAGCTCGCAAAGTCGCGCACCGGCGCGTCGAGCGCTGCGCGTCCCTTCTCGTCCATATCGTTCGACCAGTTCTCCGCGGTCAGCCATCCGGCGAGCGTGAGCACGAGGTGCTGGTAGCGCTGCGATCGCACCGCACGCCTCGCCCTGCGCCCCGCGGCGCGGTGCGGTACGGCGCATTGCTCGCTGAATGCGATCAGGGCCGCGTGCTCACCGAACTCCGCATGCATAGGCGGAAGCGTTTCCACCATGAATACGTCCCAGTCGCGCGCCGGTCCCAGCGAGGCCGCGAGCCACTTGAGATCGGCCGCCACCGGCCGAATCATCTCGGTGGGCAGAGGCGGCGAGAACACGCCGAATGCCGAGCGCAACCGCCTCAGCGCAACCCGCATCTGGTGCAAGTACTCCGGATCGGCCCCTTCCAGCATGCCGCGCTCGTTGGCCTGCAGGTGGGCAAGGCTGGCCCAAAGCACGGCCTTGAATGCATCGTTCACCGTCATGTCGGGCGAGAGCGCCGCAGGGCGCGCTTTGACCGGGGCCGCCGGTTCTCCCCGCGCCAGCGCGAAGCCGCGCTCGGCCTTGGAGCGGTTCTCCACGGCAAGCGGCACGTCCTTCAACAGCTTCAGCGCGAAGTCGAAGAGCTGTCCGGGAGCGCCTCGCTTCAATTCGAGCTCGAGCTCGCTCACCGCCTCGAGACGGCCGCCACCCTTGATTTGCCCGGAGTCGATGGCGGCTTCGACCGTCACGTCCGGACCGAGCTCGAGCAGACGGCGGCTGCGGACAAAGTCGGTAACGAAAACGGGCCTCAATTGCGCGCGCACCTGGGAAGAAGCGAAGGCGTCAGCCAGATCGCCGGTTCCGATGCACGCGAAATCGGGCTGCGGTCCGGAAACTTCCGACTCGAGCTCCGCCCGCCGGTAAAGCCCCGCCTGAACGGTGCCTTCGCCCTTTACGGTTTGCAGCCAGCGTCGGCCTTCGCGGCGCAAGCGCAACG
This sequence comes from Burkholderiales bacterium, assembly GCA_035259205.1. Taxonomy (GTDB): domain Bacteria; phylum Pseudomonadota; class Gammaproteobacteria; order Burkholderiales; family SG8-41; genus SG8-41. The sequence continues at coordinate 2,449 of DATFWO010000018.1, read as the reverse complement.
CAACGCCCTTGCGCCAGAGGTCGAGCGCGGGTGTGTCGTAGTACACGCTGTAGAGCCGCTTCTTGTCGGCACGCGAACGGCCGCGCAGCAGGCGATGCGCGGCAAGCCTGCGCAAGGCGGCGGCGGGGACGGTGAGCTTGAGCTCGATTTCGGACGCGGGAACGTCTGTGGCCACGGCGCGCAGACTCTGATGCAGCTGGTCGGCTCGGACATCCCTCGGGCCGGCAGCAGCGACATCCCAGTCGCGGAGCCGGCAAGCTGCCGAGCGACCCGCATCTTAGCCCGGATGCCGAGGGGAGCGCAAAGTACCCGCGCGCCGCGCGGTTCCACCCCACGCGAAGATTCAACGTGCGGTCAGGACACGTGATTGGTTGCCAGCCGCTCGAGCAGGATCTCCTGTGCGGCGACGGCCTTGCCCTGGCGCGGCGTTTTCTGCTGGTACTGCCCTTCCTGGTCCATTTCCCAGGCCTGACTGTTGTCGTCGAGGTAGGGCTTGAGCCCTTCGCTCATCACGCGCTTCTTCAGCTTCGGATCGAGCACCGGAAAACAGATCTCCACGCGGCGGAAGAAATTGCGGTCCATCCAGTCGGCGCTCGACAGGTACACGTCGTCCGCCCCGTCGTTATGGAAGTAGAACACCCGTGAATGCTCGAGGAAACGTCCTACTATGGACCGCACGCGTATGTTTTCCGAGACGCCCGGCACACCCGGCTTCAAGGCGCACACGCCGCGAACGATCAGATCGATCTCGACGCCGGCCTTGGATGCCTCGTGCAGCGCTGCAATGGTGTCCGGCTCGAGCAGCGCGTTCATCTTGGCGATGATGCGCCCCTTTTTGCCGTTTTGCGCGTGCTGCGCTTCGTTCTGGATCGCACGCACGACCTGCTTGTGCAAGGTGAATGGGGACAACCACAGGTGCTTCAGCTTGGTAGCGCGTCCCAGCCCCGTGAGCTGGATGAACACGTCGTTTACGTCGGCCCCGATCTCTTCGTTGCAGGTGAAGAGTCCCCAGTCGGTGTAGAGCTTGGTGGTGCGCGGGTGGTAATTGCCGGTCGACAGGTGCACGTAGCGGTGCAGCCGGTCCTCTTCGCGCCGCACGACCATTAGCATCTTGGCGTGCGTCTTGTGGCCGACCACGCCGTAGACGACGTGGGCGCCGACCTCCTCGAGGCGTTGCGCCCAATTGATGTTGGCCTCCTCGTCGAAGCGCGCGAGCAGCTCGAGCACCACCGTGACTTCCTTGCCGCTGCGCGCGGCGCCGATCAGGATTTCCATCAACTCGGATTCCGCCCCCGTGCGATAAACGGTCATCTTGATCGCCACCACGTTCGGATCGCGCGCGGCCTGCTCGAGGAAGGCGATCACCGGCTGAAATGACTGAAAGGGGTGGTACAGCAATATATCCCCTTCGCGCACGGCACTGAGTATGTCGGCGTTGAGCATCTCGGCCTTGCGCTCGATCTGCGCGGGCAGACCGGGGCGGAACGCGGGAAACTTGAGGTCCGGCCGCGCGACCCCGTCCGGAACGTTGATGAGCCGCACCAGGTTGACGGGACCCGCCACGCGATACAGATCGTCCTGGCCGAGATTGAACTGCGCCAGCAGAAAGTCGGAGATCTGCTGCGAGCAGTTCTCCGCGACTTCCAGCCGCACCTCGTCGCCGAACTGCCGGTGCGGCAGCTCGCCGCGCAGCGCGGCGCGCAAGTCTTTCACTTCTTCCTCGTCCACGAAGAGCTCGCTGTTGCGCGTCACCCGGAACTGGTACGAGTCGACCACCTTCATGCCGGCAAACAGCTCGCCCACGTGCGCGTGCAGCACCGAGGACAGGAACACGAAATCGTATTCCACCCCGGACAGCTCCTTCGGCAGCCGGATCACGCGCGGAAGCACGCGCGGCGCCTGCACGATGGCGATTCCGGAGTTGCGCCCGAAAGCATCCTTGCCCTCCAGTTCGACCGCGAAATTCAGGCTCTTGTTCAGCACGCGCGGGAAGGGATGCGCGGGGTCGAGCCCGATTGGCGTGAGCACGGGCATCACTTCGCGAAAGAAATAGGATTTGATCCACTCGGCCTGCGCGCTGGTGAAATCGCCCCGGCGCAGGAACCGCACGCCTTCGGTGGCGAGCCCCGTCAGGATCTCCTCGTTGAGCAGCTGATACTGCGCCGCGACCAGTTCGTGAGTTTCCATCACGACCTGACCGAACACCCGATCGGCGCGCATGCGCTCCGGGCCGACCGGCGGGGAGCCGGCTTCGATTTCGGCTTTGAGCCCCGAGACGCGGATCTCGAAAAACTCGTCGAGGTTGCTACTGATGATGCACAGAAAGCGCAACCGCTCGAGCAGGGGCGTTCCGCGGTTTTCCGCCTGCGCCAGCACGCGCCGGTTGAACGCGAGCTGACCGAGCTCGCGGTTAAGGAAAAGCTCCGGCAAGTCGCGCGGTTTGTTCATT
>DATFWO010000017.1:0-9644 GCA_035259205.1 Burkholderiales bacterium | reverse complement strand
GAAGTCGCGCGCACCGTCGCCGCGAGGCGGCGCGCTTCCTCGACGATGCGCTTGCGCTGGGCGTCCGAAATCGCGAGCCGCTCGCGTGCAGAGGCAACGGCCTGCGCCTCGTCGAGCCGGTAGCTCCGCAGAATGTCGTTCCAGGCTGCGATGACGGCGGGATCCCCGCCGGACGGACGCATGACGCTCATGGCTCGAGTATTGCTCCCATCATTGCGACGCTTGGCGGATAATGCCCTTCGGAGCAACAACCGAGCACGGGAGTTCCCATGAATCCGCTATACGCCGTCGTCCTGCTCGCCGCCATGATCCCGGCGTGCGCTTCTGCCTGTCCGGATCTGCTCAATCACAAATTCACGACCCTGCAAGGCGGCCAGCTCGACCTTTGCCGCCACGCCGGCAAGCCCATCCTCGTGGTCAACACCGCGAGCAAGTGCGGCTACACGCCGCAGTTCGCGAAGCTCGAAGCATTGAGCGGCAAATACAAGGACAAGCTGCTCGTCGTCGGCTTTCCTTCGAACGACTTCAACCAGGAGCTCGCGACCAACCGGGAGATCGCGGAGTTCTGCAAGCTCACCTACGCGATCGAGTTCCCCATGGTGGAGAAGGCCGCGGTTACCGGACCCGGAGCGATGCCATTCTACCGGGAGCTCAGGGCGGCGACCGGCCAGGCGCCGGAGTGGAATTTCCACAAGTATCTGATCGCCCCCGACGGCAAAACGGTGTTCAGCTTCGCAACCGCGGTAGAGCCTGATTCGAGGGAATTGCTCGGAAAGCTCGCGCCCATGATCAAGTAAGAGCCTCCGCCGGTTCCATGCGCAATCGTCGGGTCCACGCGCTGTTCGCGCTGCTTGCGTCACTGGGCGTTTCCCCGGCGGCGGCACAGGAGGCGCAGGTTTCCGCGCAGGCGCGCTCGCTCTACGAGCAGACGCGCGACAGCGTCGCTCAGATCCGCGTGCTTCTCGGCAGCAGCGATTCGCACGCCGCCACCGGCACCGGTTTCGTGGTCGGCGCCGGCGGCCTGATACTCACCAACTACCACGTCGTCGCGGACAAGGCGCTCGAGCCCAACACCTACCGCCTGGAATTCGTGCTCCCCGACGGTCGCCGTGGCGAGCTCGGCATCGTTGCGGTGGACGTGGTCCACGACCTTGCCCTCGTGCGGGGAGACATCGGCGGCGCGACGCCGCTCTCGTTCCGCGATTCTCAGCCTTCGAAGGGAGATAAGGGCTTTTCGCTGGGCTATCCGCTGAACCAGGGGCTTACGGTGGTCGAGGGCATCTATAACGGCCGGTCGGAGGAGCAGTACTACGAGCGAATCCACTTCACCGGGGCGATCAATCCCGGCATGAGCGGCGGGCCTGCCGTCGACGTCGGCGGGAGGGGATTCGGAATCAACGTCGCGAATCACCGCCGCGGCCAGCTCGTGAGCTTTCTCGTCCCGGCCAAATTTGCGCAGCAGCTGCTGTCGAAGCCCGCGGCAGGCCGGCCGGGCGAGACCGATTTTCGGGCGGAAGTCGGGTCCCAGCTCCGCGCCCACGGCGCGGAGATAATGGGAGCGCTGCTCAAGGCGCAGCTCCCGGTCCAGACCCTGGGCGAGTTCAGCCTGCCGGGAAAGTCCGGCGAGTTCATGCAATGCGGAGCCGGCACCGAGCGCGATGCGAACAAGCCGTACACCGTCGACCACTATCGGTGCTATACGTGGTCCTCGCTCTACATCGACCAGCGGCTGTATACCGGGATGGTTTCCTTCCGGCACAGCATCCTGCGCAGCGCGGAGCTCGGCGCGCTGCGCTTCGCGTATCTCCAGGAGTCGCGTTTTGCAGCCGGGAAGTATGAAGCGGCTTTCGACCGCAAGCACCACACCCGCTACGCCTGCCGCGACGGGATCGTCGCGCTCAAGGGCACGCGCGCAAAAATGGTGATGTGCGTGCGCGCCTACCGGCAGTTCGAGGGCTTGTACGACGTGGTCGTGAAGATCGCCACCGTCGGCGATGTCGGGCGCGCGCTGCACTCGCAGCTCGAGCTGGAGGGCGTTTCCTTCCAGTCGGCGATGACGTACGTCGGGCGCTACGTGGAGGCGATCCGGTGGAGCCGCTAGCGTTCGTCGAGATCGTGAGCCGGCACCGGGACGTGGTGTCCCGCCACCCGGTGTATCGCTGGCCCGTCCGGGTCGGGCGCGGCTACGACGCGGACGTGATCGTGGACGATCCTTTCGTCGCGGCGCGCCATCTCCAGATAGAAGCCGCGGCAGACGGGCGCTACGCCGTCTCGGATCTCCAGTCGCTCAACGGCATTTCCGTCTCGCCTTCGGAGCGGCGGATCAGCGCCGCGGAAGTGGGGCCCGACGATCTCGTGCGCCTCGGCCGGACCCAGATCCGCATCCGGGCGCCTTCGCACACCGTGCCCGAGGAACGGCCCTTGCGCGCCGCCGCGTTTTACCGGCGGCCGTCCGCGTTCGCGCTCATGGCGGCCGTGGTAATCGCCCTGATCCTCTGGAACCTGTGGATCATGACGAGCGACCAGGAAGAGAAGTACACCATCTGGCTCTCCATCGTCCCCCTGCTCGCCGCGGTGGCCGTGTGGATTTCGGTCTGGTCGCTGGTGAGCAGGACGGTCGGCGGCCGCTCGAACTTTGCGGCGCACGGTTTCGTCGCCTGCGCGGGATTCGCGGCGCTCGCAGTCTCGGAAACCCTGTTCGATTACCTGTCGTTCGGCTTCGACGTGCGCTGGATGCAATACCTCGGCTTCGCCGCGAGCGCGGCGATCTTCGCCTACATGGTTTACCGGCATCTGCGCCTCAACAGCCGCGCGCTGCGCCGTACGCTCGCCATCGCCGGTGTGGTCGTCTCGCTGCTCCTCTACGGCGCCGCGGCCGGCCTGCAGGTCGCGACTGAAACGGCGCAGGAAGGCCTGCAGCGCTACGACGGGTCCGTGAAGGCCCCGATGTTCCTGTTCGTGTCGGGGGCGTCCCCAGAAGCGTTCGTGTCCGACGGCGAAGCGCTCAAGCGCAAGGTCGATGCCATGGCGCGGGTTGAACGCTGAGAAATGCCCTTACGTACCGAGGCGTGTTGTGTACGGGCTTCCTCCTGAATTTGATCCAACAATTCTTGTGGGGCGCTTCTTGAGCTCGGTGAGTTTCGGCGCTGGTAGCGTATCTCTCAACTTTGACCAACCGAAAGGGCCTGGTGAGTCAAACCGAATAAGTATTTCGGTGGTCGGCAGCTATACCTCTACAACTGTTGATGGTGTAAAAGTTGAAGGCACAGCCGCGAATCCGCTTTCCGGCACCTTCTTGTTGAGGCTACTAAATCTGGATGTTACTAGCGCCGAAAAAATGGGACGTGGTGACCTACTGCTGCGGTTTGGCGACGCTCAGGACATCAGATTAATCGAAGACGAAACTGGATTCGAGTGCTACACGATCTGTGTTCCGGGGGAGCAACCGTTTGTTGTTTGAAAACGCAATCTCATGGGTCCGACTACTAAGATTCTCTAACCAAATGAATGAGCGTTACTGCCAGCCTTTTCCCTCACCCTCGATCCCTCTCCCGGAGGGAGAGGGAAGAGAAGCCCTTCTCCCCCCGGGAGAAGGGTGGGGATGAGGGAAAACGAATCCATTTTGTTAGGCGCTCTAAAGGATATGCGTTGCTTCGTGGCGTTTGCCAAATTCAGTGCAACCTTCCAGGCTGCGATCGTCGCCGGCGTTCTTGCCGGTCTGCTACCGCCCGCCACCGCCGCCGAATACCCAACCAAACCGATACGCCTGGTCGTGCCCTTTGCCCCGGGCGGCGGCTCCGACGTCGTCGGCCGCATCATCGGGTTGAAGCTCGCCGAAAGTCTCGGCCAGACGGTCGTCGTCGACAACCGCCCCGGCGCCGCCAGCATGATCGGCACGGACCTCGTTGCAAAGTCGCTGCCCGACGGCTACTCGCTGCTGCTCGCGGATCTCGCCTTGACGATCAACCGGGCGTACTACGCGAAGCAGTCACCGCCCGATCCGTTGAAGAGCTTCGTGCCGGTGGCGCTGATCGCCGAGACGCCGTACATCCTGATGGTGCATCCGACCGTCCCCGCAGCGACGATCAAGGAATTCATCGCACTCGCCAAGGCGCAGCCGGGAAAGATCAACGTCGGATCGTCCGGGAACGGCGGCGGGCTGCATCTGACTCTGGAGCTATTCAAGCTCAAAGCCGGACTCAACCTCAACCACATCCCCTACAAGGGCGGCGGCCCCGCGCTCGCCGACACTCTCGCGGGGCAGATCCAGGCGACCTTCATCGGTATGGGTGGATCGCTGCAGTACGTGCAGGCCGGCCGCCTGCGGCCGCTCGTCGTCACCTCAAGCAAACGCAATGCTACGCTGCCCAATCTGCCGACGCTGGTCGAGCTGGGCTACGACGTCGTCGTGACCAATTGGTATGGAATAGTCGCCCCGGCAGGCACACCGGCACCTATTGTGAAGCGGCTCTACGACGAGGTGGGGCGCGCGCTCGAGCAGAAGGACACCCGCGACAGGCTCCTGGGGACTGGACTCGATCCCGTGCCGCAATCGCCCGGCAATTTCCAGCGCTTGATCGCGTCGGAGCTCACGCGCTGGGCGCAGACGGTCGTCGAGGCGCGCATACAGACAGAATGAGAACAGAGACCAGGGACTAGGAATAGAGACTGTCTCTGAGCTTTGTGCCCGCACGCATCACGCTCGACCCAGCGAAACCCTGAAAGGGGTACATATGGACGCTGATGTATTGATCGTGGGAGCAGGGCCGACCGGGCTGATGCTCGCCAATCAACTCGGACGGCGCGGTGTGCGCGCGACAATCATAGACCACCATTCGGGGCCCGCGCAGCAGACGCGGGCGATGGCTGTGCAGGCGCGCACGCTCGAAATCTACTCGAAGCTCGGCGTCGCGGAGCGGGCGCTCGCGCTCGGCCGGGAGGGCAGCGGCGCCAATATGTGGACGGAAGGGCGCCGGACGGCGCGCGTTCCGCTGGGCGATATCGGCAAGAGCCTTAGCCCGTTCCCCTATGTGCTGATGCTGGGGCAGGACGACAACGAGCGGATCATGGGCGAGCGCCTGCGCGACTGGGCTATGGCCGTGCAATGGAACACCGAGCTCGTCTCATTCGAACAGGCAGCAGAGCATGTCACGGCGACGCTCAGACACCCGGACGGCACGATGCGAAAGATCACGGCCGCGTACGTCGCCGGCTGCGACGGCGGGCGGAGCGCGGTGCGCGAGCTCTCGGGCATCACGTTTCCCGGCGCGCCGTACGAGCACGTGTTTTTCGTCGCCGACACCGAGGCGACCGGTCCCATGGTGCCGGGAGAGTTGAACGTCTACCTCTGGCGCGATGGATTCCACCTGTTCTTCCCCATGCGCGGCACCGATCGCTGGCGCGTCATCGGCATCCTGCCCAGAGACTTGAGTCGGCGCGACGACCTTGCCTTCGAGCAGGTGGTTCCCGCGGTACGCCGAGAGGCCGGCGCGGCAGTGTCGTTCAAGGAGTGCAGCTGGTTTTCCACCTACCGCATCCATCACCGCCGTGCCGAGCGCTTCCGCGAGCGGCGCTGTTTCCTGCTGGGCGATGCGGCACACGTGCACAGCCCCGCGGGCGGACAGGGCATGAACACCGGCCTGCAAGACGCTTACAACCTCGGGTGGAAGCTCGCGCTGGTGATGCAGGGCCGTGCCGATCCGTCGCTGCTCGACACGTACGAGCAGGAGCGTATTCCGGTCGCCCAACAGCTGCTCCGCACCACCGACCGCTTCTTTCAGCTGCTGGTGTCGGAGAGCTGGGCGGCGGGAATATTCCGCACGAAGGTGATCGCCAGGGTCGCGGCATTCGCGATGACCAGAGCGAAAGTGCGCCAGCTTGCGTTTCGCACCATCTCCCAGATCGGAATCCGCTACCGGGAAAGCCCGTTGTCGCGGAACCTGGCAGGCGTGCCGGAAGGCGCGCCGCGGGCTGGTGATCGCTTCCCGTGGTTGCAGCTCAAGCTGCGGTCGGACGGACCGGTCGAGGATCTATTCCGGGCGCTCGACGATACGCGCTACAACCTTCTCGTCATCGGCCAGCCCGCGCCCCCGGTTGACCTGCCGGGATTCGGTGACCTCGTTACCATACACGTGATTCCGGACGACGAGCACAACGCACGCGAGCTCGCTCGCCAGGAGATCTCGGGAGCGGCTTTCTACTTGCTCCGGCCGGACGGGCACATCGGGCTGGCTGGGACGCGGCTGGAACCGACTGATGTCGCCCGGTACCTGTCCGAAAGTCGTATCCATGCTCGAGGAAGGGCTGAACAAGGTTGACGAGCCGGCTGGCAGCATGCAGCGGTGGGCGGCCGAAACCGCCGGTGCGCGCGTAGGTCCTGGTCCCGGGTCTCCAGTCTCTAGTATATTCACGGTTCACCCTTTCCAGAGGAGCCGTCATGGCCAAAGGCTATTGGATCAACGTTTTCCGCTCGATCAAGGACCCGAAGAAGGTTGAGGCCTATCGCAACCTTGCCGGACCGGTGATGGCGGCATCCGGCGGAAAATTTCTCGTGCGCGGCGACCCGGCCAAGGTCTACGAGAAGGGCCAGATGGAGCGGGTGGTGGTGATCGAGTTCGAGAGCGTGGCGAGAGCGATAGAGGTGCACGACAGCCCGGGCTACCAGGCAGCGCTGAAGGCGCTCGGCGACGGGGCGGAACGCGATCTGCGGATAGTCGAAGGGCTCTAGGCTCAGCTGCGTCTCAGATCAGGCGTCCCAAGTACTACGTCTCAGATACAGCGTCGCAGATACGGCGTCCCAGATGGAACGTCTTGGATAGGACGCGCGCCAAACGTATTCCAGACGCCTGACCTGGAACGCTTTATCTGGGACGCTTCCCCTGAGACGTAACATCTGCGACGCTTCATCTGGGACGGGTGTATGGACCGAAAGGTAATTCACACCGACAAGGTACCGCCGGCGCGGGTCCCGCTGTCGCAGGCGATTAAGGTGGGCGACTGGGTATTCGCGTCCGGCCAGCTCGGCACCGATCCGAGGACCGGGCGCCTGGCAGAAGGCGGCATCAAGGGCGAAACGCGGCAGGTATGCGAAAACCTCAAGGCCGTCCTCGAAGCGGCCGGCTCCTCGCTCGCTCAGGTCTGCAAGGTCACTATTTATATGACCGACCTCGGAGAGCTCATGGCGATGAACGAGGTTTTCAGCGAGTACTTTCCCAAGGACCCGCCGGCGCGCACGACGTTCCAAGCGGCGGCTCTCGTGGCGGGCGCGCGTATCGAGATCGAGGCCATTGCGACTGCGTGAGCAGTGCGCAAGGTCGCGCCTACATCACCGGCTATTGGCAAGCAGCCGTCCCCAGCCCTGGACGGGCGGGGCGATGCCTTCTGCGATCAATCGCCACACTTGAGCATTGGGATTGGTCAGCACCGGCACGCCGAAGTCCTCCTCGAGTATCGGCACCGCGGCGAGGCTGCGCCATGCGCCTCCCGCGAGCAAGAGCGCTTCCGCCTTGGGCGCTTTCCGCATTGCCTCGCGCCCGAGCTGGAAGGCGAGCCTGACACCTTCCTCGATGCTCATGGAGAAAGCCTGCTTCGCCCACTGACCGATAGTGGTGATGGCCAGCACCTCGATTTCGGCGCTCGCAAGATACGCGGAGACCTTCTCGTTGAGCGGGTCAGACCATCGGCTTGCGATGGCGATGCGTTTCGCGCCGAAGTGCTGCAGGGCGGCTATCGTCGCTTCCGCGTGCGAATCCGCCGCCACTCCGGTCTTGCGCGTGGTTTCGGCGGTCAGGTCGAGCGTGCGAGGCCGGCCGAGTTGGGAAGCAATTGGCAGCCCGGCCAGAGTGATGCGGTTTGCTCCCCGCCGCACCAGGCTGTCGACGCAGCTCCAATACCGCCGGTGTATCGCGTCGTTCACGCCCTGCAGGGTGTAATCGGTGATTTCAATGGAAGCGGAGATGCGCTGGATGTCAGCCGGCAGCAGCGGCTCCGGCTGCGGCACGGGGTGCCGGTCTTCCCCGATCGGGGTCACCGTTCCGGCAATGAAACGGATCTTCGCGTCCTCAGCCAAATTCGGCCTCCGCGGTGTTCGACCCGGCTTTCAGCTCGTCACCCGTCACTCATCGCCCATCACTTCTTGAGCGTGAGGCGAACGAGCTTGTCGGCCCGCGACTCGCGATCCAGGTCGCGGCACGTCGCTATGATATCCTCGAACTGCGCTGCAGGTATCGGCAGGCCGGGGGTGACGTCGCGCAGGCGGCGCACCTCTTCGTTGTAATCCCAGATGAATTCGCGTCCGCTGGACTGCCTGGTGTAGCTCTTGCCGTCCCTGGTGTAGATCGTGAAGCGCGGACCGAACAGCGTCATTTCGTGCGACGGGATGATGGTCACCCGCTTCATGAGCTCCAGCACTTCCGGTGGATCGTCGCCCGGATTCGTCGCCTGGTTCCGCAGCACGGGATAGCCGCGCTTGACGATGCCGTACGCGGTGTAGTACGCCGTGCTCCCCGGCCGCGCCTGGCCGTCTTCCCTCCGGCTCGGGAATGCCGGACTCGGGTACTGCGTCTCGAGCCAGTTCACCACGGCATCGACGCGCTCGACGTTCTCGTGGCGTATGTCGTGCTCCTTGCAGAGCGCCGCCGTGACGTCGATGTGGGCGATGTTGTAGCCGGCGGTGAAGTAGATCCGATACAAGGTCTCGAGGAACAACCAGTCCTTGCCGAGGTTGGCGGTGATCTTGCCGAGGCTCGCGTGCGTTGCGCCGACGAAGCTGTAGGTGAGCTGTCCCTTGTTATTGCCCGCGTACGAGTGGTAGAAGCCCGCATCGCCTTCGAGCACGGTCTCGCCGCCGACGTGCCCGTGCTGCGCCAGCGCGACCGCCAGCATGGCGTTGCGCGTCGCGGCGCCCTCGCGCAGGGCTTTGCCGCCGCTGCGTATCCCTTCCAGATTGCCTCCGGCCAGGCTCGCGCAGAGCGCTATCGTGCTGTTCACCTGGTCTTCGGTGAAGCGCAGGATCTTCGCGGCGGCGATGGCGGGGCCGAAGATGCCGAACACTGGTCCCGAGTGAAAGCCGCGCGACATGACCGTCGGTATGAAGTCGGCCGCCATCCGCTCCATGACCTCGTAGCCGGCCGCGACACCGGTGATGAAATCCTTGCCAGGGGCGCCCCCGCTCTCCGCTGCGACGAGAGCGCCCGGGATGATGGCCGTGTTGGGGTGAGTGAGCATGCGGAAGGTGTCGAACTTGCCGCCGGCAAGCGCCATCTCCGAATTGGCGAAGGCCGCGCCGCCTTTCGTGACCAGCGTACCGTCGACCATCACCGTAGCACCGCGGCGCACTCCGGCTTCTTCGTCGGTGATGAGCTTGACGGCCTGCCTGCCTGCCGCCGCCTGCGAACCGAGCAGCACGGAGGCGAGGGTGTGGAGCGTGACGCCCTTGGCGCGATCGACTACCGCGGGCGGGAGATCTTCATAGCGCAGGCCTACGACCCACTGCGCGAGCTGCCGGCTGAGAGATGTCATACCTTCCTTCCGAACAAAGTATCCGTCTCATCGCAGCGAACGAGGACCACAATGCGGAGCCGGGTTCTGGATCGCCGCGCACGCCATGGCATTATGCCCGGATGAAGCGTCCCGGATGAAGCGTT
>DATFWO010000016.1:0-2680 GCA_035259205.1 Burkholderiales bacterium | reverse complement strand
GAGCATGCCATCGACTACTCGTACCAGATCGATCTCGACAAGTGCAAGTCCCACCGCCAGTGCGTGAAAGCCTGCGGCGAGGTAAGGGCCGTCGACTTTGCGCGCGCGGAGACCCGCCGCAGCGAGCATTTCGACCTGGTGCTCGATTTGAGCGAGCAGCCGCTGCTCTCCACGCCGCAACCGCCGCAGGGCTATTTCGCACCGGGGCAGGATGCGCTCGCGCTGGCGCGGGCGGTGCGCGAGCTCGCGCACATGTCGGGCGAGTTCGAAAAGCCGAAGTTTTTCGAATACAAGGAGAAGATTTGCGCTCACGGACGCAACGCGGTCGTGGGCTGCACGAGCTGCATCGACGTCTGCTCGACGCGGGCGATCACGAGCGAGCTCGGAGAACAGCGCGTCCAGGTCGAGCCGCATCTATGCATGGGGTGCGGCGGGTGCGCGACCGTGTGTCCGTCGGGCGCGATGACTTATGCGTATCCACGGGTCGCAGACATGGGCGTGCGGATCAGGACCGTGCTGCAGGTTTATCGCGAGGCGGGCGGAGAGGGCGCGTGCCTGCTGTTTCACGACACGACCCAGGGTCGCGAGGCTATCGCGCGCCTGGCGCGGCGCGGCAAAGGCTTGCCGGCTCACGTGATTCCGCTCGAGGTGCAGCACATTGCATCGCTCGGGCTGGACCTCATGCTTGGCACGCTGGCATTGGGCGCGGCGCAGTTCGCCATCCTATCGGCCGGGGCGGAGCCGGCCGACTACCTGCAGGCGCTGGAGCGCCAGATGGGCTACGCGCAGGAGATCATGAGCGGCCTCGGCCTGGGCGACGGACACTTTCGCCTGATCGTGGCGAATGATGTGGCGGCGCTGGAAAAAGCGGTGTGGACGGACGAAAACCGGCGCACGCTGACGCCGGCGACGTTCCGCCTTTCGAACGAGAAGCGCGTCACGCTCGATTTCATCTTCGACCACCTCCTCCGGCACTCGCCTGCGCGCAAAGAGGAAATTCGCCTGTCAGCGGGGGCGCCGTACGGGAACGTCGTCGTCGACAAGCAGAAATGCACGATGTGTCTCGCTTGCGTCGGCGCCTGCCCCGAAGGCGCCCTGCTCGATGCCAAGGACAAGCCGCAGCTGAAGTTCATCGAGCGCAACTGCGTGCAATGCGGGCTGTGCGAGAAGACCTGTCCGGAAGATGCGATCTCGCTGGCGGCGCGCCTGCTTCTTACCGCCGACGCCACGCGTCCCGTCGTGCTGAACGAAGACCAGATCGTGGCTTGCGTACGCTGCGGCAAGCCGTTCGCGAACCAGCGCATCATCGAAAACATGCTGGGGCGCCTTTCGACGCACTCGATGTTCCGGGATCCCGCGGCGCTGCGCCGTCTGCAGATGTGCCAGGACTGCCGCGTGATCGACATGTTCGAGAAGGGAGAGAGCGGCAGCATTCTCGATACCACAGGCAAGGGATGACGGGGCCTGCGAAATTTCGGGAAGAGGCTACGGCATGAGCGGCGGAGCAGGGGCCGGCGAAACGCGGAGCAGGTGCCCGCTTGCGGGTGCGACCGTTGAACCGGCCAAGGCGCGTCGTACGCCGGCCCATGCGCGCCACCGGGGGTCAGATCCCGGAGGGGCCCTCTTCCGCCCCTCGACGCGCCCGGTTTCCGGGGATGCGACCCGCGAGGGCCGGGAGCCGCCGACATGGGATGATTGAGTTCAAGAGATTCGAGGAAGAGGCGGCCGCGTGAGCGAAGCCGGGTCGGAACGCGCAGCGGCAAGCTCGCCGGAGACGGAAGAGCAGGGGCGCGCCAATCTCTACGGCCTGGTGAGCCGGCTCTTCTACGGCCCGCCGGATCCGAACCTGCTCGCTGAAATCTCCCGCGGCGAGCCGGGAGCGGACGGGCAGGAGGGCGATGGCGAGCTGGTCGCGGCGTGGCGCGTCCTGCAGGAAGCATGCCGGGGGGCCTACCCGGCGATCGTCAGGCAGGAGTACGACAGCCTGTTCGTCGGAGTCGGCAAGGCGCCGGTGACCCCCTATCTTTCCGCGTATGCGGAACCCAACTCGCCTGACCGTTACCTGGTCAGGTTACGCCAGCAGCTGGTGGCATGGGGGCTCGCGCGCCGGCAGAGCGTGTTCGAGGTGGAGGACCATGTTTCGGGTCTCAGCGATGTCATGCGCTGGCTGATCGAAGCGCAGCGCCCGCTGGCGGATCAGCGGTCCTTCTTCAAGAGCTTCATGTATCCCGGTATCGTACCGTTTCTTGCTGCGGTGCAGCATACGCCTTTAGCGAGTCTGTATAAACTGGTTGCAGTCTTCTCGTTATCCTTCGTCGAGCTCGAGAAAGCGGCGTTCGAAATGGATGAAGGGGAATGAGTTCAGGCACATATGTGGGAATTATTCCCGTTCACAGGTGTTATCGCAGCCAGAAGCAATTCCCATTTCCCGATTTGCTTCTTTTTTCTTGATTTGCACCGGGTTAGGGCGCAAAATTTTTCACTATTCAAACACGCTGCTCACCTCATAAAAAAGGAGGATGTGATGAAAGGTCAAGCATCCAAGCTCTCCCGTCGGAATTTTCTGCTGGCTGTGGGCGCCGGCGGGGCCGCGACCGCCGCGGCGGTAGTCGCCAGCAAGAGTCCGCAGACCCAGCCCAAGAAGGCTGAAGCCGTCGGCTCTTCCAGGGGCTATCACGTC
>DATFWO010000015.1:0-3728 GCA_035259205.1 Burkholderiales bacterium | reverse complement strand
GCGGCGGGTGGGCCGGAAAGAACCGGCCGGACCCGGACGCTCGCGGCCCGTTCGGCACTGGTCCTCGCGGAGCAGCTCTATCAGGCTTTCGTGGCCGTAAAGCTGCGGCAACCGTTCGAGGCCAGCCTGAAGGAGAAACAGCAGCGCATGGATGCCACGATCAAGGCCATGGGTGGGCTGGTGAACTACGAAATCGCCGACGTGACGGCATCCGCCACGTTTTACATGGCCGAGACCTATTTCGATTTCAGTCGCGCACTGAAGGAATCGGAGCGCCCGGCCGACCTGAAAGCCGCGGACCTGGAGAAGTTCGAGGCGAGCCTTGAAGAGGCAGCATATCCGTTCGAGGAGAAAGCTATAAAGGTACACGAGAAGAACATGGAAATGTTGCACGCGGGCGTCTTCAACGCCTGGACTGAGAAGAGTCTCAGCAGGCTCGCCGAGATGGTGCCGGGCCGCTACGCGAAAAGCGAGATGAGCAGCGGCTTCATCGGCGCCATTGACCGTTACGTGTATCGATCGCCGCTAGCGCAGGCCTCGACCCAGGCGGCGAGCAACGCTGGCACGGCGCCAAGCAATCCGGACCAGGCGACGCCAAGCAACGCCGGCACGACACCAAGCAAGCCAGACCAGACGACGCAACCCTTACCGGTGGCTGCGAACGACGGAGTGGTGAAACATGCACCTCCGCATTAAGAACCGATCCATAAAGGCGATTTGCCGCTGGCTACCGCCGCTGGGCCTGCTCCTCGCCCTGGGCTGCGGACAGGCGGCCCAACGCACGGTGACTGCCGGCTCGACTAAGACGAAACAGGCGCCGGCACCGCAGGTCGACGCGTCGGCTAAGACGAAACAGCCGCCGGCACCCCAGGTCGCCGAGTCGACTAAGACGAAACAGCCGCCTACACCCAAGGCCGCCCGGTCGAACAAGACCAAACAGCCGCCGCCCCCGCAGGCCGCGCCGGCGGCGCCCTTGGACTTCGAGCGGGATGCAGGTGGGGTCACGATAACGCAGCAGGCGCCCGTCCCAGTCGAGGTGCGGACCGAATATGACGATGCGATGCGCATGCTCGGGCAGGCGCAATACGATCGCGCGATCGCCTTACTGCTCAAGGTGACCGAACAGTCTCCCACGTCAACAGCAGCGCACATCAACCTCGGCATTGCATACGGCCGCACCGGCGACCTGGACCACGCCGAAGCCAGCCTGAGCAAGGCGCTGGAATTGAGTCCACACCACGTCGCCGCCTACAACGAGCTCGGCCTGGTGCAACGACGCAAGGGAGAGTTTACGAAAGCACGCGCTAGTTATGAGGCGGCATTGGCACAGTTCCCCGACTTTCACTATGCGCATAGGAACCTGGCCGTTCTGTGCGACCTATATCTCGGGGATTACCCGTGCGCGCTGGAGCATTATCAAGCATACAGCCGGCTCGTTCCCGACGACGGCGAGGTCGTCAAATGGATTGCCGATCTTCGCAAACGCACGAGCCGAAAGGAGAAACCATGAGGGGAAACTTGCTGCTCATGTTGCTGCTCGTGTTGCTGCCGGCGACAAGTGTCGCCCAGACGGATAAAAAGCCCGGGGCCGAACACGCCGCCGGTGCCGCCAAGACGAAGGTAAAGACGGACGCAGTGAAGGGTCAGAAGGAAGAAGCGCAGGCAAAAACGAAAGCACCTCAGCAAGGGACGGCAGAAGCCCAGGCTGAGACGAAGAAGGCACCAGGACAGGCTGAAGCGGCGCAAGTAAAGACAGAGACAGGACAGACGGACGAATCGCCGGCACAGACGGACCAAGAGCCGAAGCTAACCTCCGTCCCCGGGGGAAACGCGCTGGGCATGTCCATCCTAGGCAATCAGGAAGCGCCCACGGCGCTGGTCATCGTTCCCTGGAAGAGCTCGGAAGTTGGCCGCGCGACTGGCATCTCGCCGATGCTCGATGACTCCAGGCAGCCCGTAGACAAGGAAGTTTTCATGCGAGCGCTGCGCTACTACGAGATCAGGTCGGAAAAGAAGTAGTGAGCCGGCCGTTTGCGTTTCGCGAAGTGGATTTTTGGAAGCAATCGAGAGCCTAGTTGCAGGAATCTGCGCGGAGGGATGCGCAGGCAAAAGTGAATTCTTCATGGTGGGGTCCATTCGTCGACGCCATCCGATCTACCAATCTGCCCATGAGAACTCTTGGATGAATTCTTGAGAGTTCTGTTTAGCGCTCGTTGATAGGGGCGTTATTTTCGACCCTTTCCAGAGGAGTTCCTAAAGACCATCGCCCTGCTGGACGAAGTTGGAGTGATTCTCATCCGGGGCACCTTAGTACCCGTGTACTGTTGTTGCCGTCCGCAGCCTGATTGATACTCAACACCGTCCGGAACTACGTTCCAAGGGCTGCGTGGGAACAAGGGTGCTCAACGAGTTGAGGCGGCCAATTGACAAGGACGTATTCATGCGGATGTTGAGTTATTACGAAGTCAGGTCGCAGACAGAGCGCCCGGTGCGCTGATCAAAATGAATGCGGCGCAGCCTGCGGCTGCGGTGCACAGGAGGAAACCATGACCTTTACGGAGCTGCTGAGAAACGTCGGCCTATTCGGAGCCGCCGTGATTGTTTGCCTTATCGCGCTGTCCTTCTTTTCGGTGGCAGTGATGGTTGACAAGTACCGCCGTTTCCGCGCGGCCTCGCGCGAGTCGCAGGCTTTCAAGCCCCTGTTCGCGAAGTTCGTTCACGGGGGAGAGGTCCAGGAACTGATCGAGGCCGTGCAGCAGCATCAGAAATCCCACGTGGCTCAGGTGGTCTCGGCGGGCATCCTCGAGTACGAGGGCGTGCGCGAGGCCGGAGGCGATCCGGTCGCTTCACTCGAACTTGTCACGAGCGCACTCAGAGACGCGATGTCCGAGTCGCTGATCCAGTTGAAACAGGGTCTCGGGTTCCTGGCTACGATCGGCTCCACGGCCCCGTTCGTCGGCCTCTTCGGTACCGTGGCTGGAATCATCAACGCTTTTCGGAACATCGCCGCCACGGGGTCCGGCGGTATGTCTGTAGTTTCGGGCGGCATCGCCGAGGCCCTGGTCACGACGGCCCTGGGTATCTTCGTCGCGATCCCGGCCGTCGCCGCGTTCAACTACTTCACAGGCAAGATAGAAAATTTCCACATCGAGATGAATCGGGCGTCAACCAAGCTCGTGAACCGCCTCTTCAAGGCGCCGCAGATCGAGCGGGTGGCCAAGATGTCGATGGACGAGGAGGAGAACGAGTATGCGGCTGGGTGAGGGAGCCAAAATGCAGGCGTTCATCAACGTCACGCCGCTCGTCGACGTGGTGCTGGTGCTGTTGATCATCTTCATGGTGATGGCGCCGCAGATGCGTAAAGGGCCTGAAGTCCGCTTGCCGAAAACGGAGAAGCCTAGCCAGCAGGGCGACGAGAGAGGCCGGATCTTGGTCTCCGTCGACCAGGGCGGCGGGGTGTGGATCAACGATACGCAGGTCGCACCCGAGCAGTTCGGCAACGCCCTCCGCGCTGCAGTAGCCGCCGAGCCGGATCCCAAGGTCGTGATCCGGGGCGACGCCAAGCTCAACTTCGGCCAAGTCCGAGAGGCCATGCAGGCGATCGAGCACGCCGGTTTCCGGGGGGTGGGGCTGATTGCCAAGGGCCGCAGCACTGGGGCGCGAGGAGAATGAGTTATGGAGTTCAACAGAGGCGATTCCGGATCCGATCTGCAGTCTGAGATTAACAT
>DATFWO010000014.1:0-29816 GCA_035259205.1 Burkholderiales bacterium | reverse complement strand
GCAGGCGGCAAGCGCCTGCTCAGGGGCACATCTCTTTGTCGGGAGCCCTCGCAATATCGACATATTGCTTCGGGCTCTCCTCCTCGACCTGCATCCCACATCGCCTCCGTCGCACACGTGCCTATATATGAAATAGGTTCTGATCATTTTTTGGGCGAAGGCGAAAAATGAAACTGGGCTTCTTCACCATGCCCATCCATCCGGTGGGTCGCGACTACACGCAGACGCTCAAGGAAGACCGCGAAGCGGTGTTGCTGGCCGACCGGCTGGGCTACTGCGAGGCCTACATCGGCGAGCACATGACCGACGTGTGCGAGTCAATCCCGGACAGCCTGGCGTTTCTTGCCAGCCTCGTGCACGACACGAAGTACATCAAGCTCGGCAGCGGCACCGTCAATCTGCCGAACAATCACCCCGTCCAGATTGCCTCGAAGGCCGCAATGCTCGATCACATGCTCGAGGGACGCTTCATTTTCGGCATCGGGCCGGGCGGGCTGCGCTCCGACATGGAAGTCTGCGGCAACCTGGATCTCGATCGCAACGCGATGTTCGTCGAATCGATCAACCACATTCTGGCGCTGTGGGCGGGCGACCCTCCCTACAATCTGAAGGGAAAATTCTGGAATATCTCGACCGAGCGCACGCTGCTGCCGCAGACCGGCATGGGCGTGATGATCAAGCCCTACCAGCGGCCGCATCCGCCCATCGTCGTCACCGTCGTGGTGCCGCATTCCAAGGGCGTCGCCGCTGCGGCGGCGCGGGGCTGGGAGCCGATCACCGCCAACTTTCTGCCGCCCGTCTGGGCGGCAACCCATTGGCCGATGTATGCGAAAGGGTGCGCCGAAGGCGGACGGCGCGCCGATCCCGCGAACTGGCGGGTCTGCAAGAGCATATTCGTGGCGGACGACGATGCCACGGCGCGGCGCTACGGAAAAAGCGCCGACGGGCCCTACGGCAAGTACTTCCTGAACCTTCGCACCAAGCGGCTCGCCCGCGGGGCGGCCGACGTCTTCAAGCACGACCTTGCCGTGCCGGATGATGCCGTCACGGTCGACTACATGCTCGACCACATGGCCATCGCCGGAAGCGTGAACAGCGTCGTCGATCAGTTGCTCGCATTCCGCGAGCGGATAGGCGACTTCGGCACCTTACTGTATTGTGGCCACGACTGGGCGGACCCTAGGCTCGGACGCCGTTCGATGGAGTTGATGGCGGAAAGGGTGATGCCCGCCGTCAATGCCGCCGTCGGGCCGGCGTCGCGCGTTGCGTGATGCTGTCGCCGCTCGATCCAGTGACCAGTGAACGGAGAGCGTCACCTGCCGTTTACTGCTTACGGTTCACTGTTCACTCAGTTTTGATCGCGCGAACGCGCGATCAAAACTTCAGACTGGCCTGCACCCCCACCAGATGGTTGCGCGTAGGCGCCGGCTCGTAGAAGCGGTTGTTCGCCTCGGCGACGATGACCGAACCGATGTAGTCGCGGCCGAAGACGTTGTCGACGCGCACGAACTCGGAAATGCGCCAGTTGCGGGCGCGCTGCTCGAAGCCGGCGCGCAGGGTCCAGACGGTGTACGGGGGGGCGGCTTCGGTATTCGGATCGTTGACATAGATCTTGCTGACGTATCTCCCCTCGACGCCGGCGTGGAAGCCCACGGGCGCATAGCGCCACACCACCTCGCCGTAGGCCGTCTGCCGTGGAACGCCTGGAAGGCGATTGCCGGCGTTCACGGTCCTCACGACCGATGGGGTGCTGATCACCGTGGTGAAGGGCTCGGTGAACTGCGCGTTGAGCAGCGTATAGGCGAACGCAGCCTCGAAGCCGTATTTGAAGCGTCCGTCCCAGGCGAGCTCCACGCCTTCTCTGCGGGTGTGGGACGCGTTCTTGAACGTCGAGCGGCCGCCGGAATTGGTATCCACCACGATCTCGTCGGTCACGTTGATGTGGAACAGGGCGATGTTCAGGCGCATCGAGTCGCCGAGCTTCGACTTCAGCCCCACTTCACGATTGAGGCTCACCGCCGGCCGCAGCGCGAAGTTGAGGCCGCTCGCACCGCCCGAGCGGTAGGCAAGCTCGGCGAAGGTCGGGGTCTCGAACCCGCGGCCTATGTTCCCATACAAGTTCACTGCCGGACTCAGGCTGAAAGTCAGGCCGGCGGCGGGAGTGGTGCGGACATAGCCCACCGACCCGCTGTCGTTGGGATTGCCGGGGGCGATGAAGTAATCCTTGGAATCGAATTCGACGCGGCTGTGGCGCACGCCGGCGAGCAGGGTCCAGCGCTCGGCAAACCGCCATTCGACCTGGGCGTAGAAGTCGGTATCGTAAACGGTGTCGTCCTCGAATCGTTTGAGCGCTCCGGTAACGCCGTTGTTGTTGATGAATCCCGTGCGCCGCTCGTCCTGATTGTCGTAGTCGACGCCCGCGGTCGCGATGAGCTGCGTTCCTGCTAGCTCGGCCGTGTGCGTCCAGCGCAAGCCGGCGCCCCCGTAGCCGCGATCGAGGTCCACTACGCCTCCCGAATGCGTCGCTGCGGCTTGCGTCGCGAGCGGGATGGCGAGGTACTGGGTGACCTGGCGGTCGCCGGCATAGGCGCGCGCCTCGAGAACGTCGGCCGCCGTCAGCGGCAGGCTGTAGGTGACCCCGAGCTGCGTCTGGGCAATGCTCTTGCGGGTGTTGAAGGTGAAGGCGACCGGATCGGCCTGCCGCGGGTTCCGCGCGACCTGCGCGGCGGTCAGTCCGAGGGGATCCTGGGTCTCCGGCTGGTCGAGTGAATTGACCACCATCGTCAGCACACCGCGATTCCCCGCGTCGTACTTCACCTTGGCGTTGAGTTGATCGCGCCGCGCCGAGCTGTGGTCGCGATAGCCGTTCGTGTCGAAGCGGGAAATATCGCCCAGGTAGTTGAACTGGCCGCTGGTACCCCCGAACTGAACAGCCGCTTTCCACGTATCGTAGCTACCGGCAAACAGTCCGCCCGACAGCGTCGGCTCGGGCGGGCCGTCTGCCGTGAAAATCTGGATCACCCCGCCGGCGGCGTTGCCGTACATGCTGGAGAACGGACCGCGCAACACCTCGATGCGGTCGGCCGAGCCCAGGCTGAACGTGGCGGCCTGACCCTGGCCGTCGGGCATCGTGGCGGGAATACCGTCGGCGATCAGGCGTATTCCGCGCACCCCGAAGGTCGAGCGCGCTCCGAAGCCGCGCGATTGGATTTGCAGGTCCTGCGCGTAGTTCTGCCGGTTCTGCACCACGATGCCCGGGACCCGGTTGAGCGTTTCGGACAGGTTGACCTGTGGTTTGTCCTCCCGGATCACGCTGCGGTCCACACGATCGATCGAAACCGGCAATCCGAAGCTGCTTTCTTCGACGCGCGTGGCGGTGACCACGACTTCGTCCAGCACGACCGGCTTGGCCGGCGGAGGCTTGAGCTGCGCCGCAGCTGGAATGGGCGGCAGCGCGGCAGCGGTGGAGCATGCCGCGAAAAACAGCGTGCGCCGACCGCCGTGCTCAAGCCGCCGGACCAGGCAGAGCAGTTTGGACATGGCTCCTCCTCCTTTGAGCTGGGCAGATTCTTGCTCTGGCGCCGCCCCGTTGCACGGGGTCTCGTCATGGCGCCCGGGGCTTGCGCCCGCGACACAGAGCCAATGATAGCGTTTCCAGGCGTCAGGCCGCGAACAAATCCACGAACTCGTTGACCGGGGTGACCTCGAGCCGCTGCGGATCCCGGCACAATTCGAATATCGCGTGCTGCCGCTTGGCCGGGTAGCGGCGGGCGAGGTTGGTCTTGAACTTCGCTTCCAGCAGAGGAATGCCGTCGCTGCGGCGGCGCCGGTGGCCGATCGGGAATTCGACCGCCACGCGGTCGGTCTTCGAGCCGTCGGTGAAGAATACCTGGACGGCATTGGCAATCGAGCGTTTCGCCGGGTCCAGATAGTCACGGCTCCAGCGCTTGTCTTCGACGCACGCCATTTTCGAGCGCAGGCGGTCGATCCGCGGGTCCGCCGCGGCGGCGTCTTCGTAATCGGCTGCTGTCAGGCGGCCTTTGAGAAGGCCCACCGCAACCATGTACTGGATGCAATGGTCGCGGTCTGCGGGATTGTGCAGCGGCCCCTTCTTGTCGATGATGCGCAGCGCCGACTCGTGAGTCGTGATGACGATCCTTCTGACGGCGTCCAGGCGGTGCCCGACCTGCGGATGGAGCCGAACCGCGCACTCGACGGCGGTCTGCGCATGGAATTCAGCGGGAAAGGAAATCTTGAAGAGCACGTTCTCCATGACGTAGGAACCATAGGGGCGCTTGAAGCGAAAAGGGCGCCCGCGAAACAGCGCGTCGTAGAAGCCCCACGTCTTCGCGGTGAGCGCGGAGGGATAGCCCATCTCCCCTCTGAGCGTCATCCATGCGATACGCACGGCGCGGCTCGTCGCGTCCCCCGCAGCCCATGACTTGCGCGATCCGGCGTTCGGCGCGTGCCGGTAGGTGCGCAACGACTGCCCGTCGATCCATGCATTGGAGACGGCGTTGACGACCTCGTCGCGGGAGCCGCCCATCAGGCGAGTGACGACGGCGGTCGAAGCGACTTTCACGAGCACGACGTGATCCAGTCCGACACGGTTGAAGCTGTTCTGCAGCGCGATCACGCCCTGGATCTCGTGGGCCTTGATCATGCCGGTCAGCAAGTCGCGCACGGCGAGCGGCTGCCTGCCTTGCGCGAGCCGGGTACGCGAGAGCCAGTCCGCCACGGCCAGGATGCCGCCGAGGTTGTCCGAGGGATGTCCCCACTCGGCGGCGAGCCAGGTATCGTTGAAGTCGAGCCAGCGGATCATGGCGCCGATATTGAACGCCGCGGTCACCGGATCGAGCTGGTACGATGTTCCGGGCACTTTCGCCCCGTTGGGCACGACCGTACCGGGCACGACAGGCCCGAGCAGCTTGGTGCACGCCGGATACTCGAGCGCTTCCAGACCGCAGCCCAGGGTGTCCATGAGGCACAGCCGCGCTGTGTTGTAAGCCTCTTTGCTCTTGATCTGATAGCTGACGACGTAGTCCGCGATGTCCGCGAGGACCTGGTCGGGCTTGGGACGTACGCTCGAAGCCTGTGTCGACATGCGTTTACTGCGGCGGCTAGGTTTTCCGTTTTTCGATGGGAACGAACGCGAGGTCCTCGGGTCCGGTGTAGACGGCGGTCGGCCGTATGATCTTGTTGTCAATGCGCTGCTCGATCACGTGGGCCGCCCAGCCCGTGGTGCGGGATATGACGAAGATGGGCGTGAACATGGCCGTCGGGACGCCCATGCGGTGATACGAAACCGCGGAGAACCAGTCGAGGTTCGCGAACATCTTCTTCTCGCGCATCATCACCGACTCGATGCGATCCGCGATCTCGAACATCTTCATGTCGCCGGCTTCCTGAGAGAGCTGCCGCGCGACTTCCTTGATGATCCTATTGCGCGGATCGGCGACCGTATAGACCGGATGGCCGAAACCGATCACCGTTTCCTTGTTGGCGACGCGCCTCACGATATCCGCTTCGGCCTCAGCCGGAGTGCGGTAGCGGTTCATGACCTCGAAGCCGACCTCGTTGGCGCCGCCGTGCTTGGGGCCCTTCAATGCGCCGATTGCTCCGGTAATGGCGGAGTGCATGTCGGCGCCGGTGCCCGCGATAACGCGCGCCGTGAAGGTGGACGCATTGAACTCGTGCTCGGCGTAGAGATTGAGCGACGTATGCATCGCCTTTATCCACGACGGGCTCGCCGCTTTCCCGTGCAGCAGC
This sequence comes from Burkholderiales bacterium, assembly GCA_035259205.1. Classification (GTDB taxonomy): domain Bacteria; phylum Pseudomonadota; class Gammaproteobacteria; order Burkholderiales; family SG8-41; genus SG8-41. Next base: position 24,047 of record DATFWO010000014.1, on the reverse strand, counting down.
CGCAGGAAATGCCCGCCGATCGAGTCGTCGTCCGTGTCGGTCTCGATGCGGCGGCGGTTGTGGCTGTAGTGATACCAGTAAAGGAGCATCGAGCCGAACGACGCGATCAGGCGATCGGCGATATCGCGCGCCCCGGCCTCGTTGTGATCCTCGGCCTCCGGCATGACGGAGCCGAGCGCCGAGCAGCCGGTGCGCATGACATCCATCGGGTGCGCCGATGCCGGCACGTGCTCTAGCACAGCGCGTACCTCCTCGGGCAGGCCGCGCAGCGAGCGCAGGCGCGCCTTGTAGCCCGCGAGCTCCCGCGCAGTGGGCAGCCGTTCGTGGATCAGCAGGTGCGCGATTTCCTCGAATTCGCACCGGTCGGCCACGTCGAGTATGTCGTAGCCGCGGTAGTGCAGGTCGTTCCCGCTGCGCCCGACGGTGCACAGGGCTGTCGTCCCGGCTTCCACGCCCGAGAGTGCTACCGATTTCTTCGGCTTGAAGCCCGAGGGCTTGGCAGTGTCGCTCATCGCTTCTCCCTGGTGAACGGTGAACGGTAAACGGTGAACAGTAAGGCTAAGAACGACGACTTTCTGGCCGGCGTTCCCATTCACTGTTCGCCGGTCACCCCAAAAGGTGCTTGATGCTCTCGCGCTCCTCGTGCAGCTCTTTCAAGGTCGCCTGCATGCCGGCTCGGCTGAAATCGCTTACGTCGAGGCCCTTGACGATTTCATACCTGCCGCTGCGGCACACGCACGGATAGCCGTAGAGCACACCTTCGGGTATGCCGTAGCTGCCGTCGGAAGGGATGCCCATGCTCACCCAGTCGCCCTCGCGCGTGCCGCGCACCCAGTCGCGCACGTGATCCATCGCGGCGTTCGCGGCGCTCGCTGCCGACGACAGGCCGCGCGCGTCGATGATCGCAGCCCCGCGCTTCTGCACGGTCGGAATGAAATGCTTCTCGAGCCACCCCTGGTCGTTGATCATGGGCCAGATCTTTTTGCCGCCGATCTCCGCCTGAAAGATATCCGGGTATTGCGTCGAGGAATGATTGCCCCAGACCGTGATCTTGCGCACGTCGGCGACAGGCTTGCCGATTTTCTGCGCGGCCTGGCTCGCGGCCCGATTGTGATCGAGGCGCATCATGGAACTGAAGTTCGACGGCTGGAGGCCCGGCGCATTCTTCCACGCAATGAGACAGTTGGTATTGGCCGGGTTGCCTACCACGAGCACCTTGACATCGCGGCTCGCGACCTCGGATAAGGCCTTGCCCTGCGGGGCAAAGATCTTGCCGTTGGCTTCGAGCAGATCCTTCCGTTCCATGCCGGGGCCGCGCGGGCGTGCACCGACGAGAAGCGCAACGTCCGCGTCCTTGAACGCCGCGGCGGGGTCGGCCGCCGGAATCACATTCTGCAGCAGCGGATACGCGCAATCATCGAGCTCCATGATGACGCCCTTGAGCGCCTTCTGGACTTTCTCGTCCGGAATCTCCAGCAGTTGCAGGATGACCGGCTGGTCGGCGCCCAGCATTTCGCCGCTCGCGATTCTGAACAACAGGCTGTAGCCGATCTGGCCGGCAGCGCCGGTGACGGCCACGCGCATGGGACGTTTCATTTATTGGACTCCTGGATCGTGGTTTTTGGCTGGGAAAGGACGCGCGGCAGCAGGACGGAGGCGCACCCGCGTCGCGTGAGGTTCGCACGATGATAGCGAACCACGAGCCGCGGTGACAAGGCTCGCCCGAGCGCCGAGTTCGCTTCTGCGGTGCAGCGAAAACTGCTAGAATTTCAAGCCCAAACAAAAGACTTGCGCAAGGGCTCCCTAATTTTCGCTTGGCCGGGGCAAGCAGGCAAGTTGATGCCGAAATCGCGACCCAAATACCTCGACTTGTTCAGGATCCGGCTGCCGTTGCCGGGATTGATATCGATCTTGCATCGGATCACGGGCGCCGGGCTGTTCCTGCTGATTCCCCTCGTCCTCTACCTGCTGCAGAGCAGCCTGCAGACCCCCCAGGCTTTTGCCAGCTTCAAGGACATGCTCGGCCACCCGTTGATAAAATTGCTCCTGATCGGTATCGCATGGGCGTACCTGCACCACCTCTGCGCGGGCATTCGCCATCTGGCGCTTGATCTGCACTACGGCACCGAGCTTGCTGCGGCGCGCGCTTCCAGCTGGGCGGTGCTGGCCGTGAGCGTCGCGTCGACGCTGGTTTTCGGAGCGCTGATATGGTGAAGCGCGAAGTCATCGGCGCCCATTACGGCCTGCGCGACTGGCTCGCGCAGCGCATCACCGCAGTGGTGATGGGCGTCTATACGCTCATGATGCTGGGCGTTCTGGCAAGCACGCCCAGGCTCGATTACTGGAGCTGGAAGACATTGTGGGAGCTGCCGGTCATGCGCTATGCCACGATGCTGTTCCTGCTGAGCCTCTTGCTCCATGCGTGGATCGGCGTTCGCAACATCTTCATGGACTACATCAAGGATCCCGGCCTGCGGCTCACCTTGTACGTGCTCGTGATCGGAGCTCTGGTCGGGTATCTGATCTGGTCCGTACAGATACTCTGGGGCCTGTGAAATGGCGCTGCCGGTCCGGACTTTTGACGCGGTGATCGTCGGCGGGGGCGGTTCCGGGTTGCGCGCTGCGCTCGAGCTCGCCCGCGCGGACCTCAAGGTGGCGGTGCTCTCCAAAGTGTTCCCGACCCGGTCGCATACGGTTGCCGCCCAAGGCGGAGTAGCCGCCTCGCTTGGCAACCTGGAAGAAGACAACTGGCACTGGCACATGTACGACACGGTCAAGGGCTCCGACTACATCGGCGACCAGGACGCGATCGAGTTCATGTGCCGCAAGGCGAAAGAGGTCGTGTACGAGCTCGAGCATTTCGGCATGCCTTTCGATCGCCTCGACAACGGCAGAATCTATCAGCGGCCCTTCGGAGGTCACATGAGCCAGTATGGTGCGCGCCCGGTACCGCGTGCCTGCGCGGCCGCCGACCGCACCGGGCACGCGATGCTGCACACGCTCTACCAGGCGAACGTGAAGGCGCACACCCATTTCTTCGTCGAGTGGATGGCGCTCGATCTCGTGCGCAATAGCGAAGGCGAGGTCCTGGGCGTTACCGCGCTCGAGATGGAGACCGGCGAGGTGATGATACTGCAGGCGAAAGCGACGATTTTCGCCACGGGAGGGGCCGGTCGCATCTTCGCGGCGAGCACCAACGCCTTCATCAACACCGGCGATGGCCTGGGCATGGCCGCGCGGGCGGGTATCCCGCTCGAAGACATGGAGTTCTGGCAGTTTCATCCGACCGGCGTGGCCGGCGCGGGCGTCCTGATCACGGAGGGCGTGCGCGGAGAGGGCGGCTATCTCCTGAACAAGGGCGGCGAGCGCTTCATGGAGCGCTACGCGCCCAACGCGAAAGACCTCGCCTCGCGCGACGTCGTCTCGCGCGCCATGGCCACCGAGATCAAGGAAGGACGCGGCGCGGGTAAGGACGGCGACTACATCCTGCTCAAGCTCGACCATCTCGGCGAGGAAACTATCAGCAAGCGCCTGCCGGGCATACGCGAGATCGCGAAGAAGTTTGCCAACGTGGACCCGGTGCGGGAGCCGATCCCGGTCGTGCCTACCTGCCACTATCAGATGGGCGGCATACCGACCAACTATCACGGACAGGTCGTCGCTCCGAGGGAGGGCGACCCGGAGGCGGTGGTGCGCGGGTTCTACGCGGCGGGCGAATGCTCCTGCGTCTCCGTGCACGGCGCCAACCGCCTTGGCTGCAATTCGCTGCTCGACCTGCTTGTGTTCGGCAAGGCCGCGGGCGAGCGGGTGATTCGCGACCTCAGGGAAAACGGACTGACGCACCAGGAGCTGCCGAAGGATGCAGCTGACCTCACCCGCGCGCGGCTCGCGCGGCTGGACGGACAGAAGGGCGGCGAGCGCGTGGCGGACGTCGGTGCGGAGCTGCGGCGCACCATGCAGCTGCATTGCGGCGTGTTCCGCTTCCCCGACCTCCTCGCCGAGGGCGTGAAGAAGATCAGGGGCGTGAGCGAGCGCGGCGCGCGCACCGGCATAGCGGACAAGAGCAAGACCTTCAACACCGCGCGCATTGAGGCGCTCGAGCTCGACAATCTGATCGAGACCGCCGTGGCGTCGCTCATCTCCGCCGAGGCGCGCAAGGAGAGCCGCGGCTCGCATGACCGCGCGGACTTCCACCAGCGCGACGACGCCAACTGGCTCAAGCACACGCTGTGGTATCGGGAAGGCGACCGGCTTGAGTACAAACCGGTGCACGGCAAGCCGCTCACGGTCGAGCCCTTTGCGCCCAAGGCCCGTGTCTATTAAGGTGACTGGTGCCTCGAGGATGATGTTCAAAGACGGGACAGCAACGCGAGTATGAATCGAGTCACGAGTCAGAAGTCACCAATCACGGAATGGCGGAGCAGGCAATGAGGTTTTCGATCTACCGCTACGATCCGGATACGGACGCGAAGCCGCGGATGCAGGACTATGATATCGCCCTCGAGCCGACTGACAGGATGCTGCTCGACGCGCTGGTCAGGATCAAGGCGCACGATGACACGCTCGCGTTCCGGCGTTCCTGCCGCGAGGGCGTATGCGGCTCCGATGCGATGAACATCAACGGCAAGAACGGATTGGCTTGCATCACGCGCGTTGCCGATGTCAGGGAGCCGGTCGAGCTCAGGCCGCTGCCCGGCTTGCCCGTCATCCGCGATCTGATAGTGGACATGTCGCAGTTTTTCAAGCAATACCACTCGGTCAGGCCCTATCTCGTGAACGATGAGCCGCCGCCCGAGAAGGAGCGGCTGCAGTCGCCCGAGGACCGCGAGGAATTGAACGGTCTCTACGAATGCATACTATGCGCATGCTGCTCCACCGCGTGCCCCTCGTTCTGGTGGAACCCCGACAAATTCGTGGGGCCGGCGGGGCTGCTGCAGGCTTACCGCTTCATCGCGGACACGCGCGATCAGGCCACGAACGAACGCCTCGACAACCTCGAAGACCCGTATCGCCTGTTCCGCTGCCATTCGATCATGAACTGCGTCGACGTCTGTCCCAAAGGGCTCAACCCGACGCTGGCGATCGGCAAGATCAAGGAATTGCTCGTCAAGCGGACGGTTTAGAGGCATGGGAGACTACGATCGCCTGCGTTGGCGCTGCCGCCGTGGCCTGCTTGAGCTCGATCTGATCCTCCAGGCCTTCCTCGAGCGTCACTGGGAGGGGCTGGACGCCGGGCAGCGGGAGCTCTTCAGCGAGCTGCTGGAGCTGCCCGACAACGAACTGCTCGACTGCGCCTTGGGGCGCGCAGCACCGTCGGACGCGCGCTATCTGGGCATGATCCGGTTGCTGCAGACAGGTTGAGGGCTGGGCGTATCTTCATAGCCTACTTTAAGACGTGTATTTAAATATATGAATCAATGGAGAATGTCATGGCAGAGAAGCTGGCAACCCTGACCTTTAGCGATGGCACCCCATCCATCGACCTCCCGATGTTCGAAGGGTCGGTCGGGCCGGACGTCATCGACGTACGCGCGCTCTACGGAAAGACCGGGAAGTTCACCTACGACCCGGGGTTCATGTCCACGGCGAGCTGCCGCTCGGGCATTACCTACATCGACGGCGACAAGGGAATCCTGGAATACCGCGGCTTCCCGATAGAGCAGCTCGCCGAGCAGTGCACTTTCCTCGAAGTCGCGTACCTTATCTTGAACGGCGAACTGCCCAACAAGAAGCAGCTCGATGAATTCGTGGACATCGTGACCCATCACACCATGGTCCACGAGCAGCTCATCCGCTTCTATTCCGGCTTCCGGCGCGATGCGCATCCGATGGCGGTCCTGTGCGGCGTCGTCGGGGCCCTGTCCGCGTTCTATCACGATTCGATCAACATCTATGACGCGCGCAGCCGCGAGATTTCCGCGTTCCGCCTGATCGCCAAGCTGCCGACGATCACGGCGATGACCTACAAATACAGCCAGGGTCAGCCATTCATGTACCCGAAGAACTCCCTCTCCTACGTCGACAACTTCCTTTACATGATGTTCGGTACGCCGTGCGAGGAATACAGGCCGAGCCCGGTGCTGTCGCGGGCGATGGACCGCGTGCTCATCCTGCACGCGGACCACGAGCAGAATGCCTCGACTTCCACGGTCCGGCTCGCGGGCTCGACGGGTGCCAATCCCTTCGCCTGCATCTCGGCGGGCATCGCCAGTCTCTGGGGGCCCGCTCATGGCGGAGCCAACGAGGCGGTCTTGAAGATGCTCGCGGAGATCGAAGACGCGAAGAACATTCCCGCCTTCATCAAGCGCGTCAAGGAAAAAGAGGACCATGCGATGCTGTTCGGCTTCGGCCACCGCGTCTACAAGAATTACGATCCGCGCGCCAAGATCATCCAGCGCACCTGCCATGAAGTGCTGGAAGAGCTCGACCTCAAGGACGACAAGCTGTTCAAGCTGGCGCTGGCGCTGGAAAAGATTGCGCTCGAGGACGAGTACTTCATCAAGCGCAAGCTCTACCCCAACGTGGATTTCTACTCCGGCATCGTCTACAAGGCGCTCAACATTCCGGTAGCGATGTTCACCGCGATCTTCGCGCTGGCGCGCACCGTGGGCTGGATCGCCCAGTGGAACGAGTTGGTCGCCGATCCCGAGCAGAAGATCGGCCGCCCGCGCCAGCTCTTCCAGGGCGCCAAGCGGCGGGATTTCGTCCCGATGGCCAAGAGAAAGTGACTGATACCGCGTGACCGATATAGCGTGACGGACGAGGCTGCCGTCGGGTCGAGTCAATCACCCGAGTTCCGACCAGGCAGTCACGTTTTTCCAGTCACGTACTAACAGTCACGTTTCATCAGTCACGAAATATCAGTCACGTAGTATCAGTTACGCAGCATCAGTAAAGATGATGAAAGAAATGCTGGGCAATTCGTATCTCTTCGGCGCCAACGCGCCGTTCATCGAGTCGCTGTACGAGGCATATCTCAAGGATCCGGCTTCGGTGGAGCCGCGCTGGCGCGGTTATTTCGACGAGCTGCAGCGGATCGACGCGGGCGCGGCGGACGTATCGCATTTCGACGTTCAGGAACGTTTTGCGAGTCTCGCAAGGCAGCGGCGCCAGCCCGCGCCAACGGTGGTCATCAATCGCCCGCAGCTGGGGGAAAAACAATTCGGCGTGCTGCAGCTGATTGCGGCCTACCGCTTCCGCGGCGTGCGCCATGCCGATATCGACCCCCTGAAGCGGCAGGAGAAGCCGAGCATTCCCGAGCTCGACCCTGCGTTTTACGGCTTGACCGAGGCGGACATGGACACGGTGTTCAATGCCGGAACCCTGGTCGGCCCGCGGGAGATAAAGCTCCGCGAGATCCTCCAGGCCCTGAAGGACACCTACTGCCGCACCGTCGGCGTCGAGTACATGTACATGAGCGACATGGCCCAGAAGCGTTGGGTGCAGGAACGTCTCGAAAGCGTACGCTCGACGCCGAGCTACGACACCGGATATCGGAAGCACATCATCGAACGCCTGACGGCGGCGGAGACACTCGAGCGCTATCTGCACACCAAGTACGTGGGCCAGACGCGATTCTCGCTCGAGGGCGGCGACAGCATGATCCCCATGCTCGACGGCCTGCTGCAGCGCTCGGGCGTTTCCGGCGTGCAGGAGCTGGTGATCGGCATGGCGCACCGCGGTCGTCTGAACGTGCTGGTCAACACCATGGGGAAGATGCCGAAGGATCTGTTCGCCGAATTCGAAGGCAAGCACGACGAGTCGATCCTGGCCGGCGACGTCAAATATCACGACGGCTTTTCCTCGAACATCATGACGCCGGGCGGACCCATGCACGTCACCCTCGCGTTCAACCCATCCCACCTCGAGATCGTCAATCCGGTGGTCGAAGGCTCGGTGCGCGCCCGGCAGCACCGTCGCGGCGACAAGAATGGCAGCCAGGTACTGCCGGTGTTGATCCATGGCGACGCGTCGTATTCGGGGCAGGGCGTGGTCATGGAGACCCTCAATCTGGCCCAGACGCGCGGCTTCGGCACCGGCGGAACCGTGCACATCATCGTCAACAACCAGATCGGCTTCACGACGTCTGATCTACGGGACGCGCGCTCCACCTTGTATTGCAGCGACGTCTCCAAGATGCTGGAGGTCCCGATCTTCCACGTAAACGGTGACGATCCCGAGGCCGTCTGCCTGGCGACCGAGATCGCGCTCGACTACCGGACGAAATTCCATAAGGACTCGGTGATCGACCTCGTGTGCTACCGCCGCCTCGGGCATAACGAGCAGGACGAGCCGATGGTTACCCAGCCGCTGATGTACAAGAAGATCCATCAGCACCCGACCCCGCGCAAGATCTACGCCGACCGGCTTGTCGGGGAAGGGGTGATCACCGAGTCCGACGCGGAAGCCATGATCACCACCTACCGCAGCGCGCTCGATGCCGGCTATCACACCAACAAGACGATCCTGTCGAACTACAAGCCGCCGTTCGAGGTCAACTGGAAGCCCTACATGGGCACCAAATGGAACGAGCAGGACGACACGCGATTGCCGCTCGATCTCTTGAAGCAGCTCGGCGCCAGAATCGCGAGCGTTCCCTCCAATTTCAAGCTGCACCCGCGCGTCGAGAAAATCATGTCCGACCGGCGCCTGATGGCGGAAGGTAAGCTGCCGCTCGACTGGGGTATGGCGGAATGTCTTGCGTATGCGACGTTGCTCAACGAAGGCTACTCGGTGCGGATCTCCGGCCAGGACGTAGGGCGCGGGACGTATTTTCACCGGCATGCCGTGCTGCACGACCAGAACCGCGAGCGCTGGGATCAGGGTACCCACGTGCCGCTGCAGCATGTCGCGGAGAAGCAGGGCGATTTCGTCATCATCGATTCGGTGCTCTCGGAAGAGGCGGTGCTCGGTTTCGAGTACGGCTACGCCACATCGGGCCCCAACGAGCTCGTTGTCTGGGAAGCCCAGTACGGTGATTTCGCGAACGGCGCCCAGGTCGTGATCGACCAGTTCATCGCTTCGGGCGAGGTCAAGTGGGGGCGCATGAGCGGCCTTACCGTCATGCTGCCGCACGGCTATGAAGGTGCGGGGCCCGAGCATTCTTCGGGCCGGATCGAGCGATTTCTGCAACTGTGCGCCGATTACAACATGCAGGTGTGCGTGCCGGCCACGCCGGTGCAGATGTATTACCTGCTGCGGCGGCAGATGATCCGTCCCTACCGCAAGCCGCTGATCATTTTCTCTCCCAAGAGCCTGCTGCGGCACAAGGAGTCGGTCTCCCCCCTTGAGGAATTTGCGACCGACAAGTTCAAGCCGGTCAACGAGGACTGGGAGGCCAAGGACATCGATCCCGGCAACGTGAAGCGCGTGGTGTGCTGCAGCGGCAAGGTCTATTACGACCTGAGGGCGGAGCGCAAGGCGAGGGGATTGAAGGATCTCCCGCTGGTGCGCATCGCGCAGCTCTATCCGTTTGCCCACGACGACTTCCAGGCGCAGATCGAGCACTACAAGACGGCGACCGAAATCGTGTGGTGCCAGGAAGAGCCCCGCAACCAGGGCGCATGGCACCGCATCCAGCACTATCTGGAGCGCCACATGCTGCCGCACCAGAAGCTGATCTATGCCGGGCGCGACTCGTCGGCGGCGCCGGCAGTGGGCTACAAGTCGCTTCACGACCGCCAGCAGAAGGAGCTAGTGGATCTGGCGTTGAGCGTGGGGGTCGTCTCGCGCCAAGATGGAGTCAGATAAGCGGCATTTCGCAGCTGTCGCGACGAAATGCCGCTAATTGAATGGATACGTACTCGATTGTTTGCAGCACGTGTGTGCTGTCCTAGAATGAAGCATCGACCGGCGACCCGGATTGAACCGGCGATTTCACGACGCTCTCCCATAATATCCTCCAGGTTAGGACTATTTGCCGCGCCGGCGGGAAATAGTCCTGGAGCACAGCCCGCATGCTGATCGAAGTCAAGGTGCCCCAGCTTTCGGAGTCGGTCGCGGAGGCGACGCTCCTGTCATGGCACAAGAAGCCGGGCGACGCAGTCAAGCGCGACGAAAACCTGGTGGACATCGAGACCGACAAGGTGGTGCTGGAGACGCCCGCTCCGGACTCGGGCGTCATCGTGAAAATCATCAAGGCCGATGGGGCCACCGTGGTGAGCAACGAGATCATCGCGCAGATCGACACCGAGGCTGCAGCACGAGCGGCGCCCGCTGCGGCTGAAACGGAGCAGAAGGCGCGGCCTAAATCCCCGCCGAAAACAGAGGGCGCCGCGGTGATGCCCGCGGCGCAGCGGCTCGCTGCGGAGAGGCAGGTGGATACGGCTGCCATCGCCGGAACCGGGCGCGGCGGTCGCGTCACGAAAGAGGACGTGCTGCATGCGGTGGCGGGCGGCGCGCAGGCGCCGGCGGTGCCGCCCTCGGCCCCGGCATTGGTGCCGCAGCGGGCTCCTGCTCCGGCGGTCGATCTTGGCGCGCTCGGGGAGCGTCCGGAACAACGCGTGCCGATGTCACGCCTGCGCGCCCGTATCGCGGAGCGGCTGGTGCAGTCGCAGCACACGGCGGCTATCCTCACCACCTTCAACGAAGTGAACATGCAGCCGGTGGTCGACCTGCGCAACCGCTACAAGGATCGCTTCGAGAAAGAGCACGGCGCGCGGCTCGGCTTTACTTCCTTTTTCGTGAAGGCGGTCGTGCACGCGCTCAAGAAGTTCCCGGTCGTCAACGCGTCCATCGACGGCACGGATCTCGTGTACCACGGCTACTACGACGTGGGCATCGCGGTTGGCAGTCCGCGGGGCCTCGTGGTGCCGATACTGCGCAATGCGGATCAGCTCTCGCTGGCCGACATCGAGAAGCAGATCGCGGATTTCGGAAAGCGCGCCCAGGACGGGAAACTTACAATCGAGGAGTTGACGGGCGGTACGTTTTCCATCTCCAACGGCGGCGTATTCGGGTCCATGCTGTCCACGCCCATCATCAATCCGCCCCAGAGCGCGATCCTCGGGATACACGCAACCCGCGATCGGCCGGTAGCCGAGAACGGTCAGGTCGTCATCCGTCCCATCAACTACCTTGCGCTGTCGTACGATCACCGCATCATCGACGGGCGCGAAGCGGTCCTGTCGCTGGTCGCGATCAAGGAAGCCCTCGAGGATCCGGCCCGCATGCTGCTGGACATCTAATGACGTGATTGGTGACTAGCGCTTTACAGGCCATGCAAAACCTCTTCGAGTCACGACTCACGCGTCACGAGCCACCGCCGCGATGAGCAAGCAGTTCGACGTAGTCGTCATCGGCGGCGGGCCGGGAGGTTATGTCGCGGCGATCCGGGCGGCCCAGCTCGGAATGCAGACGGCATGCATAGACGAGTGGTCGACGACGGACGGGAAACCCGCCCTGGGCGGCACCTGCACCAACGTCGGCTGCATACCTTCCAAGGCGTTGCTGCAATCCTCGGAGAATTTCGAGCATGCCGGGCACGCCTTCGCCGACCACGGCATACGGGTGCAGGGGCTGGCCCTCGACCTCGCGCAGATGCTCAAGCGCAAGGACAAGGTCGTGCGCCAGAACAACGACGGGATCGTCTACCTGTTCGGGAAAAATAAGGTGACGTTCTTCCACGGCCGCGGCGCATTCGCAGGCGGGAAGGCAGGCGGCTGGGAGATCGGGGTCCAGGGCAACAACGCGGAGTCGCTCACGGCCAGGCACGTCATTGTCGCGACCGGATCCAACCCGCGCGCCCTGTCGGTGAACGGCGCGGAAGTCGCGTTCGACAATCAGCTCGTGCTCGACAATGCCGGAGCGCTGGCGATTCCCGACGTACCGAAACGGCTGGGCGTGATAGGCGCCGGCGTGATCGGGCTCGAGTTGGGCAGCGTGTGGCGCAGGCTCGGCGCTCAAGTCACGATCCTGGAGGCGCTGGAGGCGTTCCTGCCCGCTGCTGACGACGCGGTGGCCAAGGAAGCCTGGAAGATATTCACGAAGGAGCAAAGCCTCGACATCGTATTGGGCGCGACGATCGCCCGCGTCAGCACCGGCCCGAAGGGCGTAACGGTCGAATATTCGGCAAAAGGGGGCGGCGAACGGAAGCTTGAGTGCGAGCGCCTGATCGTCTCCATCGGGCGGGTTCCGAATACCGCGGGCCTGGGCTCGGACCGCGTCGGGCTCAAGCTCGATCAACGCGGGTTCATCGAGGTCGACGGCCATTGCCGCACCAATCTCGCCAACGTCTGGGCGATCGGCGATGTGGTGCGCGGTCCGATGCTTGCCCACAAGGCGGAGGAGGAAGGCGTTTCGGTTGCGGAGCGGATTGCGGGGCACGAGGGGCACGTGGATTTCAACACCATTCCCTGGGTGATCTACACCTCACCGGAAATCGCGTGGGTGGGCAAGACCGAGCAGCAGCTGAAGAGCGAAGGCGCCCAGTATCGCGCCGGACAGTTCCCATTCATGGCGAACGGCCGGGCGCGGGCCCTGGGCGACACGCGCGGGTTCGTGAAGATACTTGCCGATGCCGCTACCGACCGGGTGCTCGGGGTCCACGTCATCGGGCCGATGGCCTCCGAAATGATCGCAGAAGCCGTCGTGGCCATGGAGTTTCGCGCCGCAGCGGAGGACATCGCGCTCATCTGTCATGCCCATCCTTCGCTGTCCGAGGCGATGAAAGAAGCAGCGCTCGCCGTCGATAAGCGCAGCCTCAACGCCTGACGTCGTCAGGCGGCCGAAAAAATGGCAGCGGGGCATGCTCCGATAGTGAGACCAGGCTCTGCTATCGACATAAGAGCGGCTGCGGACGATCGGGAGCGTGTCGTCGATGGCTAAAGAGGCTCTGGGAACATACGCTCCGGCAATAGCCGCCGCACCGCAGCCCGCCTCCGTTCTGGAACTCTACGAAGACGCGCTGCGCAAGAGAGGGTTCACGCGGGACAATTCCCAGTACGCGGCCGTGGCGCGTTTGCAGCGCCTCTACGAGGAATGGTCGGAATACAAGCGGCGCCGGCGCACGGTGCTGCACCGCCTGGTGGTACGGCCGCCGCTGCCGCGCGGCGTGTACCTGTGGGGCGCCGTCGGCCGCGGCAAGACTTTCCTCATGGACAGCTTTTATCGGTGCTTGCCGCTGGAGCGCAAGCGGCGGGTCCACTTCCATCATTTCATGCGCGATGTCCACCGCGAGCTCGACGAGCTCAAGGGGACCGCCAATCCGCTCGATACGCTGTCCGAGCGCATCGCCCGCCGCTACCGCCTGGTCTGCTTCGACGAGGTTGCGATTTCCGACGTCGCGGATTCGATGCTGCTCGGGCGTCTCTTCATGCGGACCATGAAGCAGGGGGTCGTCTATTGCATGACTTCGAACTACCCGCCGGACGAGCTCTACAAGGGCGGGCTCAAGCGCGAAGATTTCCTTCCGACCATAGAGTTAATCAAGGAACGTCTCGACGTCCTGCGCGTGGACGGGGGAATCGATTACCGCAAGCTGGCCCTGGTGCAGGTCAGGACCTACCACTTCCCCCTGACGCCGGAGACCGACCGGGCTCTGCTCGACGCGTTCCGGCAGATCGCCGAAGTGGAGGAGGAATTTCACGAGCTCGACGTGGAAGGGCGCGTGATACCTTATCGTCACCGGGCGGGAGGGGTGGTATGGTTCGACTTCGGGGTGATCTGCGGTTGGGGGCGCTCGCAGAACGACTATATCGACCTCGCCAAGCGCTTTCATACGATCATCGTTTCGAACGTGCCGCGCATGGGACTGGAACGCGCGGATGAAGCCCGCCGCTTCACGCTGCTCGTCGACGTGCTGTACGATCAGCGGGTGAAGCTCATCGTTTCCGGCGAAGCGCCCGCCGAGCAGCTGCTGCTGCGCGATGGCCGCCCGGAGGATCCGCAACTGAAGGCCATGATCTTCCAGTTCGAGCGCACCGTGAGCCGGCTCGCAGAAATGCAGACGCGCGACTATCTCAGCCAGCCGCGGACGGGCCATTAGAAGCGCAATCAGCCATGGCCGCGTTCAGGGCATTCCGGATATTCAACGAGAATGACAAGGTCGTCGGCCGCGTAGTCGATGCCAGCCTCGAGGAATTGTCGCAGGGCGAGGTCGTGCTCGAGGCGGCGTATTCAGGCGTGAACTTCAAGGATGCGCTGGCGGCTACCGGGACCGGCGGAAAGATCATCCGCAAGTACCCGCTCGTCGGGGGGATAGACGTTGCGGGCACGGTGACGTCTTCGAGCGATACCCGGTTCAAGCCGGGCGACGAGGTGATCTGCACGAGCTACGACTTCGGCGTCGCCCACGACGGCGGATACGCTCAGTGCTGCCGTGTGCCGGCCGACTGGGTAGTGCCGCTGCCGAAGGGGCTGACGTTGCTCGAGGCGATGTCGCTCGGGACCGCCGGCTACACCGCGGGACTGGCAGTGGAGCTGCTCGAGCTGAACGGGATGGCGCCCGACCGCGGCAAGGTGCTGGTAAACGGGGCGACGGGAGGCGTGGCGAGCCTGGCTATCGACATTCTGGCGGGGCTCGGCTATCGCGTCGTCGCGCTTACCGGCAAGGACTCGGAGCACGAATTCCTGAAGAGAATCGGGGCTGCCGAGGTCCAGTCGCGCGGGGCGCTGGAAATGGGCACGCGCCCGCTCGAGAAAACGCTGTGGGCGGCGGCATTCGATTCGGTAGGCGGGGAGCAACTCGCGTGGCTTACGCGGACCATGCAGCAGGGAGGGGTGATCGGCAGCTTCGGCAATGCCGGCGGCATCGAATTCAAGACGACCGTACTGCCTTTCATACTGCGCGGTGTACGCCTCATTGGCGTTGATTCGGCTGCGACTCCGATGGCACTGCGTCGCAAGGTGTGGGGCCGCCTCGCTTCCGACCTGAAACCACGTCACCTCGGCGACATCGCGCACACCATCACCCTCGACGACCTGCCCGGGTATTTCGAGCGGATGTTGAAGGGACAGATCCGCGGGAGAGCGGTCGTCAAACTTTGACTGATTACTCGTAACTGATGGGACGTGACTGATGATTCGTGACTGGAAATGCGTGACTGATAATGCGTACCAGTTGCTCACCGTGCGCTTCACGCCTTCAGGTCCTCAGTCACGAAGCACCAGGGACGCCTGATCAGTCACCAGCGATCAGCCACGAGTCACCAGTCACTAAGGTGGGGACAATGGGGACATACAAGGATTTCCATCGGCGCTCGATAGAGCGTAAGGACGAGTTCTGGTCGGAGCAGGCACGGCTTGTCGACTGGCACCGGCCGTTCGAGAGGGTCCTCGACTACAGCCGGCCGCCCTTTGCCAGGTGGTTCGTCGGCGGCTACACCAATCTTTGCCACAACGCCGTGGACCGCCACCTGTCGCAGCGCGGAGGACAGAAGGCGCTGATCTATATCTCCACCGAGACCGGCCAGGAGAGATCCTATACCTACCGGGAGCTGCACGCCGAGACCAATCGTTGCGCCGGAATGATCCGCTCGCTCGGCGTCGGGAAGGGAGACCGGGTCCTGATCTACATGCCGATGGTGCCCGAGGCCGTGTTCGCGATGCTGGCGTGTGCGCGGCTTGGAGCCATCCATTCCGTGGTGTTCGGAGGGTTTGCAGCGCACAGCCTCGCCGCCCGGATCGACGACGCTCGTCCCAAGCTGATGGTGACAGCCGACGGCGGATTGCGCGGCGGGCGCGCGATCCTCTATCGCGAGATGTACCAGGAGGCGATCCGCCTGTCGAAGTCGCCGCCGGAGCACGTGATCGTCTTCAATCGCGGGCTCGACGCGGCGCTCGAGCTGACCGCGGGACGCGACTTCGACTACGCTGTGCTGCGTTCATCGCACATGAACGACGATGTACCGATAGCCTGGCTGGAGTCGAACGAGCCGTCCTACATCCTCTACACCTCGGGGACCACTGGGCGGCCCAAGGGTGCCCAGCGCGATACCGGCGGCTACGCAGTGGCGCTCGCGTCCTCGATGAAGCACATCTATGCCGCCCATCCCGGCGAAACCATGTTCACCACCTCCGACATCGGCTGGGTGGTGGGGCATTCGTACATCGTCTATGGGCCGCTCATCTACGGCATGACGACCGTGATGTACGAGGGCTTGCCGATCCGGCCCGACGCCGGCATCTGGTGGAAGATCGTGGCGGACCACAAGGTGAACGTCATGTTCTCGTCTCCAACGGCGGCCCGCGTTCTGAAAAAGCAGGATCCGGCCTTCATCAGGAAATTCGACCTGAGCTCGCTCAAGCATCTATTCCTTGCCGGCGAGCCGCTCGACGAGACTACGCACCGCTGGTTCACCGAGGCGCTCGGCAAGCCGGTCATCGACCACTACTGGCAGACCGAATCCGGCTGGCCCATCCTGTCCAGCGTGCCCGGCGTCGAAACAACGCCGCTCAAGCTCGGCAGCCCCAGCTTCCCGGTCTACGGCTACGATCTCAAGTTGCTGCGCGAATCGGATGCAGCGGAGGCTGGGCCCAACGAGAAAGCGGTGGTCGCAATCGTGCCGCCGCTGCCGCCCGGCTGCATGTCCACCGTGTGGGGCGACGACGAGCGCTTCGTCCGGACCTATTTCGGCAGCTTCCGCGATCGACAGGTCTATTCGACCTTCGACTGGGGGATACGCGATGACGAGGGTTACCACTACATTCTGGGTCGCACCGACGACGTCATCAACGTCGCCGGACATCGTCTGGGTACGCGCGAGATCGAGGAAGCCGTGCAGGCCCATCCCAATATCGCAGAGGTTGCCGTTGTCGGCGTCGCGGACCAGCTCAAGGGGCAGCTGCCGCTTGCGTTCGCGGTGTTAAAGGACTCGGCGAAATGCGCCACGCCCGAATTGCGGGCCGCGCAGGAAAAGGAAGTGCTCGAGATGGTGGACCGGCAGCTCGGGGCTATCGGGCGGCCCTCGCGGGTGCATTTCGTGACCTTGCTGCCCAAGACGCGCTCGGGGAAACTCCTGCGACGTTCGATACAGGCGCTCGCCGAAGGGCGCGATCCGGGCGATCTCACCACCATAGAGGATCCCGGTGCGCTGGAACAGATCCGGGCGGCCGTGACGGAAAGGTGAGCTGCTGAGCCGCCATCGCGTCACGGCCGCCGAAGCGAGGCGGCCGCCGCTGCTCAAGCCGTTGGCGCAGGCAGGCGGCGCCTGCTCCAACGCGAACAGGGTGATCCGCAATACCGCACTCTATGCGTGTCTCGCGCCCGTTGCGCTCGCACCGGCGATCGCCGCCGCACAGCCCTATCCGAGCAGGCCTGTCCGCGCGCTGGTGGGATTCCCGCCCGGCGGTGCAACGGACATCCTGGCGCGCCAGATCGGCCAGAAGCTTTCCGAGAGCTTCGGCCAGCAGGTCATCGTGGACAATCGGGCGGGAGGCGGCGGCGTCATCGCCGCAGTCATGGCCAGGGACGCGCCGGCAGACGGCTACACGGTGTTCTTCGGCACAATCAGCACGCTCGCCACGAATGTCGCCACCAATCCGAAGCTCCCGTACGACCCGCTCAAGGATTACGCGCCGATCACGCTGACGGCGTCCAATCCGTATTTCCTGGTGGTGCACCCGTCGGTGCCCGCGAAATCGACGGCCGAATTCATCGCGCTTGCGAAAGCCCGGCCGGGACAGCTCAATTTCGCCTCCTCGGGCACCGGCGGCGGCGCGCATCTCGCGCTGGAGTATTTCCGCAGCATGGCCCGGATCGACATGGTGCACATACCGTACAAGGGCGCTGCGCCATCGATGACCGACCTGATTGCAGGACAGGTGCAAATGACCTTTTCCCAGCCGGCGGTGACCCTGGCCCATGCCAAGGCCGGAAAGGTGCGCATCCTCGGCGTGACGAGCTTGAGGCGGCTCGCATCCTGGCCGGAAGCTCAGCCCATCGCCGACACCGTGGCGGGCTTTGAAGCTGCTTCGTGGCAGGGCGTGGTGCTGCCGGCGATGACGCCGAAACCCATCGTCGAGCGGCTGCACGCCGAGATCGTGAAGGCGCTGCACTCCCGCGAAATCGAAGGCCGGCTGCTGGCGGAAGGCACCGAGATCGGCGGCATCGCACCGGCAGAGTTCGGGCGTTACATCAAGACCGAGATCGCCAAGTGGACGCGCGTGGTGAAGGAGGCGGGAATCAAGGTGGAATAGGCGTGAGCTTATCCTTCAGAACGCGAAGCGGCTCATGCCGCCGTCGACGGGAATGACCGTGCCGGTGATGTAGCTCGCGCGTGGCGAGGCGAGAAAAACGACCAGATTGGCGAGCTCTTCCGCCTCGCCGAAGCGTCCCATGGGGATGTGCTCCTCGGAAAAGCGCCGCCGGTCTTCTCCCGTCGGGTGCATGCGCACGATCTGCTCGCTCATGATGCGGCCCGGCTGTATCGAGTTGACCGTGACCCCATGCTTTGCCATCTCGCGCGAGAGGCCCTTCGCCCACGCGTGTACGGCAGCCTTCGCCGAGTTCGCTGCATTGAGGCCGCGCGGCTCGGAGCTGCCGGTGATATTGACGATGCGGCCCCAGCGCCGCGTCATCATCCCCGGCAGGACCGCGTGCGTAAGCTCGCGCAGGCGGATGAAGTTCACGAGTATCCCCTCCGCCCACTGCTCTTTGGTGGCCTCGAACGGAAAGGGACGGCTGCCGCCAGCCGCGTTCACCAGGATGTCGATACGCCCCAGGGCCTGCCTGGCACCTTCGGCGAGCTGTTCGGCGGCCCCCTCCGGATAGAGATCGGCTTCGACGATCAGCGGCTCTGCGCCGCGGGCAGACACGATTTCGCCCGCCACCTCCTCGAGCAGCTTGACGCGCCGCGCCGCGATGACGAGCTTCGCGCCCTCACGTGCCAACCCCAGCGCAACGGCGCGACCGATGCCGCGGGAAGCGCCGGTGACGAGCGCAGTCTTGCCATTCAATTGGAGGTCCATATGGTGAATGCAGCGGGCCTTCTGCGCCCGCTTTATCGCGATCGGAAGGGGAGCATGATACAGGCTGTCCGGGCGGCGACAAGCTGATACGACCGGCGTTTCTCACGCTGCCCGCTTGTGGAAGCGAGTCCGGCAGGCCGCGAGGGAGCGATCATGATCGTGATGAAATTCGGCGGCTACCAGAAGCCGGCGTCGATACACAACCGGGCGGCCTCGTATTTCGGTGAGCTGCTCAAAGAGCGCTTGGGCAGCGCCCTGGACTTTCAGCTGATCGGCAGCATCCTTGACGAACTGGGGCGCTCGTCGGGCGATCTGCCGGAGATGGTCGCGAAGGGCGAGCTGTCGTTCTGCTACATGTCGACGGTGCGTTTCACCACGGCGGTGACCGAGTTGAGGATACTGGAGCTGCCGTTCCTGGTGGAGGACCGTGTTACGGCCTATCGCGCCTTCGACGGGGCCTACGGTGAGCTCGTCAAAAGCCGCATGCGGGAAAATTCACCGTTTCGCCTGTTGGGCATCTGGGACAACGGCTTCCGCCATCTGTCGAACTGCGTCCGGCCGATCAGCAAGCCGCAGGACTGCAGGGGTCTGCGGATTCGCACGCAGACGAGCGAGCTGCATGGGGAGGCCTTCCGCGCGCTCGGATTCGAGCCGCTCGCAATCGACATCAAGGAATTCACGGAAACCATCGCCAGCGGCCGCGTCCAGGCACAGGATAACCCGCTTACGAACATCTACAACTTCGGCGTGCACAAGCATCACCGCCACATCACGCTTACCGGGCATTTCTACGGCGCATCCGCGATGATCTGCGACGAGGCGCGCTACCGAAACTGGCCGCGAGAAATACGGACGGTGGTCGACGGGGCGGCGTTGGAAGCGACCGCATTTCAGCGGCGCCTCGCTGCAGCGGAGGACGCGGCGATACTCGCGAAGTTCGTGCCTGGCGAGCTGGATATCGTGCGGCTGACTGAAACCGGGCGGGCCGCATTCGTCGCTGCCGTGCGGCCGGTCCTGGACAGGCATCGAAAGGATTTCGATCCCGCGCTGCTGGCGCTGCTGGAAACGCAGTAGCAACCGGCGAACAGCGCAGGGCGCGCAGCACGGCGCGGCGGCGCGGCCGGACGCTTTCAAGCAGCGGAGCTACCTATGGCGTTCCAGTGCCGCACTCGGCCGTAGCGTTCCAGCGATCGGGCGCGCAGTGCTTCCACCTCACCTTTTCTGTGCACACGACGCGCGCAAGAAACGTCTCCTGGCGGCAGACCTCCAGGTCGCGTTGCATAGCAGTTTGCCAATCGATCGCCACCGCAGTAGCCACTGCTACCATGTCTGGCGGCGCAGCGCGAGCGACGGCCTTAGGCGTCGGCCGATGCCGTTTGTCCGGTGTCTGGGGGCGTGGTGGTGGCGGCGCGGCATCCAGGACTGCGGGAGCTTGCTCGAGGAAGGATGGTTGAGCTGCATCCACCGGACTGGCCGCAGGTGCGACGACCGGCGCTAGAGCCGCCGTGTGCGCGGCCGGAGGCGTCGCGACCGTAGCGCTCGACGCGGACTTCTCGCTGGAGCTGCTCGGGTAGCCGTAGATCGTGAAGTAGGCTGAACCCGCTGCCATTGCAAACCCGGCGATCATGGCCGCAAGTGCAATCCGCGGCGGATATCGTTCCGCCGCCGCGGTGTGCGGTATTGGGTTCTCGACAGGAGCATGTGGTTCGGTGCGTGCGCCTGCCGTCGATGCGGGCGGCGGATCATGGCTCAACGCGCCTTCCTTCGCCTCCAATGCGCCCCGCTGTGCACCTGCCCGAGCGAACAACGCTTTCCATCTCGTCACGGGGCGGAGCACGGTCGATGCGGTGCCGGGAACCAACGAAGGCCGCGGGGACGCGCTCCGCGTTGCTGGCGGCGTTTCTGAAGCCGCCACCTGAGGGGCCACCGCCGCGAGTGGATGCACTTGCGAATTTTGGGGGAGCGATTGCGCGGTGGCGTGGCGCAGGCTGGGCAGGCGCAAGAAGGCATCGCCGAACCCTTTGCTCCGTCCGCGGAAACGGTCAAGCAACGCTTCGGCGTCGTCGCGCACCGAAAGGAGGAAATGGACGGCCAGCCCCGGCTCATTGATCATGCGCACGAACTCTTCGTCGAACTCAACGATGCCTGCGCGTTCGAGCGGTGCGACCAGATGCTGCTCGAAGCTGTCGAAAATGATGAAAAAGCGCAGCCCGAATTCCTCGTTCCACCTTGCGAGGCTGCATGCCAGGGACTGCGACGTGGCGCTACGGGCGCTCTTGATGGGCAGCACATCCACAAGGCTGGCCTGGAGAGTTGCGAGTGGCGTATCGCTCCAGCGATCGAAAACGATTGCGATCTCGGCGCCATGGGCTATCGCTTCATGTCTGGCGCGGCGATCGGGAAACGGTATCACCACCCTAGGTTTCTCGCTGCGGGCGGCGTTGCGATCGTCGGCGCGACGCCGCAATAGCGGCAGAACGCCGGTGTTCAGCAACGTCGTCTTGCCGGCGCCCTCCGCGCCGTACAGCAACGTCAGGCGGGAAAGGCGCAAAAGGTCCACCAACACCTGCGCTTCGAAATCGCGCGAGCGCCAGGCGGAATCGAGATGAGCAGCGGGATCAGGCAACGCTCGAGCCCTCCCTGGGGAAACTATGAAGAGGCCATATGCCCTTCATTCCCCGACGACTTAGCCCGTCGATGGTAGTCCTGACCGGAGGGGAAATTCCAGTCAAGGAAACGCTACGTCGTGTAGGTCTTTAGCCTCAGCACGCTCGGCGCGGGTCGGCACGTTGCATCGAGCCAGCGCCAGAAATAAGCGGCCCCGCCGAAGCGGGGCCTGTGCCTCACGCGCTCTGCGTGCAGCGGCTCATGTCCTGCGCCTGAAGAAACCGAGACCGAGAAGTCCCAGTCCCAGCAGCGTTGCCGAAGCAGGTTCCGGGGCAACGGCAGACAGACTGCCAAACAACCCGTCTGCCTCGCCGTTGAACCCGTCGGTAAAGTAAACGGTGTTCGAGAGGCCGCCGTTACCGCCGTTCCCGACGATGAGCGCCCAGAGCCCGCCCGGCCCGTTGCCGCCGGTGTTGATCGGAATCGTTCCCAGGAACGCCCCGCTCGGTGGATCGAAGGCGTTGATCTCGCTCGCGTTGAAGCTGAAGTTGCCCACCAGCAAGTCACCGCTGAACTGCCCGAAGTCGGTTGGAGCCAGCGTGAGCCCCCATGGCGCCGCGAGCTTGCTGCCGTTAATCAGCGATTGGAGCAGGTTCCCGCTGGTATCGAATATCGAAACGGCGCCGGCTCCCTCGGGGGCCGCGATCTGGGCAGGACGCCCCGCCGGCGCATAGGTTACGTAGACGTTGCCTGCGAGGGTCTGCACGTTGAACGGGACGAGCGCGCCGACGCTGGGGTCCACGAACGCGTTGGGACCGAGGTTCATGGGCGCGAAGGAGCCGTTAAAAACATCGATGCGATTCTGCGCGCCGTTGGCGGCGTAGAGCAGGGGTCCTGAGGCCGTGCTCGCAAGGGCAAGACCGGTGTAGACCGCCCCGGCGGTGGTTGCTTCGATCGTAGCTGTCGTGCCACCGTTCCAGGCGGAAATGGTGCCGTTCAGGTTGGCAAAGATGAAAAGGGCTGGAGAGCCATTCAGCTGGAACGACGAAGTAGTGTTGCTGACCTGGCCGGTGGGTCCTTGAGGTCCAGCCGTCGTTTTCGGGATGGTGACGGTGAGGGCGGCCTTGCTGACGCCCCCGGCGGTCACGTTGTAGAGGGTCGCCACACTCGTCCCCTGGTCCGAGACCCAGAACGGGCTCGCGGCATTGTGCGAAACACCCCACGGATTGTGAAGGCTCGAGTCTGTGATGGTAGCCAGCCCGGGAATATCGGAGACCAGATTGGTCTGGATGATATCGGCGCTTGCGGTGAAACAAGCGCCGCCGCTCGCAAGAGCAATGGCGGCAACGCCGGCAAGACGTGAGCGCAAGACAGGAGGCGGAAGCAGGAGCTCTTTCATGTTGAATCTCCCTGAAAACAACCGATCGCGGAATGCCCGCCTCCCTGGCCCGCACGAAGACGATACGCCTGGTTGTAGAACATTTTCTTACGCGAGCCTTACCCGCTGAGTTTCCGTCGGCGGCCGGCCGAGAATCGCGAGGCCAAATCTGACGTCGAGGATCGGCAGGAGTCTTGGCGGATCGGTTGGTGCGGCAATAGCTTGCGCGAAAGACCTGAGACTACGCTTCAACACCGCACCAACAGACCAATCGGCTCAAACTTAATTGTTCGTAAGCTCGCGGCCATCGGAACTCTCGCGACCGTCAGGAGTCAACGGCATCGGTTCCATGTCCATCGAGACGATGCAATAGCTCTTGGTGGACACGGCGTGCTATTCAGTCCAGGAGATCAATACGTGAAACGTGTATGCGATGAGTGCGGAGCGATGGTGGACCTGAGCGATTTCGAGGAGGTTGTCCATCACAAGACACGCGGACATCGAAGACTGGACATGAGTCGAAACGACGAGCGCAGCCTCGAGGAAGCTTCCGAGGAGACCGTTCACTTCATCAAGTGCAGGGAGTGCGGTCAGTCCTACGACCGACGGGAGCTCGCCGAAGTGGTGCACCACTCCCAGCACGGGCATCAGCCCCTGGCGCGGAGCAGCTAGGATTTCGTATCCAAGCGTTGGCGCATCAGCCAGAGTGAGCTCTAGAGGGGGAGCAACTTCGATGTAGTCCATATTCGGCTCCTTTGGATAAAGGGAGCCAAAGTCTGGATCGCCAGTGAACGAGCGAATAACGATCTTACGCAGCGGTCCGCGGCAGCGAAATCAGCCTTCCCGATAGCTGCGGATGCCTGGCGGCGGAGTGCGACCCGATTTCCCATGGTGGACAGTTGTGTTCGGTCATGGCCCACGTTCGTCACCTCGTGCGCCACGATGAGGTGATGCTTCAGGTCCACCGCGGTCTGCACGCTCGCTCAATGGCCACCAGCGGACGCGGCACGGGTATCTCGATCACCGCCTTGGCCGATCGTGGCTACTTCAGCGGCGAAGAGATTCTGCGCTGCGAGCAGACCGGCATCGAGGCGCTAGTGCCCAAGCCGCTGACCTCCAACAGCCGCGCCGAGGGCCGTTTCGACAAGCAAGACTT
>DATFWO010000013.1:0-17826 GCA_035259205.1 Burkholderiales bacterium | reverse complement strand
CGGTGATGCGGTGCGACCACGCTACCGCCTTGCCCTGGGCGTCGATGCCTGCGCTCAGGCGGTCGTAGTAGTACGGGCGATACATGTCGTGCTGGATGTCTTCCTCGCGCGACCAGATGACCTGGACCGGCCCTTCGACCTGCTGGGCGATCCGCACGGCGCGCACCGTCCCGTCGAACTCGAGGCGGCGCCCGAACCCGCCGCCGAGCAGGTGATTGTGGATGCGCACCTGTTCGCGCTTCAGGCCGGTCACCTTCATGATGACCGACTGCGTGATGCCCGGAATCTGCGTGCCGACCCAGATATCGCACCCGCCCTTGGTCACGTGCACGGTGCAGTTCATCGGCTCCATCGTCGCGTGCGCCAGGAAGGGCTGCTGGTACACCGCTTCGAGCTTGCCCGCGGTCCGCGCGATGGCCCCAGCTGCATCGCCGTCGTGCCGCGCCACCGCCCCCGGCTTTTCCGAAGCTGCGGCCAGCTGGGCTACGATGTCGGCGGTGGAGAGCTTCGCATTCGGCCCCGCATCCCACTTCGGCGCCGCGGCATCGAGACCTTGCTTGGCGGCCCAGGTATGTACGGCCACGATCGCGATGGCGTCGTCCAGGCGCACCACCTGGCTCACGCCGGGGACCGCCTTCGCCCTGGCTTCATCGACGGAGACGAGCTTGCCGCCGAAGGTCGGCGAAATGGCCAGGGCTGCGAACTTCATTCCCGTCAGTCGGCTATCGATGCCGAATTTCGCGCTGCCATCCACCTTGCCAGCAGTGTCGAGACGCCGGTGCGGCGTTCCGATCAGTTTGAAATCGGCCGGCGCTTTGAGCGCGACCTTCTCGGGCACAGGCACCTTCGCCGCGTCGTCCACGAGGGTTCCGTAGTCCAGCTTGCGACCGGTAGCCTTGTGCACGACGGCGCTCTTTTCCGCGTGACAGGTGGACGGGTTTACGTTCCAGCGACGGGCGGCCGCAGTCACGAGCATCACGCGAGCCGTCGCCCCCGCCCGACGCAGGGGCTCGTAGGTGCCGCGAACCGCGGTCGAGCCGCCCGTCAGCTGCAAGCCGATGAGCGGATTCGCATAGATCTTGTCGTCGGGCGGCGAGTGCTCTATCGCCACTTTGTCGATATCGACCTCGAGCTCTTCGGCAATCAGCATGGGCAGCGAGGTATATGTCCCCTGCCCCATCTCGATCACGGGCATCACGAACGTGACCTTGCCCGAGCGATCGATGCGCAGGAAGGCGTTCGGCGCAAAGGGCGCGTCGGCGGTAAGGCTGTCGCGTATCTCGCCGCGTGCGGGGAGTCCGAACCCGAGCACAAATCCGCCCCCAATTGCGGCGGTCGCCGTAAGCTTGAGAAACGTGCGGCGCGAGGACGATACGGCGTCCCGGTTTTCGGTCAATGCAGTCTTCATCTCAACCCTCCTTCCTGCTGACGGCACCGGGTTGCTCGCCGGGCGCAACGCTCGCCGCCCGCTTGATCGCGGCGCGGATGCGCGAATAAGTGCCGCAGCGGCAGATGTTGCCGGCCATCGCACTGTCGATATCCGCGTCAGTCGGCTTGGGCTTGCTCGCCAGCAACGCGCTGGCAGACATGATCTGGCCGGATTGGCAGTATCCGCATTGCGGCACGTCGAGCGCGAGCCAGGCGCGCTGGATTCTCCTGCCCGCGGGCGTGGCCTCGATGCCTTCGATCGTCGTGATCTGCTTGCCCGCGGCGGCGGATGCCGGCGTTATGCAGGAACGCGCAGGCTTGCCGTCGATATGGATCGTGCACGCGCCGCACAATGCCTTGCCGCAGCCGAACTTGGTGCCGGTCATGCCCAGCACGTCCCGGAGTATCCACAGCAGCGGCATATCGTCCGGTACATCCACATCGCGTGGCTTCCCGTTCACGTTGAGGTTGGTCATCTGACTTTCTCCCTGACGACGCCGATCAGAAGGCGTCTACATCGACAATCGCGTTGGCAAATGCCCGCGGCGCTTCCTGCGGCAGGTTGTGCCCGATGCCGCCTTTCAGGTCCCGATGCGCGTATTTGCCGGAGAATTTCTTCGCGTAGCTCTTCGGGTCCGGGTGGGGCGCGCCATTGGCGTCGCCTTCGAGCGTGATGGCCGGCACGGCGATCACCGGGGCTTCGGCGAGCCGCTTTTCCAGGGGATCGAACTTCGGCTCGCCTTGCGCGAGCGCCAGCCGCCAGCGATAGTTATGGACCGATATGGCGACGTGATCCGGATTGTTGAACGCCGCCGCGCTGCGGTCGAACGTGGCATCGTCGAATTTCCATTTTGGCGAAGCGGTGCGCCAGATGAGCTTCGTGAAGTCGTGCACGTACTTCTCGTAGCCCAGCCGGCCGCGCTCGGTTGCCAGGTAGTACTGATACCACCAATCGAGCTCTGCCTGCGGAGGCAACGGAATCTTTCCGGCTTCCTGGTTGCCGATGAGATAGCCGCTCACCGACACTATGGATTTGACGCGCTCGGGCCACAGCACCGCCATGATGCACACGGTCCGCGCGCCCCAGTCGCACCCGCCGAGGGTGGTCTTGTCGATTTTCAGGGCATCCATCAAGGCGATGACGTCGCTGGCTACCGCGGTCGGCTGGGCATTGCGGAAGGTGTCGCGCGAAAGAAAGCTCGTCGATCCGTAGCCGCGCAGGTACGGGACGATCACCCGGTAGCCGGCCGCCGCCAGCAGCGGCATCACGTCCACGTAGGTATGGATGTCGTACGGCCAGCCGTGAAGGAGGATGACCGGCTTTCCTCCGGGGGAACCGGCTTCAGCGTATCCGACGTTCAGCACGCCGGCCTCGATCTGCTTGATGGGGCCCATGGACGCGCTCGCGCTTCGCTTGTCTGCCTTCGTGCCGGATTGCGCGCTCGCTGCGCCAACCATCCCGAGCTGCGCGGCAGCAACCGCCAACGCCGCCCCGCCAACCAAACGGCGACGATCTTGATTGATTTCTCCAGACATCCGCTTCTCACCCATGGTTGATCTCCTCATGCGGGCCGCTTTTGCTCACCGCTTCTGATACGGATGGAAGATGTAGTCCTTGCTCTTTACCGCCACGTGGCAGGTGTGCCCGCAGTCGACGGGTGCCGGGTCGGCCGCCATCTTGCCGGTCTTGACGTCATGGTTGAAAAGCGCGTATCCCCAGCCGCCGGTCTTCGGAAACCGCTTGCTGTCCTTCTCGATGAGGAAAGCCTGCGTGGGGGCGTCCGGCACGTCCACGACGAACGGGGCCTCCTTGCTCTTCTTGAAGCTCCACTGGAGCTTCGCGATCTTGGAGCCCTCCGGGAACGGCTTGCCGTTGCCGGGCACGCCGGCCTTATAGGCCTGGATCATCGCCGGGTTGGCGACGATCACCTTGAGCACTTCATCGGTGCGGGCGGAGGAAACCACCGCCCAGTCCTCGTAGCCCCTGAAGTCGGAGAATGCGATTCCGCCCGGTGATTTCAGCGTGTACTTGTCGAACTGGTCCTGCGCATGAGCGCCCGCGCCCAGGGCGGAGACCACCGCCGCCGCCGTTGCCATCTTCAAGATCCTCTTGCACTTCATGGATGATCCCTTTCAGGTTGGATGGACGGGATGCAATCAGACCAGAACCACCAGAGCGAATCCATCGAGCGAAGGTATCGGTCCGATACCTTCGTATCAATTGGCACCGAGGTCATTCGGTGTGTCACATGACACAGTCGTGCGCCAAATGGCACGCAGGGCTCTCGAGGCCGATGCCCGAGCTGCCGCCGATCATGACGGCGGTCTGCCCGGCGAGGTCGGGCTTGCTGCTCATACGCTTAACTCCTATTGGCGCAGCGGCCGAAACGCGGCACGCAGCTCGGCGGCGAAGAGCTCGGGCTGCTCCCACGCGGCGAAGTGGCCGCCCTTGTCGACCTCGTGGAAGTAGCTCAGGTTGGGATACGCGCGCCTGGCCCAGGTTTCCGGGGCTCGATAGACGTCGTCAGGAAATACCGTGATCGCCACCGGCAGCTTGATCTCGGAGGTCTTCTGCGGGATGGAAGCAAGGACGCTGCCTCGTGCGCCGTTCTCCCAGTACAGCCGCGCTGCCGACGTCGCGGTGTTCGTCAGCCAGTACAGGGTGATGTTGTCCAGCACGTCGTCTTTCGTCGGCGACTGATTCGGGTCGGCGCCGTAGCTCCACTGCGAGAATCCGGGGTGCACGAGGATCCACGCCGCGAGGCCTGCCGGCGAATCCGTCGCGCCGTAGCCGACCGTCTGCGGCCGCGCGGTCATCATCGTGAAGTAGGCCGAGTTCCCCGTCATGTTGTACTTCCTCAGCGCTTCGATGACTTCGCGTTCCCTGTCGGAGATGCCCGCGGGCAATGGCCCGCCAGCGAGCGCAGGGACGACCTCGGGCGGCAGCGTCGCGGGCAGGTTGATGTGGATGCCGAGCAATCCTGCCGCGGCCTGGCGCGCCATCGCGCTGGAGATGGGCGTGCCCCAATCGCCGCCCTGCGCGACATAGCGCGTGTAACCGACGCGCTTCATGAGTTCCGCCCAGGCTCGCGCGATGCGGTCGGGATCCCAACCGGTGCCGGTCGGCTTTCCGGAGAAGCCGTAACCCGGCACCGAGGGGATGACGACGTCGAAAGCGTCCCCGGCGCTGCCTCCGTGCGCGGTTGGGTCAGTGAGTGGACCGATGATCTTGAGCTGCTCGATGATGGATCCCGGCCAACCGTGCGTGATGATCACCGGTAGCGCATTCCTGTGACGGGAGCGGACATGGATGAAGTGAACGTCCACCCCTTCGATGTTCGTCATGAATTGCGGCAAGGCATTCAGCTGCGCCTCCGCCTTCCGCCAGTCGTAGCCGCTGCCCCAGTACCGAACCAGCTCCTGGAGCTTGGCCAATTGCGCTCCCTGTGATTGATCGGTGACGGTTTCCTTATCGGGCCAGCGGGTGGCCTTGATGCGCCCGCGGAGGTCCGAGAGCGCCTCTTCCGGCACGTTCACGCGAAAGGGACGAACTGCGTTGTCAGTAGCTCCTGCAGATGCCTGCGCGGCCGCACCGGTCTGGGCATAGCCCGGCACGTTGAGCAGGAGAAGAAAGAGCGCACTGACAGCCCCCAGAACAGGAAGCAAATTGCACCGCCTCTTCTCGAGAGAGCTCATGCCATCCAGCAACTGCAGCCCAGCGCGCCCCAGAAATCGCGCTGGTCAGCGGCCGGTATCTCGGCGAACCAGGCAGACTGCCGCTGTCTCCCATGGACAGCGCAGGCCGATACGGCGGCTGCAAGCGTAGCGGATATGTTTCTTGTTGCGCTCTTGTCGCGCGAGTAGTAGCCGCCAAACCGACCGACCGGGGACCAGTCGGGACTGACAGGCGGCAGCGGGGGCGCGAGCTTGCTGAAGGGGCCGCCGCCATAAACGACGTTTCCGCCGAGCACGGTCAGCACCGACGTGATGTCCTTTATCCGCTCCTCCTGCACCGTCATGTAGTCATCCGAGAGTACCGCAAGGTCGGCGAGCTGTCCGGCCTTGATCGCGCCTTTCTTCCCTTCTTCGTTGGAAAACCAGGTATTCGCCTCCGTCCACAGGCGCAAGGCAGTGGCGCGATCGAGGCGATTCTCCGTGGGATACATCGCCGTGCCAGCTAACGTCTTTCCGGTCACCAGCCAGTAGAGCGACACCCACGGGTTGTAGCTCGCCACGCGCGTCGCGTCGGTGCCCGCGCCAAGAGGGATTCCGGCCGCCAGGATACGTTTGATCGGAGGAGCTTCCGCCGTCAATTCCTTGCCGTAGCGCTTCGCGAAATCCTCGCCCTGATACGCCATGCGATGCTGGACGGCGATACCGCCGCCCAGCGCCTTGATGCGGTCGATGTTGCGGGGCTGAATCGTCTCGGCGTGATCGATGAACCAGTGGATGCCGCTCAGCGGGACCTCCCTGTTCACGTTCTCGAACACGTCGAGCGCGCGGCCGATGGTCTCGTCGTAGGTGGCGTGCAGGCGGAACGGCCACCTCACCTGAGCAAGGTGGCGCACCACGCGCTCGAGATCGGCCTCCATATTGGGTGGCATGTCGGGACGCGGTTCTCGAAAATCCTCGAAATCCGCCGCCGAGTAGACCAGCATCTCACCGGCCCCGTTGTGGCGATACATATCGGTGCCCTGCCCCGGCTTCACGATCTTCGCCCAGCCCTGGAAGTCCGCAAGCTCCTCCTTCGGCTTCTGCGTAAACAGGTTGTAGGCGATCCGTACCGTCAACTGATCGGCCCGCGCGAGCCGCTCGATCACCTCGTAGTCCTGCGGATAGTTTTGAAATCCGCCGCCCGCGTCGATGACCGACGTCACGCCCAGCCGGTTGAGCTCCCGCATGAAATGCCGCGTCGAGTTCATCTGGTCATCCAGCGAGAGCTTCGGTCCCTTCGCCAGGGTGGAATAGAGAATGAGCGCGTTGGGCTTGGCAATCAGCATCCCCGTGGGTTCACCGCTACCGTCGCGCTCGATCAGGCCTCCCGGGAGTTCTTTCGTATCACGGGTGTAGCCCGCCGCGCGGAGTGCCGCCCGATTGAGCAGGGCGCGATCGTAGAGCCTCAGAATGAAGACGGGCGTATCCGGCGCGACGGCATTCAGCTCGTCCAGTGTCGGCATGCGCTTTTCCGCGAACTGCAGCTCCGTGAAGCCTCCGACCACGCGGACCCACTGCGGCGGCGGCGTTCCCTTCACCTGTTCCCTCAACATCCTCATCGCTTCGGCGAGCGAAGGGACACCGTCCCAGCGCAACTCCATGTTGTAGTTGAGGCCGCCGCGGATGGGATGCGTATGGCTGTCGATGAGGCCGGGAATGACGCGCCGTCCGCCAAGCTCGATTACCTGTGCTTTCGGCCCGGCGAGCTTCATGATCTCCGCGTCGCTGCCGACCGCGGAGAATCGCCCGTCGGCGATGGCGACCGCCGTGGCTTCGGGCCGCGCCTTGTCGAGGGTGGTGAACTTGCCGCCTTTGAGCACGAGCATCGAGATCTCCTTGTCTTGCGCGCCCGCAGTGAGCCCGCCGGCTAACCAAGTGTACGCGCCGCCCGCTACCCCTGCCTTGAGTACTTCTCTCCGGCTCCTGTCCATGTATTTCCCTTTAAGGAAATCCTTGAGTTCTCCGCGATATGGATTCGACGAGCGGCAAAAAAGAAGTTACGAGAGAAAGTCGACGATCGCTGGAATGACCTGGTCGGGGGCCTCGTCCATCAGCCAGTGCCCTGAGCCCTTCACCACGATTCCGGTCACATCCTTCGCGACGAGCTTCGCCTGCTCGATGAGGAAGGTGCCTGACGCTTTTTCGCCCGTCAGCACGAGAAATGGCATGTCCAGCTTCGTGGCCGCGAATGCCGCAAAGTCCTTTGCATCCTGCTCGAAGTTCCTGAACACCTCGAATCCGGCCCGCATGCCTTCCGCGCGCGCGTAGGCCGCCGCATACAGGCGACGGTCCGCCTCAGGTACGGACTTCTTCCTGTCGGCGGCAAAATCGTTCCAGAAATGCTCGAAGTAGATCCGCTCCCGCCCCTTGACCAACGCCAGAGGCGTCTCGCCGCGAAAGTGGAAATGCCAGAGATCGCGCAGCAGCCATACTTGCTTCCAGTCCCCGACGCCCGGCAGAAACGCGTCCATCAGCACGACCTTGCCCACTTCGGCGGCGAACTGGGCAGCGTAAGCATAGGCGACCATCAACCCGATATCATGTCCCACGATCTGCACCTTCTCGTGACCCAGCTGGTGCACCAGCTCGTGTATGTCCCTTGCCATGGTCTTCTTGTCGTATCCGTCCTTCGTCCGTTCCGAGCCGCCGATGCCGCGCAGGTCGGGCGCAATGACGGTATGGGTCGCAGCGAGCAGCGGCATGAGCGGCAGCCACATATGACTCGTCTGGGCGTAGCCGTGCAGCAACACGACGACCGGCCCGGAGCCTCCGATCTTGTAGTTGATTCTTACACCATTCACCCTGGCGCTCTTCTGCCCAATCCCCTTGGGCAACCGCTCAGCGGGTAGTACCGTAGTTGCACGCGAGCGCGGGGCCGTTTTGCGTTTCTTTATCGCCATGTACGCCAGTCCTTGAGTGTGATACTGCCGGTCTTGCGATCCTGCCGATCTAGCGCAGCATTAGACGCGGTCAGGTCGGCTGCGAAGATTGACGCAGGGCCCTTTCGACGCCGTCAGCCAGTGCCTGAAGCCCGAACGAAACGTCTCGAATCCTGCCGTTTATGAAAAACGTGGGCGTTGCGCGCACCCCGCTGCGCTTTCCGCCGCTGATTTCCTCCCGCACGCGCTGGAGGTACAGCTCGTCCTTCATTTCCGAGTCGTAGCGCTCGAGGTCGAGCTCCAGCTTCTCAGCGTAGCCGCGAACCTGACGCGATCGCATGTGCTCCTGGTTCTCGAACAGCAGGTCGTGCATCTCCCAGAATCTGCCCTGCGCGCCCGCCGCTTCCGCGGCCAGCGCCGCGTGGAGGGCGTGCGGATGCACCTCCTCGAGAGGAAAGTGCCGGAATACGACGCGCACTCGACCGGCAAAGTGATCGAGCAGCAGCCTTACGGCGGGAGCCGCCTGCTTGCAGTTGGGGCACTCGAAGTCGCCGTACTCGACGAGCGTCACGGGCGCATGCGCGGGCCCCAGCAGATGGTCAATGACATTGACCGGCACTGCCAGGTCGAACTTGCCGTGCTCGCTCATGGCGGCAGGCCTCCTTTGACCGTATAGACTGCGAACTGCCCGAGCCGGTGAATCTGGCTCGCTGCTCAGCGCTGTGCGGCTTCGCCCCTGCGTCCCGCCTCGAACAGATACCAGACGCGCTGCTCGGCTTCGTCGATCCAGTTCTCGATCAGGCTCGCCGTGGCGACGTCGCCGTGCTCGTCACAAGCCTCGTGCGTCTCGCGCAGGGACGCTGTGAACTGCATGTTGTCCTCGCGCAGCTCGCCGAGCATGTCGAGCGGCGTGACGTAATCGGCATCGTTGTCGCGGATGCGCTGTAACCGGGCGATCTGACCGATCGAGCGCAGGGTCGTGCCGCCAAGCTTGCGCACGCGCTCGGCGATCGCGTCGGTCGTTTCGTAGATCTTCTCAGCCTGCTCGTCGAGCAGAAGATGGTAGTCCCGGAAATGAGGTCCCGAGACGTGCCAGTGGAAATTCTTGGTTTTCATGAACAAGGCGAAGGTATCGGCAAGCAGCGCGTTCAGCGCGCCGGAGATGTCCCGGACCGCGTCAGCAGAAAGGCCGGTTGGTGTGGAGAGCGGCGCCATCCGACGCACTTTTGCTTCCTTGACGTTCATCGCATTGCTCCTTTCGCGGGTTTACGGTCTGGGCGTCAGCAACCCCTCTCGCTGAGTTTCGGGCGGCTGACGCGTTGCAGCGTGCCGGTCCCTTCAAGTCAGCAGTCGGTATTGTGGTCCTGGCATGAAATGTCCCTTTTCACGTTGCCGATCAATAGCTTCAAACAGCGCACCAATTGGTTACCGGCGGCGTCTCAGGCTCTGGTTGCACATCGTGAATTCAGGGTGGGTCTGGAACTTGTCGCAGCAACCCTTTTTTATGTCAAAAGACACACAAACCTTGGCCGATCGTCGCCAGCGTAGTCAGGCGGCCGAATCGATCGCCTCACCGGCGACGCGCGCTGTCAGCGCTATCAAGCACGCATGCCGATCAATTTCGTCAGTTGACACAATACGCAGGACACTCGACACGGGCCGAACATCCACGGAAACTAGAGTGCATTTCCCTGTGAGGCCCACAAGAATCCGAGGAGGCATGGGAGAGCTGCGCACCATCAACCTGAGGATCCGCCGCGCGAGCCTGCTGGCGCCCGTCCTGGCGCTCTGCGGGTGCGAGCGCGCGCCGTCGGTGAATGTCCTCGGCGCCTTTTTCCCGTCGTGGATGCTCTGCGTCATCATCGGTATCGTCCTCGCGCTCGTTGCCCGCCAGGTGCTTGTCGTTGCCGGTCTGGACACCTGGGTCGGCCCGCGCGGGCTGGTCTATCCAGCGCTGGCGCTTGCGTTTACGCTTGCAGCGTGGCTGGCGTTCTTCAAGGGGTAAGCCCATGGTCGATCCGCCGAACTCACCTGAGCCACCTTCGAACTCACCTGAGCCGTCTTCGAACTCACCTGAGCCACCTTTGAATTCACCTGAGCCACGGCTCCGCCGCAACCTCGGCCGGTTCGTGGGACTGGCAATCGTCGTCGCGGCCATCGCCCTGATCGTGTATGTGATCCACTACCTCGACCAGTCGCCGCGCACCGACGACGCCTTTGTGCGCGCGGACACGATCGGTGTCGCGCCCCAGGTGAGCGGCCGCATCATCAGGCTGCGCGTGCAGGACAATCAGGCGGTGAAGAAGGGCGACGTGCTCTTCGAGATCGACCCTGTTCCCTATCAGCACACGCTGGAGCGCTCTCGGGCTGCGCTCGATAGCCTCGAGAAGCAGATCGGGCTTTCCCAGCGCGACGTCAGGGCGCAACAACTTGGCGCCGCCGCCGCGCGGGCGAATATCGGCCGCGCCGAAGCCCAGGCGCGGCAGGCCGCCGACACGCTGGACCGCATCGAGCCGCTGCTCGCCAAGGAATACGTGACGCCCGAGCAGGTGGACCAGGCGCGAACGGCGAAGCGGTCGGCGGACTCGGCGCTGCAGGTTGCTCGGCGCGACGCGGAGCGGGCGGCAGCAGGCGTGAGCGGCGTCGATGCACTGGTGGCGAAGCTGGGCGAGTTGCGCGCGGCGGTCGCCATGGCGGAGTACGATCTCGACCACACCGTGATGCGCGCCCCGTTCAACGGCCGCGTGATCGACCTCGACATCGCCGAGGGCGAGTTCGCTGCGACCGGCCGGCGTCTGTTCACGATGATCAATACGCAGAACTGGTACGTGATCGCGAACTTCCGCGAGACCGCGCTGAAGGAGATCCGGCCGGGCATGGCGGCCGAGGTGTATCTGATGTCCGACCCCAGCCGGCGGTTTGCCGGTACCGTGCACTCGATCGGCTTCGGGGTGTTTCCGGAGGAAGGAGGCGCCAGCGCGAACGGCCTGCCTCGCGTACCGCGCTCGATCAACTGGGTGCGGGTCGCGCAGCGTTTCCCCGTTCGTATCCGCATCGACGAGCCGCAGGCGGATCTCTTCCGCATCGGCGCCTCCGCGGTCGCGCTGATACCTCCCGGGAACAAGGAGCAGAAGGGCGCAGCAGCGCACAGCGCGAAGAGCCCTCCATGACGGCCGCGGCGCCAGCCCTCGACCTGTCAGGACAGCGCTCGGCGTCGTGGCCGTCGCTGCTGCGCGAAATTTTCGCGCCCACGCCCGGCCGCTTCAACGCGACGATCCGGATCGTGGTGGCAACTGCGATCGTGCTCGCCACGTCGATGACGCTCGAGGTACCCTCGATCGCACTGTCGCTGTTCATCGTCATCTATCTCACCAAGCTCACCTCGGGCGTCACCACGCAGAATTCGGTCGTCGTCGCCGTCGCCGGCGCCGCCGCCATCGTCGTGCTCACACTCGCCGTCGCGCTCACCATACTCATCTTCCGGTTCACCTTCGATCAGCCCCCCCTGCGCCTCGCCGCGATGGCGCTCTTCTTCTTCCTCGGGATGTTCATGCAGCGGGTCTTCGCCGTCGAAGCGGTGGGGTTCATCGGCGCCATCGTCGTCCTGGTGACCCAGGCCTACGTCGACCTCTTCCCGGGGCCTGAGTCCGCTGTTCGCGGCGTCCTGTGGGTGTGGGTGGTGCTCGTGTATCCCGTCGTCATCACGATAGGGATAAACCTGCTGCTCCTGCCCGCTGATCCGGAACCGCTGCTCCGGCGGGAGGCAGCCGGGCGCCTGCGCGCGCTCGCCCGCTTGATTCGAGCGCCACGCGGGAGTACCGAAGCGGCAAGCGCCGGCGCTTCGCTCGCGGCATTCGCCGCGCAGGGGTCCGCCCCGCTGCTCCGGCTCCTGCGGCTCGCGGAGGTTCGCGATTCATCGCTCGAGCCCCTGCGAACGGAGCGCACGGCCAAGATCCAGTTGCTGGAGCGGCTCGTCGAGTTGGGCGCGCTCCTCGCCAACATAGCGGCCGAGCCGTCTCCCGGCCAGAAACATCGTCTCGACTGGCTTGCAGCCGAGTGTGAACGCTACGCTTCAGCGGTTTCCACCGGCACGCTGGCGACGCCAGGACAGCCGCCCGCGTCCGCGGAAACCGACGACCCGCATTCGCCACTTACGCCGATCCTCGCTGAGCTGGAGCGGATCATCAGTGAGTTGCCTGTCGCAGAGCGGCCGGTAAGCGACCAATCGGCCGGGAGCCGCGGGCCCTTCGTGGCCGACGCTTTCACGAATCCACGTTACGCCCAGTTTGCGCTCAAAGTCACACTGGCCGCGATGTTGTGCTACGTCGCGTATACGGCGGTCGACTGGAACGGCATCCACACGTGCATGATCACCTGCGTTATCGTGGCACTCGGGAGCGCTGGGGCGACGATCCACAAGGCGACCCTCCGCCTGATCGGCTGCGCGATCGGCGGCGGGCTTGCGCTCGCATCCATCGTTTTTCTCGTGCCGCACATGACCTCCATCGTCGCGCTCATGCTGCTGGTCGCCGCCGTCATCGCGCCCGCGGCCTGGATTGCAATGGGCAACGAGCGGACCGCCTATCTGGGCGTGCAGCTCGCCTTCACCTTCGGCCTCGCCGTTTTGCAGGGGTACGAGCCGAGCACGGACGTCACGGAGTTTCGCGACCGGTTCGTCGGCGTCGTATTCGGCGTCACCGTCATGGCCCTGGTATTCGCTTACGTATGGCCCGAGCGCGCCGGGGACAGGATGCGGCAGTCGCTTGTTGCGGCCCTGCGCCGCATGAGCGAGCTGGCTCTCGGCCCTGGTGATCGTCGGCTGCGCGCCGCCGCATGGCATTCGATCGATGAGGCGGACCAGCTGAGCGGCCTGTACGCGTTCGAGCCGGAGGCCTACACGCCGCGAGGTGCCGAACACTATCGATGGATGGAGCGCCTGCTCGATCTCACCCGCCGTGTCCTGCTCGCGCAAGCCGCTATCGACCGGCTTTACGAGGCTGAGGCCGCGGCCCGGACCGAGGCAACGGCCGATCCGGCGCGCACGGCCCTCCGGCACACAATAGCCGCAGCGTTTGCCGGAGTCGCGGACCGCATCGAGACCGGCACCGCCGCCGAACACACCAGTCTCCGCACGGCCCTAGCCGCGCTCGCAGCCGCGCGCTCCTCCGCAGACGTCGCCGGCACTCCATTAAATGGCGCGCTCGCCTTATTCGAAGAGCTCGTCGAGCGGGTCGAAGTGCTTGAACAGGCCGCAGCGAGCGCATGAGGATCGTCGCCAAGCCACTCCTTTGCAGGAGTACTATCGTGGCCTCCATGCTGGCCGGGCTGCTCGCCTTGCCGGCAGGCGGCGCCAGCGGCGGCGAGCCTGCGTTGGCGCCTGGGCCGGAGCGGCCGTGGGCGGTACCCGACACTCCCCGCTACTCCGCTGGATCGGCGGGAAACCGCGAGGCTGCGCGCCCGCCCGGCGAAGGCGATTTAGGCCCGCCCGTGATCGACCCTGCCAAGCGCTACGAGCTTGCCGAGCTGATCGATATCGCCCAACGAACCAATCCCGAGACCCGCGTCGCCTGGGAGCGCGCGCGCGAGGCGGCGTTTGCGATCGGGATCGCCGAGAGCACGTACGCGCCCATGCTTTCCGCCAAGGCCACCGCGGCCTACCAGCGATTCTCGGCACCCCTTCCCAAGACCGTCTTGACCCCCGAAGGCTTCTTCATCGCCGACACGCAGTTCTTCCTGCCCGCACTCACGTTGAAGTGGCTGCTCTTCGACTTCGGGGGCAGAGAGGCAACCGTCGAAGCTACGCGGGAGCTGCTGGCCGTTACGAATTTCGGCTTCAACGCGACACACCAGAAGATCGTGTTCGATGTCACGCGAGCCTACTACGCCCTGAACGCCGTGGCGGGGCGGGTCGAGGTAGCGCGTTCCGCGCTCGAGCTCGCGCAAAAGCTGCAGGACGCTGCCGAATCGCGGCGCGGCCGCGGGCTGGCGACGCTGCCCGAGGTGCTGCAGGCGCGGGAGCGCACTGCGCGCGCGGCCTACGAGCTGCAGGAGGCGATCTCGGGCGAGACCGACGCGCGTATGGCACTGCTGGAGGCGATGGGCGTGCGCCCGACCACGACGCTGCGCGTTGCCGGACTCGCGGGCCGCCAGTTGCCCGCCAAGGTCGAAGACACGGCCGAGAAGCTGGTCGAGACCGCCCTCGCGCAACGCCCGGATCTGCTGGCGCGCGTGGCGACGGTGCGCGCGCGAGAGGCAGGCGTCCGCAAGGCGCAGTCGGAGTTCTATCCCCGGATCGTCGTCACCGGGGACCTCGCCCAGAACATCGGTCGCCTGCGCACCCACGGCATCCCCGGCTGGTCCGACGTGAACGAGACCGCCTACGGCGCTGCGATCGCGATCGAGGTGCCGCTTTACGATGGCGGCTTGCGCCGCAACCGGCTCGGCACGGCCGAATCGCTACGCCGCTCGGCCGAGGCCGAGCTCGACCTCGCCCGCGACCAGACGGTGCGGCAGGTGGTAAAAGCCTACGAGGATTTCAAAGTCGCGTTGACCCGGCGCGAAGCCGCGGTGGCGCTGCTTGCCGCCTCGGAGCGTTCCTACGATGCGACGATAGACTCGTACCGCAGGGGTGTCGCAACCTTCCTCGACGTTTCCAGCGCGCAGACCGCGCTGACAAAGGCGCAAACGGCCGATACGGAAACCCGAAGCGCGGTCTTCACTGCTGCGGCCGCGCTCGCCTTCAGCACGGGGGACCTCGCCAGGCCGTGAAGACGCTCGCGAGAGCCATTTCCATCCGGATCGCCTAGTGCCGCTGTACACAATGATCCAGCCGCGCTAGTCGCTACCTCCGGCAGGGACTTGAGGCCGCGTAGACCCTGCTACCGGCTTGGGTTCGACGCGTCGATTCTCCAGGTAGCGTTGCAGCGCAGGCAGCCTCATCTGGTCCATGATCTCGCCTTCCGACGGCGGAAAGCCTGATTTCCACTGGTCCGCTGCGACATTCCCCTGACTGACGCCCGAAGCAGAGGGGGCATTCCGGGTATCCGAGGGCTGATAGGTGCTCTGCGCCACCGCCGAACCGCTCTGACTTCCGACCAGCACCGCGACCAACGCCGCACTTGTTGCGATTTGCTTCAACACGATCATCTCCTTTGCAAAATGTGATTGGGACAACGCTGCGTCTTGCCTTCAGCACCAGGACCTCGCCAGGCTTTGAAGGCGCACCGACTGCGAGTCGTTCGGACTGCCCTTCTCCCGCTCCGGACCGGCGAAACGCCGCACACCGCCGGATTCGGGTCCTACATCCAGCGTCGATAGAGCCATATCAGCAACGCGATGACCGAGCCGCCGGGCAGCAGCAATTCGATGGCGAGGTACGGGCCCGCCGCCCGGGTGAGCGCGACCAGGGATTTGAGCGTGGCGGGTGCCCCTGCTCCCTGCTTCAAGGCTATCGATTTCAGGAAGGAAGACATGAGGGCTAGTCGACCTGTTTTGCCCTCACGACCTCGAACCCGGACGCGATTTCGAAATCGCGCGGAATGACGTATCTGTGCTCCGACGCCTGCGCGTCGGCAATGGCAATCCGGGTTGCGGCTATCGGATATCCGACCAGCACGAATGCCTGCGCCAGCAAGGTGGAGCAAACGAAGCGCGTGGCGCCTCGTGCTATCGAGCCGGGCGCCGGCAGTAACCGGGTGACCAATGGCAGCCGCAACAATCGTCCAGCCAGCGCCCAGGCGTGGGCCACATCATATTTGTCTCCGATTCGGCCTACGATCCAGTCCACGAGGCGGTGTCTGTCGGCGTCACGCAGGCCGGTGGGACGCAATATGCGCACGCGCTGCCCTTTGAACTCCGAGATCGATGCCGCTCTGACGCCTGTTGCAACGCGCGCTTCGACGATGCAGCGGGGATCCGGCCCTCCTTCAAGCGGGCCGACGTAGATCGACACGTGCGACCAGGTCGATCCGGTAAGAAGTCTCACCAGCGCCGCCATGAGGGTATTGCGATCGGTGAGCAGGACATCTCCAGGCCGAAGTACCGCCGAAAGGGATTGCGCATCGGCAGTTGGCGACGTTCTCGAGTAGTTGACCGGCTGCGCAAGATCGCGTGCCGGCGTGTCACGCCAGCCGCTGCGGCACCGGGCGAGCAGCGACGAGATCGCGGAACATACGGCAAGGGCCAAAGCAGCAAGGGTCAACATAGGCATCGATCTCTTCGGCGTTCATACGGTAGGCAAGTCACTCATGGCAGTAGTCTGGGCAACTCCGGTGTCCTCCGTGTGCCGCCCCCGGCCTGCACTGTGCCGGCTGACACCAGCGGAATGGCAACGCCAATCGCAGCGGCGACGGACGGGCACCGGCGAGCGAACAGCGTTTCGAATTTTCTTGTGCATGACGATCATCGGCGGGCGCCCGATCTCCGGAATCACCAATAGCTTTCCACCGTCATGTGCCCCGATGCGTTGCGGTGATTCATGCGCAGGCCGCGCTCGCTCAGGGCCGCGGTCGCATCGCGCAGCATTTGCGGATTGCCGCACAGCATGACGTGGGATTTCGAGCCTATCGGCAGTCCAGCGGCCGCCTCGAGTCGACCGTCGCGCAGCGCCGCCGGAATGCGGCCGGAAAGCGAGCCCGCATGCGGCTCGCGGCTCACGATCGTCACCTCGCGAGCGGCCGTCGCTCGGATCACGTCGCCGTACTGCAACTCTCGTCCATAGCGCACCGCGTGCACCACGACCACGTGGTCAAAGCGCCGCCAAGTTGCCTCGGTGCGCAGGATAGACAGGAACGGCGCAAGCCCCGTGCCGGTGGAGATGAGCCACAGCGTGTCGCCGTCCGGCACCACGGAGGGGACCAGAAACCCGGCGGGCTTGGGCGCCACATACAGCGTGTCGCCGCGCTTCAACTCGCGGAGCCGTGGCGACAACGGTCCCTGAGGCACCGCCACCATGTAGAACTCGAGCACGGGGTCCTGCGGGGGATTGACGAAGGAGTACGCCCGTGCAATGCGCGAGCCCGCCACGTCGAGCGCGATGCGGCCGAACTGCCCGGCCTCGAAATCAAGGCGCACGCCCTGCACGCGAAGCGAGAACAGGGTGTCGGTCCAGTGCCGGTTTTCGACGACCCTGCCCTCGAGCCAGCCGCGTGCTGCACTCGCTCCTTCGCCTTTGCTGGAAGCGCTGGTTTCGGCGCCCTGGCGATTACTTCCGAGCGGTGTGAAAGTCAGGAGGTTTTCCACTGGAAAAACCGCAATTAGTGCAAGAAGACTTGTACTGCAAGCGATCTCTGCTTCCAGTACAGGCCGTCCAGCAGCAACGCCGCCTTGTAGAGCGCCTCGGATGCGACGCCCGTAAACGTCACCAATGCGCCGGGGCGGGAGCCGTCGCCCTGAACGTTCAGGATGGCCGTGCAGGGCGGCAGGCCGTATTTCTGCAGCAAGGCGCTCAGGTCCTCGTCGGTGGTCCCCGGCGAGAGATTTCCAACCCAGAGTCTCATGTCGGCTATCCCCCGAAAAAGGCCGGAGCGATGTCCACGATCAGAATCTTCAGGATCGTCATGCCCGGAAAAATCATCGCGTAGCCGATATCCGGCCGGTCGGTCGGCGCGAGCTTGCTGGCGTAAGCGAGAATCGCGGGATTGCCGGTCGCACCCGCGACGATGCCGGCCACCTGGTCGAACGGCATGCGTAGCACGTAGAGCCCGATCAGCAGGATGGGCAGCACCATGGCGACCAGTATCAGGGCGCCGAGCCCAAGGAAAGCGAATCCCGTCTGCGTCACCGTGGCGGCGAACTTCGGTCCCGA